>CALEYV010000062.1 GCA_937927875.1 uncultured Actinomycetes bacterium | reverse complement strand
CCCGACTGCGGGTACACGGGCAGGAGCACCCCGGTGGTGGCGTCGCCGTGCTTGCCGAGCACGTCGAGCGCCGGGTTCACCATCTGGCGCCGCCCCCGGTAGAGCTCGACCCGTCCGAACACCGACACCTCGGTGCCGACCTCGAGCTTCGCCCGGTACTCCTGGTTGAAGAAGGTGAGCCGCAGGTAGGAGGTGCCGTCGAAGAGCTCGAGCTCGACGATGGGGCGCCGCTGCCGGGGCCGGCGCACGCTCACCTTCTTCAGCTCGCCGGTGACGGTCGCCTCCTGGCCGACCGCGAGGTTGGCGATGTCGGCGACGCTGGTCCGGTCGTGGTAGCGGCGCGGGTAGTGCTCGAGCAGGTCGAGCACGGTCACGATCCCGAGCTCGGCGAGCTGGGGCTCGAGGCGGGGGCCGACGGCGCGCAGCGCGCTCACCGGCTTGTCGCGCAGCTCCCGGAGGGTCAGGCCCGAGCGCTCGGGCACGCCGTTACTCGACGCCGATGAGGTACGGGTAGAGCGGCTGGTCACCCTCGTGCACCTCGAGCTCGACATGGGGGCAGCCCAGCCCGACCAGGTCGCGGAGCCGGTCGGTGTCGCCGGGCCGGGCGTCGGCGCCGACCAGCACGGTCACCAGCTCGCTGTCGTCGTCGGTGAGCTGCTCGACCAGCTTGGCCGCCGCCTCGAGCGCCGACGGGGCGGTGGCCCGGATGCCGTCGCCGGTGAGCGCGATCCAGTCGCCCCGCACGACGGGGCCGTTCGGGCCGACGCTGTCGCGCACGGCCCGGGTGACCTCGCCCGCCTGCACCCGCGCCGCGGCCTCGGTCATGGCGCGCACGTTCGTCTCGAGGTCGGCGTCGGGGTCGTAGCTCACCAGCGCCGCCAGCGCCTCGACCACCGCGGTGGTCGGCACGACCGCGACCGAGCGCTCGGTGAGCGCGTCGACCTGGCCCGCCACCGACACGATGTTCGCGTTGTTCGGCAGGACGACCACCGAGTCGGCGTCGACGCTGTCGACGGCGGCGAGGATCTGGGCCGTCGACGGGTTCATCGACTGGCCGCCGGCGACGACCGCGTGCACGCCGACGCTGCGCAGCAGGCGCCCGATGCCCTCCCCGACCGCCACCGCCACCACGGCCGTGGTCGCCGAGCGGGGCGGCGGCGGCGGCTCGTCGGGCCCGCCGGCCTCGCGCACCCACTGCTCCTCCTCGACCTGCTCGACGAGGTCGGTGATCCGGATGTTCGACGGGCGCCCGGCGTCGATGCCGGCCTCGACCGCGGCGCCGATGTCGTTGGTGTGCACGTGGCAGTTCCAGATGCCGTCGCCGCCGACCACCACGATCGAGTCGCCGACCGCGTCCCAGGCGTCCTTGAGGGCGGGGATGGTCCGGTCCTCGGCCGCGAGGAGGAACATGACCTCGTAGCGGAGCGTGGACACGTCGTCGCCGCGCTGGTGGGCCGCGACCGCGGGCGGGGTCGCGACGACCTCCGGCTCGGGCAGCGGTCGGCCGTCGACGACGTGGAGGAAGGCGTCGACGAGCAGCGTGAAGCCGCGGCCGCCGGCGTCGACGACCCCCGCCTCCTTGAGGATCGGAAGCTGGTCCGGCGTGCGCCGGACCGCGTCGTTGGCGGCCTCGACCACCGCCTCGAGCACCGCGTCGAGCGTCGCCGCGCCGTCGGCGCGGGCGGCCTCGGCCGCCTCGGCGGCGGCCCGGCTCACCGACAGGATCGTGCCCTCGACCGGGCGGACGACGGCCTGGTACGCGGCGTCGGACGCCCGCCGCAGCGCCGTGACGAGGTCGTCGGCGGTGACGGTCGTGCGGTCCCGGAACACGTCGGCGAGGCCGCGCAGGATCTGGGAGAGGATGACCCCCGAGTTGCCGCGCGCCCCCATCAGGGACCCGTGGGACACCGCCCGGCACACGTCGTCCATGCGCTGGGCGCGGCCGAGCTCGGCGCACACCGACTCGACGGTCAGCGTCATGTTCGTGCCGGTGTCGCCGTCGGGGACCGGGTAGACGTTGAGCTGGTTCAGCTCCTCCTGGTGGGCGCGCAGCGCGTCGCGGTAGGCGGCGATGATGCGGGCCAGGGCGGGCCCGTCGAGGGCGTCGAGGACCGGCAACGGCGGCACTGCGGCGGATGGTACCGGGGGCTCGTTCGGGCAGCGCTCACCGCCGCGGGTACACTCGAGGGTCCTCTCGACTCGGAGCGCGCGATGGCACTGGTCTGCGACGTCTGCGGCAAGAAGCCGCGGTTCGGGATGCGCATCAGCCACTCCCACCGGCGCACGAAGCGGCGCTGGAACCCGAACGTGCAGCGGATCCGCGCCGTCGTGAACGGCACGCCGAAGCGGATCCACGTCTGCACCTCGTGCCTGAAGGCGGGCAAGGTCCAGAAGCCCTGATGCAGGGCGTGGTCCGGATCTACGACCCCCAGACCGGCGAGGGCCTGGTGGTGCGCGACACCGACCGGGCCGAGTTCGTGCTCGCCCCCGACGCGCTGGCGGGCTCGCTGTTCCGGATGCTCCGCCAGGGCCAGCGGGTGAACTTCGAGCTCGACGCCGAGGACCGGGTCACGAGGGTCCGGATCGGCGCCGAGCCGGACCTCGGGCTGCCGACGGCCGAGGTCTGAGCCGCCGGCGGCGCCGGCGCGATGACCGCTCCTCGTCAGCTCAGCGATCGCGGGCCTGCGGCCCGCGGACGAGGCCCCACGCGAACAGCAGCACGGTCGCGCCCACAAACGCGACCAGGATCGAGTACAGCGAGAACGAGTTGATGCCCTCGCCGCCGGCGGCCTTGAAGAGGACGCCGCCCACCAGGCCGCCGAGGATGCCGATGAGGATGGTGCCGAGGCAGCCGAGCCGCCGACCGGTGACCGCCTTCGCGAACAGCCCGGCGACGAACCCGACGACGATCCACGACAGCCAGCTCACGGACGGCCGAGCGTACTGAGCGGCGGCCCGGCGCGTCCGCGCCGGCGCAGCATCAGCCCGGCGTCCCGGCGCTTCCATGGGGAGCGGTGATTACGATGCCCGCCGTGGCCGGGATGGCCGTGAAGGCCGGGGCCATCGCCGAAGCCGTCACGCGGAGCGTCACGGGGAGTGGGCGGCGACGACCGTCCGTCCTGGCGCTCGTCATCTTGCTCGTGCCGCTCGTCGTCCTGCTGATCGCGGCGTGGGACTACCGGTGGATGTCCGACGACGGGTTCATCAACCTGCGCGTGATCAGCCAGATCCGAGCTGGCCACGGTCCCGTGTTCAACGCAGGCGAGCGGGTCGAGCCCTTCACCAGCCCCCTCTGGCTGCTGGTGCTGCTCGTCGCTGACCTCGCCCTCCCGTTGCGCCTCGAGTACCTCGCGGTCGGCCTCGGGATCGCCTTGACCGTCGGCGGGGTCGCGCTCGCCATGCTGGGCGCGGCCCGCCTCCATCAGGACGCCGAGCCTCGGGTCTGGCTCCCCGCCGGGGTCCTCGTGCTGGTGGTCTTCCCGGCCTTCTGGAAGATGGCGTCGAGCGGGCTCGAGAGCGGCCTGACCTTCGCCTGGCTCGGCGGCTGCCTGGCCGTGCTCGCGACCTGGGCCGCCTGCGGTCGTCCGCTGCGACTCCGTGCTGCCGCGTTGCTCGGACTGGGACCGCTGATCCGGCCCGAGTTCACGCTGCTGTCCGTCGGCTTCGTGGGCGTCGTGATCGCCAGCGAGTGGACGACCAGCCGTGGCCTACACCGGCCGGCGACGCTCGCAGCCGCGTTCGGGCTTCCGATCGCCTACGAGGTCTTTCGCATGGGCTACTACGCCAGCCTGGTGCCGAACAGTGCGCTGGCGAAGGAGGGATTCGGCTCGTACTGGTCGGCGGGGTGGGACTACCTGCACCAGACCCTTTTCGACACGTACGCGCTCTGGGTGCCGCTGGTGCTCCTCGCGGCCGCCGCGTACGTGCCGCTCGTCCTGCGGCTTCGCGCGCCGGAGCGGCAGCGGGCGCGGCTGGTGACGATCGCCTTCACGGTCGGCGGCATCGTCGACGCCGTCTACATCGTTCGCGTCGGCGGCGACTTCATCAGCAGCCGACTCCTTCTGCCGTCCCTGTTCCTGCTCGTGGCGCCTATCGCGATCGTCCCCGCGACTCGACAGTTCCTCGGGGCCCTCCTGGTGGTGCCCTGGTCGCTGGTCGTGCTGATCGGGGTGCGATCCGTGTACGACCGTCCCTCGGTCCTGAGTCCCACCCGGACCAACCAGGTGACGACCGAGGACTTCGGGAAGGTGTACGGGACCCCGCAGCGCTCCTGGTTCACCGGCGCCGGCGCGTACTTCGCGCCGGTCAAGCTTCCGGGACGGTCGGCGCGTTCGAGCCCGGTGGTGGCCTCCTACGGCATCGGCGTCATCGGCTACGCGCTGGGAACGAAGGTCTATGTCCTCGACCTGTTCGGCCTCGGCGACCAGTTCGGGTCCCACCTCCAGCTCGAGCGCCGGGGGGCCGTCGCCCACGAGAAGCCGCTGCCGGCGCCGTGGATCGCGGCCCGGCTCGTGGCGCCCGGCTCGCCCGTCACCGAGCGCGAGTTCCCAACCGCCCGCTTCTCGGCACCGCTCGACCACCCCGGCCACGAGCCGTTCGCAGCCCGGGTCCGCGACGCCCGTCGCGCCCTGCGATGCCCGGAGCTCGCCGACTTCTTCGCCAACTACCAGGCCCGACTGACCCCGGACCGCTTCCTCGACAACCTCGGCCGGTCGTTCACGAACCTCAGCTTTCGGATCCCGCCCGAGCCTCGAGACGCGATCAGCCGGTTCTGTCCAAAGCACCGCTAGCTGTGATGACGGCGCCGACCCGGGACGACCACCGGACCGGGCCCCCGGGAACGGCCGGCGCTCCGCTCGGGCTCCCAGAAGGGGCCCCGGTACAGTGGTGGACCCCGTTTCCCCGTCTGAGGAGCCCCGAGGTCGTGGCCACCGTGGTGGACGCCCCCACTGAGCATGAGGGCCTGCTCCACTGGGTCGAGGAGACGGCGGCGCTCTGCGAGCCCGACGCCGTCCACTGGTGCGACGGCTCCCACGCCGAGTACGAGCAGCTGTGCCGGACCCTCGTCGACGCCGGCAGCTTCGTCGAGCTGGACCCGGTCCGCCGGCCCGGCTCGTACTGGGCCAGCACCGACCCCAGCGACGTGGCCCGGGTCGAGGACCGCACCTTCATCTGCTCCGAGCGGGAGGGCGACGCCGGCCCGACCAACAACTGGATGGACCCAGCCGAGATGCGGGCCAAGCTGCACGGCCTGTTCCGGGGCTCGATGCGGGGCCGGACCATGTACGTGGTCCCGTTCAGCATGGGCCCGCTCGGCTCGCCCCTCTCCTACATCGGGGTCGAGATCACCGACTCGGCCTACGTGGCCGCCTCCATGATCGTGATGACGAGGGCCGGCAAGGGCGCCCTCGACGTGCTCGGCGACCACGGCACCTTCGTGCCCTGCGTGCACTCGCTCGGGGCTCCGCTCGCCCCCGGCCAGGCCGACTCGATCTGGCCCTGCAACCCGGACGAGAAATGGATCGTCCACTTCCCCGAGACCCGCGAGATCTGGTCCTACGGGTCCGGCTACGGCGGCAACGCGCTGCTCGGCAAGAAGTGCTTCGCGCTGCGGATCGCCTCGGTGATCGCCCGCGACGAGGGCTGGCTCGCCGAGCACATGCTGATCCTGAAGCTCACCGCCCCCTCGGGCGCCGTCTACTACGTGGCGGGCGCGTTCCCGTCGGCGTGCGGCAAGACGAACCTCGCCCTCATCGTCCCCTCCATCCCGGGCTGGAAGGCCGAGTGCGTGGGCGACGACATCGCCTGGATGAAGATCGGCCGCGACGGCCGCCTCTACGCGATCAACCCCGAGAACGGGTTCTTCGGCGTGGCGCCGGGCACCAACTCGAGCACGAACCCGAACGCCATGCGCACGGTGGCCCGCAACACCGTGTTCACGAACACCGCCCTCACCGACGACGGCGACGTCTGGTGGGAGGGGATGGACGGCCCGCCCCCCGAGCACTGCACCGACTGGCGCCGCCACGAGTGGACGCCGGCCGTCGAGACCCCGGCCGCGCACCCGAACTCCCGGTTCTGCGTGCCGCTCGACGAGTGCCCCGTGCTCGCCCCCGAGTACGAGGACACCAGGGGGGTGCCGATCTCGGCCTTCCTGTTCGGCGGCCGGCGCGCCGGCACGGTCCCGCTCGTGGCCGAGTCCCGCCACTGGCGTCACGGCGTGTTCGTTGCCGCCACGATGGGCTCGGAGAAGACCGCCGCCGCGTTCGGGCAGCTCGGCGAGCTGCGGCGCGACCCGATGGCGATGCTCCCCTTCTGCGGGTACCACATGGGCGACTACTTCGCCCACTGGCTGTCCATGCCGGAGCGCACCGACGAGTCCAAGCTCCCGCGCATCTACGCCGTGAACTGGTTCCGCAAGGACGCCGACGGCGCCTTCCTGTGGCCCGGCTACGGGGACAACGCGCGGGTGCTCGACTGGATCTGCCGCCGCCTCGAAGGCGACGCGGGGGCGCTCGACACGCCGATCGGCGCGGTGCCGCGTCCGGAGGACCTCGACCTCGACGGCCTCGACGACGCCGCGCGCGCCCGGGCCGCCGCCGCGCTCGTCGTCGACACCGACGCGTGGCGCCAGGAGCTGCCCACCATCCGGGAGCACTTCGAGCGGTTCGGTGACCGGCTGCCGGCCCCGCTGTGGGGCGAGCTCGACGCCCTCGCGGGCCGGCTCGACGCCTCGTAGCGCCTCACGACAGCAGGCGGGCCACCTCGTCGTCGGTGACCTGGCGGAAGTCGCGGTACCACTGGCCGACGGCGACGAAGAAGGCCGGTGTCTGCACCGCGACGACGTCGTCGTAGTCGGCGCGCAACGCGTGCAGCGTCTCCGGCGGCCCGACGGGCAGCGCCAGGAGCCGCGACGCGGCTTCGGTGGTGGCGAGCCAGCGGCCCACCGCGGCCGCGGTGGCGCCCGTCGCGACGCCATCGTCGACGACGACCACCGTCCGTCCGGCCGCCTCCTCCCGCCCCAGGACGCCGGGCAGGGCAGCGAGCCGCGCGTCGACCTCGGCCCGGGCGGCGGCGACGGCCTGGTCGAGGTACCGCTCGGTGGCGCCGACCCGGCGGGCCAGCGTCTCGTCGATCACGCTGACGCCGTCGGGGCCGACCGCGCCCATCGCCAGCTCGGCGTGGCCGGGCGCGCCGACCTTGCGGGCCACCACCGCCCGCAGCGGCGCGCCGAGCGCGGCCGCTACCTCGGCCGCCACGACGACGCCGCCCCGCGGGATCCCGCCCACGACCGTGTCCCCGAGCCGTCGGTCGCGCAGCAGCGCCGCCAGCCGGCGCCCGGCGTCGGCTCGGTCGGCGAAGACCTCGCCGCGGTCCACCGCTACGATCCGCGCACGACGGCAAGGGGGACCAGCGTGGCCATCACCGCCTACGTCCTTATCCAGACCGAGGTCGGGAAAGCGGCCCGGGTCGCGGACGCGGTCCGCGGCATCGGCGGGGTCGTCGCCGCCGACGACGTCACCGGCCCGTACGACGTGATCGTGCGCACCGAGGCGGACAGCCTCGACGACCTCGGCAAGCTCGTCGTGTCCCAGATCCAGGCCGTCGACGGGATCACGCGCACGTTCACCTGCCCGGTGGTCAACCTGTAGGACCGGGGTCGCCCCGCTGGCGTCCGGCCCGGCGGGCCCGCCGCTCGTGGCGGGCCAGCGCCAGCTCGACGAGGCGGTCGAGCAGCTGCGGGTACGACACGCCGCTGGCGGCCCACAGCCGCGGGTACTGCGACATCGGCGTGAAGCCGGGGATGGTGTTCAGCTCGTTGACGAGGAACCCCCGCTCCTCGGCGAGGAAGAAGTCGACGCGTGCCATCGCCTCGCCCCGACAGGCCTCGAACGCTCGCACCGCCAGCGCCCGGACCTCGTCGGCCTGCGCCGCGCTGAGCGGCGCCGGGGTCAAGAGCTGCACCGCGTCGTCCTCGTACTTGTCGGCGTAGGTGTAGAACTCGTCGCCCGGCACCACCTCCCCCGGCACCGACGCCTCAGGCGGGTCGTCGCCGAGGATGCCGACCTCGATCTCGCGCCCGACGATCGCCTCCTCGGCGAGGATCCACTCGTCGAAGCCGAGCGCGCCGTCGATGGCGGCGTCGAGCTCGGCCCGGTCGTGGGCCTTCGTGACCCCCACCGACGAGCCCATGTTGGCTGGCTTCACGAAGCAGGGCAGCCCGAGCTCGGCTGCGGCCCGGTCGGCGAACGCGGCCCGGTCGTGACCGTCGCGGAACGAGAGCCATTGGGCCGTCGCGAGGCCGGCGGCGCGGAACGCCGCCTTCATCGCCACCTTGTCCATGCCGAGCGCGGAGGCGAGCACCCCTGCGCCGACGTACGGCAGGTCGGCCAGCTCGAACAGGCCCTGCACGGTCCCGTCCTCGCCGTACGGGCCGTGGAGGAGCGGCATGACCACGTCGACGTCGGTCGCGGCCGGCGCGTCGGGCGCGCCGACGTCGAGCGGCACCAGCGCGGGCTCGGCCGGGTCCGGCGCCTCGGTGACCGGCACGCCCTCGACCTTGAACTCGCTCGGCAGCTCGGCGCGCCCGCCCTCGAGCGCGGCCCGGGCCTCCCCGGCCAGCAGCCAGCGCCCTTCGGGCGTGATCGCGACCGGGACGACCTCGTAGCGCTCGGGGTCGAGCGCGCCCGCCACCGCGGCCGCGGTCACACGCGAGACGTCGTGCTCGGCTGACCGGCCGCCGAACAGCAGCAGGATCCGCAGCCGGCGTGTCACCCGTGGACCTGCAGCACGGCGCGGATGCCGAGCCCCATGATGAACAGGCCGAGGAGGCCGAGGTAGAGCTCGCGCCGGCCCCGGATCTGGCGCCGGTACTGGTAGGCGAGGCCGACGGTGATGAAGGCCAGGAAGCCGTAGAAGATGTGGAAGTCAGGCGCCTGGTACTTCTTGGAGGCCTGGAGGGTGGCGCCGACGATCACCTGCACCATCATCGCCGCCTCGGCGACGATCGTCCCGATCCACACCCACCGGCCCCGCAGCCGCTCGAACCGCCACGCCACCAGTGCCGCGACGCCGATGGCGCCGTTGGCGGAGATGGCGACGTACGCCCAGACGTGGTGGAACGAGAGAAGGGTGCGCACGAGCGCGGCGCCGCGGCGCTAGTGACCTTCTTCGTGCTGCACGACGTCGAACGACCACAGCGCGCTCTCGGTGCTGACCGGCCCCTCGGTCTGGTGGGCGCGGTGGCCGTGCTGGAACGCGGGGCTCTGGGCCCAGCGCTCGAAGTCCTCCTGGGACCGCCACCGCGTGTAGACGAGGAAGACGTCTCGGTCGTCGGTCGGCCGGAGCAGCTCGAAGGCCTCGAAGCCGGGGGCGCTCGACACCTGGCCGGCGCGGGCGGCGAAGCGCCGCTCGAGCTCGTCGGCCCGATCGGCAGGGACGGTGATCGCGTTGATGCGCACGACGCTCATGACCCGTTTCTAATCGCCCCCGCGGCGTCGGATCCGACCGGGGCGGTGCGCTGCCGCCCGGGGCAGCGACGTACACGATGATCGGGACGTCCCCTCCGTTTGCGGTCAGCCCTTCTGGCCGGGGAGAACGTCGGACTCGGAGCGGTGCCACACCGGGCTGTCCCCGGCTGTCTCGACGTTGAAGCCGTAGTCGTACGCGAGGCCTCCGCCGAGGGTCCCGCCGACCGCCGTGAGCAACGCGGCGAGGAGGCTCAGCACCAGCGGCACCACCGGCGTGTACCGGTCGCCGGGGTAGACGAGGATCCGGGTCGCGACGCCCGCGAGCACCAGCATCGTCACCGTCAGCATCGTGACTGCGTGCGCGTTGGCGGTCCGGCGGGCCTGGGTGCCGGCCTCGGTGGAGCGCAGCCAGTCCCAGAAGCCGGTTAGGGCGGCGAGGAGCGAGACGCCCGCCCCGCCGACGAGCGCGAAGGTGCCGGCCCGGTAGAAGTCGTGGGCCCAGGCGTTGCCCTGTCCGGCCACCGAGATGACGTCGAAGCCGGCGACGAGCATGTACGCGCCCACCGGAACGTCGGTGAGGGGCGGGTGGAGCGGCTTGCCCGCCCACCCGCGGAGTCCCTTGAAGGTGCGGCCGCGCAGGGTCAGGCCGGGGCGGAACGAGAAGTGACGCATCGGGTCCTCTCCTCCGAGACGGGTGGGCGAGCAGTGCGCCCGTCGGGTGCGGGGGATCGTCGCGCAGGACGCCCGCCGCCGTGGACTTCCGGCCTCCGCCGCGGTCCGGCGCCGGTGCGGCTACTGCTCGCGCAGGAACCGCTCGATCTCGGCCGCCAGGTCGTCACCGCTCAGGTCGCCGTCGGCCTGCTCCTCGATCGCGGTGACGAGCTCGGCGACGTCCGGGCGATCGGCGAGGCCTTCCTCGACCCGGGCCGTGTACTCGGCGACCTGGGCGTCGAGCGGGGCCAGGTCGACGCTCACGCCGCTCAGCTCGCCGAGCCGGCCGAGCAGGGCGCGGATGGCGGGCGGGGAGGGCGTCGCGGACACGTAGTGCGGCACCTGGGCCCACAGCCCGAGGGCGGGGATTCCGGCCTCGCCGAGCGCGCACTGCACGACGGTCTGCATGCCCGTCGCGCCGTGGTAGTCGGCCCGGATCGCGCCCGCCTCCTTCGCCAGGTCGGTGTTGGTGGCGGTGGCGAGCACCGGCACCGGCTGGCGGTGCGAGACGACCGCCGGCATGCCGCCGAGCCCGACGGCCATCTCGATCCCGAGCTGCTGGGCTAGGTCGACGAGCTGGTGGGTGACGGTCGGCCAGCGCAGCGACGGCTCCGGGCCGACGCAGCACACGACGTCGCGGCCGGCCTTCCCGGCCATGAGCTCGATGGTGGGCCAGACGATGCGGCGGGTCGAGCCGTCGACCAGGGTGACGGTCGGGCGCGTCTGCTGGAGGTCGACGAGGTCGTCGAGCGCGTAGCGCGCGAAGACCTTGGCCCCGTCGAGCTGGCTGCCGAGCAGCGCGGCGGCGCGCGCGCCGGCCTCGCCGGCGTCGACCCAGCCCACGATCGCGAGGACGAGGACCGGGTTGCGAAGCCGGGGGACGGTGTCGAGCTCGAGCACGGCATCACGGTACCGGGCGTAGGTAGGGTGCCTCGTGCGGTTCGGCGTCCATACCGGACTCCAGAACACGACGACCGACGAGCTGCGCTCGTTGTGGCGTCGGATCGAGGACGCCGGGTTCGACTGGATCTCCATCTGGGACCACTTCTACGCCGCCGACGCGACGGTGAGCGCCGAGGGCACGACCTCGTCGGGGGCGGTCTGCCTCGAGGCGGTGGCCGCCCACACCGCGCTCGCGCTCGAGACGGCCCGAGTCCGCTGCGGCAGCCTCGTGTACTGCGTCGGCTACCGGCATCCCGCCGTGCTCGCCAACGCCATGGCCACCATCGACCACTGCTCGGGCGGCCGGGTCACGCTGGGGCTCGGCGCGGGCTGGCACCAGGGCGAGTTCGCCGCCTACGGGATCCCGTTCGGGCCCGTCCCGGAGCGCCTCCGGATGCTCGACGAGGCCGCGCAGTGCATCCGGCTGCTGCTCACCGAGGACGTGGCCGACTTCGACGGGGAGTTCTTCCAGCTCCACGAGGCCCGCTGCGAGCCGAAGCCGGTACAGGCCCGCCTCCCGATCTGGGTTGGCGGCGGTGGTGAGCGGGTAACGCTTCGGTTGGCCGCCGCGCACGCCGACGGCTGGAACATCCCGTTCATCAGCCCTGACGTATACCGGCACAAGGTCGCCGTCCTCGGCGAGCACTGCGCCCGGACCGGCCGCGACCCCGCCGAAATCGAGAAGAGTGTGAACCTGACCCTGGCCTGGACCGAGGCGGACCTGCGGGAGCGCTTCGGTGGCATGGCCGACTGGATCCGGCCCAGCGCCCTCATGGGCAGCACGGGCGAGATCGTCGACCGGATCGCCGAGTACCGCGACGCCGGTGCCGACTGGGTGAACCTGGCACTGCGGGCCCCGTTCGACGTTGAATCCGTGGACCGATTCGCGGCCGAGGTGGTGCCAGCCCTGCGGTGAACGAGACCGACGCCGAGCTGCGGCTCGATGCGTTAACCGGAGAGTGGGTCGCGATCAGCGGCCGCAGGCAGGGACGGCCGAACCGTCCTGCCGACGACTGCCCGTTCTGCATCGGCGGGCTCGAGGCCCCGACGTCGTACGACACCCACGCGTTCGAGAACCGGTGGCCCGCGCTGCTGCCCGGGCCGCCGCTCGCCGCCGACGGGGGCGGGAACGGCCACCACACCCGCCACCCGGCACGGGGGGCGGCCGAGGTCATCCTCTACTCCACCCAGCACGACGCCACGCTGGTGTCCCTCGGCGTCGAGGGCGTGCGCAGCGTCATCGACCTGTGGGCCGAGCGGACGGCGGCGCTCCTCGCTCGGCCCGAGATCGAGTACGTGCTCGTGTTCGAGAACCGAGGCCGCGACGCCGGCTCCACCATCGACCACCCGCACGGCCAGGTGTACGCGTTCCCGATGGTGCCGCCCATCCCGGCGCGCGAGCTGGCGGTCGCGGCGTCGCGCGGCTGTCCGGTCTGCGACGAATCGGCGCGGGAGGCGACCGAGCAGACCCGACTCGTGGTCGAACAGCCCGGCTGGCGGGGCTGGGTGCCGTTCGCGTCGGGGTGGCCGTTCGGCCTGCTGCTCGCGCCGCTCGAGCACCAGGCCGGCCTGGTCGAGCTTCCTGATCGCGACCGCACCGGGCTCGCGGCCGCGCTCGTCGACGCCACCGACCGCTACGACCGGCTGTTCGGCCGCCCCTTCCCGTACATGCTCTGGGTCCACCAGCGGCCGGGCGACCATGACGCGCACCTGCACGTGCATCTGGCCCCGCCGTGGCGCGGCGTCGAGACGCTCCGCTACGTCGCGGCCGGGGAGCTTGGCAGCGGCACGCTCTTCAACCCGCTGCCGCCCGAGGTCGCGGCGGAACAGCTCCGTGACGCCGGCGCGGGCCGGCCGGAGCCGGTCGGCTCAGAAACCGAAGCCTGAGCGCTGCCGGCGCGGGCCGAGCGCGTGCTGCAGGTCGGCGTTGGCGAACGCCGGCGGCGCGACCCCGTCGACCGCGAACCGGTAGAGCGCGGTGCGGTAGATGCCGGTGAGCGCTGACACCACGAGCAGCACGATGACGGCCCAGGCCGCGCCGACCGCTCCGAAGGCGATGACGCCGGCGAGGTTGCCGATGGCGGCGGCGATGCCGAAGAACGCGAAGGCGGGAAGCAAGGCGATCAGCGCGAGGACGCCGAAGCCGAACTGCGCGGCCAGGTTCTCCCCCCACGACTGCTTCAGGAGGTTCCCCGAGCGCTGGAGGGCGGCGATGGGTCCGAGGTCCTCCAGCATGATGATCGGCACGGTGAGGAAGGTCAGCACGGCCCAAGCGGTGCCGAGGAGGGCGCGCAGGATCGGGCCCACGTAGCGCACGTTCTCGAGCGCCTGGAGGATCATCGACACCGTCGCCTGGACCAGCGCCCAGGGCAGGATCCGGTGCAGCTTGGCGTTGGCGGCCGCGAAGCACTCGCCGAGCTCGGCGTGGCGGCCCTCGAGGGCCTCGTTGGCGCCGTGCACGAGCGCACCGAGGAAGTAGGTGGTCACGAACGCGGCCGCGATGTAGCCGACCGCGATGATCACGTAGCCGATGCCCTTCAGGCTGCCGCCGTGCGAGCTGTTGACGCCGGTCAGGGCGATGAGCCCGGCGAAGATGCCGACCACGATCAGGCCGACGATGGCCGACAGCAACGGGAACATGGCCAGGCTCTTGTCGGACCGGAGAACCGACCACGACACCTTGGCCAGCTCCCACGAGTTCTTGATGCGCTGCATGCCCGGAGCATAGGGCTGGCCGGAACGGCTCCCGCGTCACCGGCGTCGGCAGGCCGGACCGCCGACCGCGCCCTCGGTCTCGGGTGCCTACCGTGACCGCATGCAGGTCGACGCCGGAGTGGTGGTCGACGCGCTCGGCGGGACGGCCGGCGCGACCCTGGTACGCGCGCCGGGTCGGGTGAACCTCATCGGCGACCACACGGACTACAACGCCGGGTTCTGCCTGCCGATGGCCATCGACCGGGACTGCGTCGTCGGCGTGCGCCGGGACGGGAGCAACCGGGTGCGCGCCCGCTCCCTCGACGTCGAGGGGCACGTGGCGTGGACGGGCGCGCCGCCGTCGGCGGTCGAGCCGGCCTGGGGCAGGTTTGTCGCGGCGGCAACTCGCCGCGCCGCGGTCGACGGCGCGGAGATCGTGGTGGCGTCGACGGTCCCGGTCGGCGCGGGCCTTTCGTCGAGCGCGGCGCTGTGCGTCGCGCTGGTGCTGGCCCTCGACGGGGAGCGGGAACCTGCCGCGGTGGCCGAGGCCGCGCGCGCCGTCGAGGTGGAGGCGAGCGGGGTGCCGGTCGGCCTCATGGACCAGCTGGCCTCGGTGCTCGGTCGCGCCGACGCAGCGCTGCTGCTCGACTGCCGCGACGCCCGGGGCACGCCGGTGCCGCTTCCGGACGGCGTCCGGGTGGGCGTGGTGCACAGCGGCCTGCCCCGGACGCTGGCCACCAGCGCCTACGCGGCGCGGCGCGCCGCGTGTGAGGCGGTGGCCCGCCGGCTCGGGCTGGCGGCGCTGCGCGACGCGACGCCGGACCAGGTCCGGGACGACCCGGCCGCCCGGCACGTGGTGTCGGAGAACGCCCGGGTCCTCGACGCCGCCGCCGCCTTGCGCGCCGGCGACGTGGGCCGCCTCGGTCGTCTCCTCGTGGCGAGCCACCAGAGTCTCCGCGACGACTTCGCGGTGTCGACGCCGGAGCTCGACCTGCTGGTGGAGCTGCTCCTCGAGGAGGGCGCGTTCGGCGCCCGGCTGACCGGCGCCGGGTTCGGCGGCTGCGTCGTCGCGCTCACGCCGCCCGCGGACGAAGCGGGTGTGCTCGAGCGCGCCGCGGATCGGTACGCGTCGCGCACCGGCCTGGTTCCGTCGGCGTTCCCGGTTCGAGCCGCGGCCGGCGCGGGGCCGGTGTCCGTCAGCTGAGCGCGTCCCGCAGCCGCGCCAGGGCGGCCGGCGTGCGCGTGCCCCACCAGAACAGGTCGCGCCCGTCGACGAGGCGGACGCTCAGATCGGGCAGCTCGCCGGCGACCTCGGCCCGGTGGCGGTCGCGGAACGGGTACGGCTCGGATGGGAGCAGCACCACCTCCGCGCGGCTGGCGCGCACCTCGTCAAGGGTGACGGGCGGGTACCGACCCGGCTCGTCGAACTCGACGGTCGGCAGGGCCAGCCAGTCGAGCACCGACGCGCCGTAGGTGTCGCGCGCCATCGTCATCCACGGTCGGCGCCAGACGAAGGTCACGACCGGCCGGGCCGCGGTCGACGGTGCGTCGGCGAGCGAGGCTCGCCATCCCCGATCCGTGAACGGCTCGGGGACCACGACGCCGAGGGCGGCGGCCAGGGCCGCGACGGCCGGCCCGACGTCGGCGACCGATCGCGGCGAGCAGCCGTGCACCGTCAGCCCCGCGTCGAGGAGCGTGTCGGCGTCGACACGACGGTTCTCCTCGTTGTTGACGACGACCAGGTCGGGCCGGGCGGCGATCACCGCCGCGACGTCGGGGTCCTTCGTGCCGCCGACGGTCGGGATCCCCGGCTGATCGCAGAACCGGGTGCACGCGACGGGCCGGACGCCGAGCTCGAGGATGGTCTCGGTGGCCGACGGGACGAGCGAGACGACGCGCACCTAGAGCTGGTCGAGGAGGCGGTTCTTGCGGCGCTCGAACTCGTCGCGGCTGATGTGGCCCTCGTCGCGGAGCCGGGCCAGCTGTTCCACCTTGGCCGCCACCTCGCTGCGCCCCGCCGGCGTGTTGCCTTGCTCGTGCATGGCGCGCACGACCGCCTCGCCGATGGCATCCGCGCCGGCGCGGGCGTTGCGGTGCACCACGCCCTCCATCTGCTGGTAGATCTCGTTCTGGACGTCGTCGGGGTGCCGCACGTTCCGGAAGAAGGCGTCGCCCTCCTCGCCCGCCGACTCGACGTCGAGGTCGCCGGCGCCGATGATCCGCTCCCAGATCCCCTGGTGGTAGTTGATGTTGGCGATCCGATCGAGCGGGATCTCCACGCCGTGGCGCCCGACCACGCCCGCCCGGTACAGGACCCGCTGGTCGGTGACGACGAACGACGTGCGCAGCCAGCGCAGGTACTCGCTGCCGAGCCAGAACGCCCAGACCAGGATGAGCGCCGCCACCGGCCACTTCACGACGTTGCGGACGTCGTCGTTCTGGATGCTGGCGACGCCGATGACGATGGCGAGCAGCGGGATCCCGGTGAGGATGTGGCGGGAGAAGTACCACCAGTGGGGGCGGAGGTCGAGCGCCACCTCCTCGTCGTCGTAGAGGAGCCGTCGAGGGAACGGCATCGACCTACCGCGGTCCGAGGACGCGATCGAGGTAGGCGTTCGAGAACCGACCGTCGGGGTCCAGCTTGCGCCGGACGGCATGGAACCGGTCCCACTCCGGGTAGCGGGGCGCCAGCGTCGCCGCGGTCTGGAAGTGCAGCTTCCCCCAGTGCGGTCGGCCGTCGAGTCGGTCCATCACCGCCTCGACGCCGCGGAAGTACTCCTCGTACGGCTGCGGGCGCGCCATGTGCACCGCCACGTAGCAGGTCTCGCGACCGAACGCGGTGCTGAGCGGGATGTCGTCGGGCGCCACGAACCGCACCTCGATCGGGAAGCTCACGTGCAGGCCGCTGCGGTCGATGAACTCGCGCACGCCGTCGACGGCATCGCGCGCCTTGGCCCGCGGGACCGCGTACTCCATCTCCGCGAAGCGCACGAGCCGAGTGCTGACCAGGATGCGGTCGCTCCGCTGCACGAGCTCGGTCCGGCTGAGCTGGCTGGCCACGAAGCGGTTGAGTCGCGGCACGAGCTTCGGCGCCGCCCGTCCGGTGGCCACGACTGCGCCGAAGAAGTAGTTGGGGAAGAAGACCTCGGCCCGCCACCGCTTGTAGGCGCTCTTCACCACCGCGGGCTCGGCGGTGCGGTTGTTCTCGATCGTGGCGCACGAGTCGGTGTGCGGCAGCCAGTAGAACTCGAAGTGCTCGTTGCCGTCGACGTATCGGTCGAGGTCGTCGAGCACCGACGCGAGCGGGTGGCGCTCCTCGACGTGGTGCAGGTTGAAGGCCGGCACGCACTGGAGCGTCACCTGCGTCATGACACCCAGGGCGCCGAGCCCGACCCGCGCCGCGTGGAACACCTCGGGCTCCTCCGCCGCCGAGCACTGCAGCGCCTCGCCGTCGGCGGTCACGAGCTTCAGGCCCCGCAGGAAGGTGGCGAGGCCGCCGAATCCCGCGCCGGTCCCGTGGGTGGCCGTCGACACCGCCCCCGCGATGCTCTGGCGGTCGATGTCTCCCAGGTTCGGCAGGGCGAGGCCTCGGGCGGCCAGCTCCCCGTTCAGACGCTCGATGGTGATCCCGGCCTCGACGGTGACGAGCTGGGCCTCCTCGTCGACGTGCAGGACCCGGTTCAGGCCCTCGAGCGTCAGCATCCGACCGTCGGTGCACGCGATGTCGGTGAAGGAGTGGCCGGCGCCGATCACCTTCACCCGCTCGCCGCCGGCCCGGGCCCGCCGGATGGCCTCCGCGACCTCGAGCTCGCTGACCGGCCGCTCGAACGCGGCCGGCTCGCAGCGCTGGGTGCGGCCCCAGTTCCGCCATCCTCGCCGGTCGCGCATCGCCACGATGCTACGGGTCGCGCCCGGGGATGGTCAGGCCCAGCCGAGCTCGCGGAGCCGGGCGTCGGAGAGCCCGAAGTAGTGCCCGACCTCGTGCAGCACGGTGGTCCGCACCTGCGCCGCGAGCTCGGCCTCGTCCCCGGCGCGCGCGCACAACGGCCCGCGGAAGATCGTGATCCGGTCGGGTGTCACCCCGGCGTACGTCGTCGGGTCCCGCCGCGTGAGCGGCACGCCTTCGTAGAGGCCCAGCAGCGTCCCGCGCCCGCCGCGCTGCTGCTCCGCCGACGGCCACTCGGCCACGACGACCGCGACGTTCTCGATCGCGGCCGCCAGCTCGGCCGGGACCTCGTCGAGCGCGTCGGCGATCAGCGCGTCGAAGCGCTCGTCCGAGACGTGAACCATGGCCAAACGCGCGATGACACCAAGCCGGTGGAACGGTAACGCGTTCGTGAAAATGTCTCTTGACCCGAACCGCGGCCAGGCGTACTTTCTGCAAGCCGACGTCACGATGGCACGGGACCGAACGGCCACCGGAGCGATCCGGGGACCGCTACGGAAGACGGGTCACGGGCGGCGGTCGGTGAAGGAGTCGGGGGCTCGCCTCCGGGTCCGGAAGCCGGGGTCGCGGTCGAGACCACGGGCCGGTGCTGTTCCAGCCGGTCCCGCGGCAGCGAGCGCGAGACCCTCGCGAGAGGGCGTTGGCAAGCGAGAGACGTGGCCCGAGGAACCGGGGCCCCGAGGAGTTCGGAGCGTTTCGGCGTGACGGCTACTCGGGGCCCCTTCTCTTATGCGTTGCTGACGCGGCACCCGGCCGGGCGGCATCCGCGTCGGCGTCACAGGCCCTCGGTACGGTCGCTGATGTGGACGCCGACGCCCTGCTCGTCGGTCTCGACGACGAGCAGCGACACGCCGTCGTCACCGACGCCGCGCCGCTCGCCGTGCTCGCCGGCGCGGGCGCCGGCAAGACCCGAGTCCTGACCCGACGCATCGCGTGGCAGGTCGCGACCGGGGCCGCCGACGGCGCCCGGGTCCTCGCCGTCACCTTCACCCGCCGGGCCGCCGGTGAGCTGCGGGACCGGCTCGCCGACCTCGACGTCCGCCCCGCGGTGACCGCCGGCACCCTCCATGCCCTGTGCCTGGCCCAGCTCCGGGCCCGGGCCGCCGACCGCCGGGAGGCCTTCCCCGCCTTGCTCGACCGCAAGGCCCGCCTCCTGGCCCCGCTGACGGCCCGGCGCGGCGCCGACGCTCGGGTCGCCGCCTCCGAGCTGGCGGGCGAGATCGAGTGGGCGAAGGCCCGCCTCCTGTCCCCCGACCAGTACGAGGGGGCGGTCACGCTGGCCGGCCGGACGCCGGCCCGCCCCGCGGACGAGATCGCCGCCGCGTACCGCCGCTACGAGGCCGAGAAGCGCCGCCGGGGACTCGTCGACTTCGACGACCTGCTGTGGTGGTGCGGCGAGGCGCTCGAGACCGACGCCGAGTTCGCGGCGTCGCAGCGCTGGCGGTTCCGCCACTTCTTCGTCGACGAGTTCCAGGACGTGAGCCCGGCCCAGCTCCGCGTCCTGCGCGGGTGGCTGCACGACCGTCCGGACCTGTGCGTGGTCGGCGACGCCGACCAGGCGATCTACGGGTTCGGCGGCGCCGACCCGACCTACCTCACCCGGTTCGATCACCACTTCCCGGGCGCCCAGGTCGTGCGGCTGCGCCGCAACTACCGGTCGACGCCGCAGGTCGTCGCGGCCGCGGAGGCGGTCCTGCGCGACGGGCAGCGCCAGCGGCCGGAACGCTGCGCGGTCCGGTCCGGCGGGCCCCGCCCCACGGTCACCGCCTACGACAGCGACCAGGACGAGGCACGCGCCGTTGCGGCGCGGCTGCGCGACGCGCACGGCTCGGACGTGCCCTGGTCGGCGCTGGCCGTCCTGTACCGCACCAACGCCCAGTCGGCCGCGTTCGAGGCCGCGCTGGCGGCGGCGCACGTCCCCTATCGGGTCCGGGGCCCCGGCGAGTTCCTCGGTCGGCCCGAGGTCCGGGCCGCGCTCGACGCCCTGGCCGAGGCCACTCGCGCCGCGCCCGGCCGCCCGTTCGCGCACCTCCTCGTCGACCTCGAGGCGATGGCCGCCGAGAGCCCGGACCCGAGCTCGGAGCGCGCCGCCCACGTCGCCGCGCTCACGCGGCTCGGACGCGAGTACCTCGACGCCGAGCCGGCGGGCGGCTCGCTCGAGGGGTTCCGCGCCTACCTCGCGGCGGCGCTGCGCGACGACGCGCCGGCCGACGGCGAGGACGCGGTGGAGCTCCTGAGCTTCCATCGGGCCAAGGGCCTCGAGTTCGACACCGTCTTCGTCACCGGCCTCGAGCGGGGCCTGGTCCCGATCGCGTACGCCGACACCCCAGCCGAGCGCGCCGAGGAGCGCCGCCTCCTCTACGTCGCTCTCAGCCGCGCCGAGCAGCGGCTCCACTGCTCGTGGTCGCGCGCCCGCACGATGGGCACCCGCACCGTCCCCCGGTCGGCGAGCGTCTGGGTCGAGCCCATCGCGGCCGCGGCCCGATCGAACGGAACGGCGCCGCCGCCGGCCCGAAACGGCGTGGCGGCGGCGCGGCGCCGACTCGGCGCCGTGTCCGACCGACCCGCCGACGACCCGCTGTTCTGCGCCCTGCAGGACTGGCGGCGCCGGCTGGCGCGAGCGGCCGGCGTGCCGGCGTACGTCATCTTCCCCGACTCGACGCTGCGCGCCGTCGCCGCCACGCGTCCCGCGACCCGCGACGCGCTCCTGTCCCTCCCCGGGGTCGGTCCGGTGAAGCTGGAGCGGCACGGCTCGGCGGTGCTGGAGCTCGTCCGCGACCACGGCTGAGGTTCGTCACCCCGGCGGACGCCGCCGGTAGCGTCGATCCGACATGCGTCGACGGCTGGTGTGGCTGGCGCTGGCGGTCGTGGCCGTCGTGGTGGTGCTGGCGGTGATCGCCGCCGTCACGACCCAGCCCGACCTGAGCGACCATCGCGACCAGGTCGACCGGGCCTGGACCCCGCTGCGGGCGCCGCTCGTGGCGCGCTATCAGGCGCTCGGCAGCGTCCTGCAGGCGCTGGACGGCGCAGGCGCCCAGGGTCGCACCGTCACGAAGGACCTGGCGGCCACGCTCCTGCGATGGCAGCGGGTGGCGCGCGTCGACGACCCGGCCACGCAGGCCCCGCTCGCCAACGACCTGGAGGCGCTGGCGACGCGGGTGCAGGCCAACGTCGCCGCCTCCGACCGGCTGAACGCGAGCACCAGCATCAAGGCCGCACTGCAGGCGTTCCACAGCGCGCTGGTGAAACCACCGGCCGTCGCCGCCTACAACCGGGCCGTGCGCGCCTACCAGCACGCGCGCACGGGGACGATCCGCGGCCCGGTCGCCGACGTCCTCGGGTTCGACGCCCGGCCGCAGCTCGTGCTCGGTGGGTGATCAGCGGGCGGCGGTGATCACGCCCTCGTTGGCCCGCTCGATGCGCGCCACCTCGTCGACCGGCGCGACCCGACGGAAGGCGCGGAGCGTCGCGTCCCAGTCCTCGAGGAGCTGTGACGCCAGCGACGAGCCGGTGAGCTCGTGGTGGCGCTCGACGAGGTAGCGGAGGCCCGCCGCCTGCTCGTCGTCGAGGCGGGCCGCGTCGACGAGCTGGGGGTTCAGGCGGCTGCCGAGCAGGTGCGCGGGGTCGTACACGTACGCGTCGCCGCCCGTCATGCCGGCGCCGAGGTTGTACCCGAACGAGCCCAGGACCACGATCGTGCCGCCGGTCATGTACTCGCAGGCGTGGTCGCCGACGCCCTCCACCACCGCGGTGGCGCCGCTGTTGCGCACCCCGAACCGCTCGCCGGCCCGGCCGGCCGCGAACAGCTGGCCGCCGGTGGCGCCGTAGAGGACGGTGTTGCCGGCGAGGACCGGGTCGCCGGCGTCGTCCTCGGGCGGGCGGAGCACGATCCGGCCGCCGCCCATCCCCTTCGCGACGTAGTCCTGGGCCTCCCCGACCAGCTCGAGGGTGACGCCGGCGGCGAGGAAGGCACCGAAGCTCTGGCCCGCGCACCCGCGGAAGCGGGCGTGCACCGAGCCCGGCGGCAGCCGCTGCCCGAACTCGAGGCCGATCGCGCCGCCGAGCGACGCGCCCACGGTGCGATCGGCGTTCGTGATCTCGTACTCGAAGGTCTCCTCGCCGCCGCCCCAGACGGTGCCGAAGCCGTCCTGGAGGAGACGGGCGTCGAGCTCGGAGCGGGGCCGCTGGACGGGCAGGTGGGCGACGAAGTGCCGCGGCGCGTCGGGGTCGGCGGGCCGCACCAGCAGCGGGGTGAGGTCGAGGGCGTCGGCGCGCGCGTCACCGGTGCGGCGCTGCTGGAGGCACTCCACGCGCCCGATCGCCTCGTCGAGGCTGCGCAGCCCGAGTGACGCCAGCAGCCCTCGGACCTCGTTCGCCACGTACAGCAGGTAGGTCGCGACGCCCTCCGGCTTCCCGGCGAACTTGGCTCGCAGGCCCGGCCGCTGGGTGGCGATCCCGGTCGGGCAGGTGTCGCGGTGGCAGGCCCGCACCATGATGCAGCCCTCGGCGAGCATGGCCGCCGTCCCGAACGAGTACTCGTCGGCGCCGAGCAGCGCGGCCACGACGACGTCGCGACCGGTCTTGAAGCCGCCGTCGACCCGGACCCGAACCCGGTCCCGGAGCCGGTTCTCGATGAGCCGCTCCCGCGTCTCGGCGAGGCCGAGCTCCCACGGCAGGCCCGCGTTCTTGATCGACGACAGCGGCGAGGCGCCGGTGCCGCCGTTGCAGCCCGAGATGTGCACCACCTCGGCCAGCGCCTTCACGACCCCGGCCGCGATCGTGCCGACGTTCTGCTCCGCCACCAGCTTCACCGACACGTCGGCGTTCGGGTTGACCTGCTTCAGGTCGTAGATGAGCTGGGCCAGGTCCTCGATCGAGTAGATGTCGTGGTGCGGCGGCGGGGAGATGAGGCCGACGCCGGGCTGGGTGAACCGCAGCCGCGCGATCTCGGCGCTCACCTTGTGACCCGGCAGCTGCCCGCCCTCACCGGGCTTGGAGCCTTGGGCGATCTTGATGTTCAGCTCGTCGGCGAACGCGCAGTACTCGGGGGTCACGCCGAAGCGACCGGACGCGATCTGCTTGATCCGCGAGTTGCGGTCCCGCGCCGTGCCGCGCGTCCGGTAGCGGGCCGGGTCCTCGCCGCCCTCGCCGCAGTTGCTCTTGCCACCGAGCATGTTCATGGCGATGGCGAGCGTCTCGTGGGCCTCGGCCGACAGCGCCCCGTGCGACATGGCGCCGGTCGAGAACCGACGCGTGATCGCGTCGACGGGCTCCACCTCGTCCACCGGCACCGGCGGGCCGGCCGGGACCAGCTCGAGCAGGTCGTGCAGCTCGGTGACCGGACGGGACTCGACGAGATGGCGGAAGCGGTCGTAGAGATCGGCCCGGCCCTCTTGCACCGCGAGCGTCAGCAGGTGGGCGGCCTTGAGATCCACGGGCGGCGCCTCGGGGACGAGATCGGGCAGCGGAAGGTTCCCGCTGTCGTCCTTCATCTCCGGGTCGAGCACGATCACCCGCCCCTGGTCCTCGACCGGCGCGGCCGGCATGTCGGCGAACCGGCCCTCGCCATCGCCCTTCGCCGACCGCCCGCGGCGCGGCGCGTCCTCGTCGTCGGGGTCCTCGACGACGAGCCCGAGCGAGGCGTGGAGCTGCTTGATCACCGGGTCGGGGTTGTTGGCGTGGTACTCGCCGCCCCGCTTGCGGAACCGGATGAACCCGGGCTGCTCGAGCGTCGGGCGCTCGGCGTCGTAGGCGGTGGCGTGGCGGGCGAGCACGTCGGCGCCGAGCGTCGGGAGCCCGACGCCGTTCGCGGTCGACGTGGTGTGGGTGAGGCAGCGCTCGATGACCTCGCGGCCGAGCCCGACCGCCTCGAAGATCTGCGCGCCCCGGTAGCCGTCGACGGTCGAGATCCCCATCTTCGACATGATCTTGAGGACGCCGTCCTCGGCCGCGGCCTGGTACCGCGACTGCGCGGCCGCCGAGTCGAGCTCGCCGAGCCGGTCGTCGTCGGCCATCGCGGCGACGGTCTGCAGCGCCAGCCGGGGGCACACGGCGTCCGCGCCGTAGCTGAGCAGGCAGGCGATGCTGTGGGTGTCGCGGGCGTCGCCGGTGTCGACGACGACCGAGCACTCCTGGCGGATCCGCTCCGCCACGAGGCGCTGGTCGAGCGCGCCGAGCGCGAGGAGGGACGGGATCGGTGCCCGCGACCCGTCGACGTCGGCGTCCGAGACGATGAGCACCGCCGCCCCGGCCTGCACCGCGTCGACGCCGGCCGCGACGAGCGCGTCGAGGCCGGCCGCCAGCCCGTCGGGACCGTCGGCCACCGCGAAGGTGGCGTCGAGGCGCTGGGCCCGGAACGGCGACCGGGCCGCGTCCTGCAGCGCCTCGACGGCGTCGGGATACAGGAAGAAGGTCGGGAGCTCGAGCAGGCGGGCCGCCTCGGGCCGCTCGGTGAGCAGGGCGCGGCGGGGACCGAGGCAGGTGCGCAGCGACATGACGAGCCGCTCGCGCAGGTGATCGATGGGCGGGTTGCTCACCTGGGCGAAGCGCTGCTTCAAGAAGTTGAAGAACGGCCGGGGCCGGGTGGCGACGCTGGCGAACGGCGTGTCGTCGCCCATGGAGAAGGTGGGCTCCTTGGCGTCGGTCGCCATCGGCTGGAGGATCATCGTGACCTCCTCGCCGCTGAGGCCGTGCGCGACCTGGTGGCGGGTGAGGTCGCCCCGGTCCGGGGACATCTGGACCGCGGTGCCGGACGCGGCCGGGACCAGCCCGTCGCGCGCCCACTCGCCGTAGGGCGCCCGCGACGCCAGCCAGCGCTTCACGGTGCCGTCGTCCTGCCACGGCGTCGACGCGTCGGGGTCGACGAACAGCATCTCGCCCGGACCGAGGCGGCCCCGCTCGATCCGTCCGTGCCCGGTCAGCGGCACCGCGCCCGCCTCCGAGCAGCACACGACGATCCCGTCCTCGGCCCGCTGCCAGCGCAGCGGGCGCAGCCCGTTGCGGTCGAGCGCGGCGCCGACGCGCCGGCCGTCGCTGATGATGAGGCCGGCCGGGCCGTCCCACGGCTCGGTGAGGCAGGCGTGGTAGCGGAAGTAGTCCCGCACCTCGGGCGCGAGCTCCCGGTCGCCTTCCCACGCCTCCGGCACCAGCATCGACACGCCGTGGCGCACGTCGCGCCCGCCGCGCAGGAGCAGCTCGAGGGTCTCGTCGAGCTTCGCCGAGTCGGAGCCGAACTCGTCGAGCACGGGGCGCAGCAGCTCCTCGGGGCCGAGCCCGACCGCGTCGGACCCGAGCCGGCCCCGGGCCAGCATCCGGTGCTCGTTGCCTTGCAGCGTGTTGATCTCGCCGTTGTGGCACAGGAGCCGGAACGGCTGCGCCCGCTCCCACGCCGGCAGCGTGTTCGTCGAGAACCGGCTGTGGAACACCATGTGCGGGGCGATGAAGTCGTCGTCGGCCAAGTCCGGGTAGAACCGCGACAGCCGGTCGCTGATCACGAGCGCCTTGTAGGTGACGGTGGCGAACGACCAGCTGGCGAAGTAGTGACGCACGCCTTCCTCGCGGCAGCGGGCCTGGGCCCGGCGGCGGGCGCGGAAGGCGCGCCGCTCGGCCTCGACGTCGTCGATGCCCTCCGGGCGGAGCAGCAGCGCCTGGGTGAGGGCGGGCAGGTCGGCGCGGGCGTGCGCGCCGAGGTGCGTCTCGTCGATCGGGACCGGCCGCCAGCCGACCAGCTCGAGGCCTTCGGCCGCGCAGGCGTCCGCGACCGCGCTCTGGGCCGTCTTGCGGGCGACGTCGTCGTCGAGGTCCAAGAAAGCGAAGACGACGCCGAGCCGCGCCTCGTCGATCGGCCGGTCGAACACCGACCGACCGACCTTGGCGAAGAACCCCCGCGGGATCGGGGCGAGGATCCCGGCCCCGTCGCCCGAGACGCCGTCGGCGGCGAGCGCGGCCCGGTGCCGGACGCAGCCGAGCCCGGTCAGGGCCAGGTCGACGACCCCGCGCGACGGCCCGCCGGCGCCGTCGGCCACGAAGCCGATGCCGCAGCCGTCGAACTCGGGCAGGCGTAGACGCTGACGATGGGTCGACACGGTCTCCTCGCGAAGAACGAGTGATTGAGGGGGCCACGAAGCCAGGGAACCAGGCGTCGCAGCGGATCCGTGCGCTCTGAGCGCTGGGGCGACGCCGGTGTCGCGCCCGCATCGTACCGGAGCCCTGCCCACCGGCGGACGCTTTCATGCCTGGCTCCCAGCCCGGCCACGGTCCCTGGGGTAGGAACGTGGCCGTGGATTCGAGTCCGCCGGTGGTCGGAGTGCTCGGCGGCGGGCAGCTGGGCCGCATGCTCGGCCTGGCCGGGATCCCCCTCGGCGTCACGTTCAGGTTCCTCGACCCGGCGCCGGACGCCTCGGCGTCGGTGGCGGGCGCGCTGCGCGTCGCGTCATTGCGGGACGCCGACGCCGCGGTCGCCTTGGCGGACGGGGCGACGGTCGTCACCTACGAGTGGGAGGGCGTGCCGGCCGACACCGCCCGCGCCGCCGGCGAGCACGCGCCACTCCGCCCGGGGTCCCGCGCGCTGGAAGCGGCCCAGGACCGGCTCGCCGAGAAGCAGCTCCTCGCCCGGCTCGGCGTGCCGGTCCCACGCTTCGCGCCCGTCGACAGCCGAGCCGACCTCGACACCGCGCTCGGCGACGTCGGGCTGCCCGCCGTCCTCAAGACGCGTCGGGGCGGCTACGACGGCAAGGGCCAGCGGTTGCTGCGCGGCGGCGCCGACGTGGACCCAGCCTGGCAGGCGCTCGGTGACGCACCGCTCCTGCTCGAGGAGCTCGTGCCCTTCGACCGTGAGCTCTCGATCATCGGTGTCCGCGGGCTCGACGGCACCGTGGCGCGCTACCCGCTCGTCGAGACGGAGCACCGCGGCGGCGTGCTGCGCGTCGCACGGGCCCCCGCCCCCGCGACCGCCGAGCGCGTCGACGCGGAGGCGGAGTCGATCGTGCGACGGCTGCTCGACGAGCTCGACTACGTCGGCGTCGTCACCGTCGAGCTGTTCGACCACGGTGGTCGCCTGCTCGCCAACGAGTTCGCGCCCCGGGTTCACAACTCGGGCCACTGGACGATCGAAGGCGCCGTGACCAGCCAGTTCGAGAACCATCTCCGCGCCGTCCTCGGCTGGCCGCTGGGATCCACCGCCGCGCGGGGCGAGTCGGGAATGGTCAACGCCCTCGGGACGCTGCCCGACCGGGCCTCGGTGCTCGAGGTCGAAGGCGCGCACCTCCACGAGTACGGCAAGGCGGCCCAGCCCGGCCGCAAGGTCGGGCACGTCACGGTGGTCGACGACACCGCGGCCGGGCGGGATCGCCAGCTTGAGGCGGTCTGCCGAGTGGTCGAGCCGCGCTGAACGCGCCGCGGCGGCGCGCCGCGCCTACCCCGTGACCCGCGCCGTCGCCACGACCGCGCACGCCGGACTGGCGCCCGGGATCGACGACACCGTGACCGAGCCGTTGCCGCTGTTCACGCCGGCCTGAGCGGTGACGTTCGAGGCCTGCGACGCCGCGAAGTTCGAGCCCGCGCCGCCGCCACCGGTCTGGCCCTGACTGGCGATGTTGCCGCTGGCGCCACCGCCGCCACCGCCGGTGAACCCGCCGCCGCCACCGCCACCGGCGCCGCTGTTCAGGGAGGTGGCGCTGCCGCCGGTCCCGCCGGTGCCGCCCGACGAGCCGTTGCCGCCCGCGCCGCTGCTCGGCGTGCCGTTGGACGCCGCGCCGCCGGTGCCGGGGTTGCTGGTCGTGCCGGCGCCGCCGCCTTGCCCGCTGCCGGGCTGGCTGCCGTTCGCCCCGTTCCCGTTCGGCGTACCGCCGGGCGCACCGCCGCCCGCGCCACCGT
>CALEYV010000061.1 GCA_937927875.1 uncultured Actinomycetes bacterium | reverse complement strand
GGCCAGGTCGGCGGTGGCGGGGGCAGCGGCGCCACCGGGATCTCCGGCGGGGGAGGAGGCGGTGGCGGGTCGAGCTTCGCCGGGCCGTCGGTCCGCAATTCCGTCAACACCCCGGGCGTCAACCCCGGCAACGGGTCCGTGACCTTCAGCTTCACGCCTCAGGCCCCGGCGCCGTGCGCGCTGGTCGCCGCGGCACGGGTGACCGGCTGACCCCGCGCAACCGTCAGGAATGAGAGCGGGTCCGCCCTTCCGGGCGGGCCCGCTCGCGACCGCCACCAGGGAACGACGAGGTGAACGTCCACGAGCTTCACGCCGCAGACGGCGGCGTCGTGCGCGGTCGCCACGGCAGGGCGGATCAGGGCGCTGGATCGACATCGAGAGGCGCATCGCAGCAGTCGAGCGCCGTCTGCGGTGAGGCGAGGCGGCTACGCGGAGGCCGCCGCGGCGGCGAGCTTGCTCACGAGGTGCGACGGCACGGGGTCGTAGTGCGAGTGCTTGATCGTGAAGCGGCCCCGCCCCGCCGTCAGTGACCGCAGGTCGATCGCGTAGCGCAGCACCTCGGAGGTGGGGATGAGCGCGACGATCTCGACCTCGCGGTTCCCGACGCTCGCCGACCCCTGGATGCGGCCCCGCTTCGAGTTGAGGTCGCCCATGATGTCGCCCTGCGCGTCCTCGGGCGCGGTGACCACGAGCTCGCTGATCGGCTCGAGCAGGATCGGGTCGGCCTTGGCCATGGCCGCCTTGAAGCCGAGCGAGCCGGCCATCTTGAAGCTCATCTCGGACGAGTCGACCGTGTGGTACTTGCCGTCGAAGCAGGTGACGATCACGTCGACGACGGGGTAGCCGTACACGCCGCCGGACTGCATCGTCTCGACGATGCCCTTCTCGACCGCGGGGATGAACTGGCGGGGGATGGCGCCGCCGACGATGGCGTCGTTGAACTCGAACCCGGCGCCGCGTTCGCGCGGCTCCACCCGCAGGAACGCGACGCCGAACTGGCCGTGCCCGCCGGTCTGCTTCTTGTAGCGGCCCTCGGCCTCCGCGGTGTTGGTGATGGTCTCCCGGTAGGCGACCTTCACGTCGTCGGTCTCGACCGACACGCCGAACTTGCGGGCCAGCCGCTCGAGCGCGATGCCGAGGTGGGTCTCGCCCATGCCCCACAGGAGCGTCTGGTGGGTCTCGCCGTTGCGCTCCACCCGGAGGGCCGGGTCCTCGTCTTGGAGCCGGCGCAGCGAGGTGGCGAGCTTGTCCTCGTCGCCCTTCGACTTGGCCCGGATCGCGACCGGCAGCACCGGCTCGGGCCGCTGGAGCCGCTCGACGTCGAGGTCGGCGCCGCGCGAGCCGAGCACGTCGCCGGTTGCGGTGTCGCTGAGCTTGGCCACCGCGGCGAGGTCCCCGGCGACCGCCTCCGAGAGCGGCTCCTGCTCCTTGCCCCGGAGCGTCACCAGCTGGTGCAGCCGCTCCTCGCCGACGGTGCGGTCGTTTACGAGGGTGGCGTCGGGCTTGATCGTTCCCTGCAAGACCCGGAACAGGTTCACACGGCCGACGTAGGGGTCGACGACGGTCTTGAACACGAACGCGGCCGGCGCGCCGTCCCCCACCGCGGGAGCGGGCGCCTCCTCGGCGATGAAGTGGGCGAGCCGGTCGATCCCGATCAGCTTGCTGGCGCTGCCGCACAGCACCGGGAAGACGGTCGCCTCCGCAATGCCCTTCGCCAGCGCGGCCTCCAGCTCGTCGACCTTCAGCTCCTCATCGGCGAGGTAGCGCTCCATGAGGTCGTCGTCGGCGACGACGATCCCCTCGACGAGCGCGTCGTGGACCTTGTGCTCCTCGTCGGCCATGTCGTCGGGGACCGACCCGGCGGTGCCGCGCCCGGTCTTCCCGTCGTAGGAGACGGCCTCGTCGGTGAGCAGGTCGACGACGCCGCGGAACTCGGCCTCCTCGCCGAGCGGCAGCTCGAGCGGGGCAACGCCGGCGCCGAAACGGTCCTTCAGCTGGTCGAGGGTGCGGCTGAACGAGGAGCGCTCCCGGTCCAGCTTGTTCACGAAGATCGCCCGCGGCATGTCGCGGGCCGCCGCCATGCGCCACGCGGCCTCGGTCTGGACCTCGACGCCCTCGACCGCCGACACGACGAAGACCGCGAGGTCGGCGACCCGGAGGGCGGCCGCGACGTCACCCGCGAAGTCGGCGTAGCCGGGGGTGTCGAGGACGTTGAGCTTGTGGCCGTCCCATTCGACGGGGGCGAGGGCGAGCGACACCGAGATGGTCCGCTTGTGCTCCTCGGGGTCGAAGTCGGTGACGGTCGACCCGTCCTCGACCTTGCCCATCCTCGTGATGGCCCCCGACACGAACAGCAGCGCCTCGGTGACGGTGGTCTTGCCCGCCCCGCCGTGCCCGACCAGGGCCACGTTGCGGATCATCGACGACGGAACCGGCTTCACCCCTGGTACCCCCTTGACCTCGAGGTGCGGCCCGGATCGTACCGGTGGCCCCGCGGGGTCGCGGCAGGCGGGCCGACCCGCTGGTACCCTCCGGACCAGTTCGCGCCGGTCGCGCGCCCCTGGCAGCGCCACCCACCGGCCCCCGCCTCGGAGCCCGGGAGGGACCCGAGTCCATGCTCGATCGACGATGGCGCGCCAAGGCTGAGCGCGCCCTGGAGCCTGCCGGCCGCGCGCTGCACGTGCTGGGCCTCTCGGCGGACGGGCTCACCGTCCTGGGCCTGGTCGCCGCGGCCGGGACCGCCTTCCTCATCGCCAACGGCAACCTGGTCCTCGCCGTGTTCGGGCTCGTGCTCACCGGCCTGCCCGACCTGCTCGACGGCTCGGTCGCCCGCCAGAGCGGCACCGCGGGCCGGCGGGGCTCGTTCTTCGACTCGGTCTGCGACCGGGTCGCCGACGCGCTGCTCCTCGGCGGCGTGGCGTGGCACCTCACCGGCGGCGGCGGCGGGCTGGCCGTGCTCGCCCTGGCGGTGCTGGCGGTGTCGATGCTCATCTCCTACGAGCGGGCCAAGGCCGAGGCGCTCGGGCTCAGTGCCCGGGGCGGGGTCATGGAGCGGGCCGAGCGCATGGTGCTGCTCGGCGTCGGGCTCGCCTTCAACGTGCTCGTCCCGGTGCTGTGGATCATGCTCGTGCTCACCAGCCTCACCGCCGTGCACCGGTTCGTGATGGTCTGGCGCCAGGCGACCGAGGCCGAGCAGCGCAAGCCGGAGCGCCGCGCCGCCGGCCCGCCGTCCTGGTCCCCCCGGCTGCGCAGCTTCCGTGCCCGACGCACGCGCCCGCGCCGCATACGTCGGGTATCGGGTCGCCGCTGACGTCGCGCGCGTCGTCCCACCCGCGCTGGGCGACCCGCTGGCGCGAGCGACCTCGCGCGTGTACCAGGCGCTGAACCCGGCCCGTCGGGCCCAGGTCGCCCGCAACCTCGACCGCGTCGCCGGGGCGCCGCTCGACCCCACCGCCCGACGCCACGCCGTCGCGGCCGTGTTCGGCTACTACGGCCGGTACTGGCACGACCTCTTCCGGCTGTCGGTGCGCGACCCGGCGTCGTTCGTCGCCGGGTTCCACTGCGAGGGCGAGGAGCACGTCCAGGCCGCGTCTCGGCTCGGGCGCGGGGTGATCATGGCCCTGCCCCATCTCGGCAACTGGGACGTGGCCGGGGCCTGGCTCGCCAGCGAGGGCTACGCGCTCACCGTGGTCGCCGAGCTCGTCGAGCCACCCGAGCTCTTCGACTGGTTCGTCGAGACCCGGGCCCGGCTGGGCATGCGCGTCGTCGCGCTGGGCCCCGATGCGCCCGGGCGGCTGCTCCGCGACCTGCGAGACAACCGGGTCGTCTGCCTGGTGGGCGACCGTGACATGACCGGCGACGGCGTCGAGGTGGAGTTCTTCGGGGAGCGGACCCGGCTCCCGGGCGGTCCGGCGCTGCTGGCCCTGCGGACCGGGGCGCCGCTGCTGCCGGTCGGCTGCTACTTCCGGCCCGGCCGCGGCCACGGGGCCCGCATCCAGGCGCCGCTCCCCACCGGGCGGGAGGGCCGCCTGCGCGACGATGTGACGAGAGTGACCCAGCAGCTCGCCCACCGCTTCGAGGAGCTGATCCGGGCCGCGCCCGAGCAGTGGCTCCTCATGCAGCCGAACTGGCCGTCGGACGCGGCCGCCTCGTCATGACCCGGCCGCTGCGGGTGGTGCTGACCTGCCCGTACTCGCTGTCGCTCCACGGCGGCGTGCAGCTCCAGGTCCTCGGGCTGGCGGGCGCGCTGCGGGCCCGGGGCGTCGACGCCCGCGTCGTCGCGCCCACCGACGGGCCGCCGCCGCTGCCGGGGGTGACGAGCGTCGGCCCGACCATGCGGTACCCGTCGAACGGCTCGATCGCCCCCATCACCACGTCGAAGGCGGCCGCGCGCCGGACCCTCGAGGCCCTGCGGGTGCTCGCGCCCGACGTGCTCCACCTCCACGAGCCGCTGCAGCCCGGCATCAACCACGCCGCGCTCGTCGCCACCGACATCCCCGCCGTCGGCACCTTCCACGCCGCCCTCCCGGGCCGCAACGGGTGGTACGACGCGCTGCGGCTCCCGCTTCGCAAGATGGTGGAGCGTCTCGACATCCGCACCGCGGTGTCCGAGGAGGCCCAGCGCAACGTCGAGGTCGCGTTCGGCGGCCAGTGCGAGATCGTCCCGAACGGCGTCGACGTCCCGGCCTTCGCCGCCGCCGAGCCGTGGCCGAGCGAGCGGCCGGCGGTCTGCTTCGTGGGGCGCCACGAGCGCCGCAAGGGGCTCGGCGTGCTCCTCGCCGCCTACCGCGGCCTCGACCGGGACGCCGAGCTGTGGGTGATGGGGGAGGGGTCCGAGACCGCCCCGCTCCGGGGCCGCGACGGCGAGGGCGTCACGTGGCTCGGCCCGGTGTCGGAGTCCGAGAAGGCGCGACGGCTGCGTGGCGCCGCGGTGGCGTGCTTCCCCTCCATCGAGGGGGAGTCGTTCGGCGTCGTGCTGCTCGAGGCGATGGCGGCCGGCGCGCCGGTGGTGGCGTCCGACCTGACCGGCTACCGCCACGTCGCCCGCGACGGGATCGAGGCGCTGCTCGTCCCGCCCGACGACCCCGACGCGCTGCGGGCCGCGCTGCGGCGCGTCCTCGACGGGCCCGAGCCGCGGGGGGCGATGGTCCAGGCCGGCCGGGCCCGGGCCGACCACTTCTCGCTCGATCGCCTCGCGGACCGGTTCCTCGCCTGCTACGAGCGGGCGATGGCGCGCCGGGCGCCGACTCCGGTGCCGGCCTGAGCGAGCCGCCCGGCTCGTATGCTGGCCGCCGATGAGAGGTAGGTCCCCGTGGTCGCTGTGATCGTCGTCATCGCCGTCGTCGTCGTGCTGCTGCTCCTGGTCGCGCTCTTCTACAACGGGCTCGTCCGGACGCGAAACCGCGTCGACAACGCGTGGTCGCAGATCGACGTGCAGCTGAAGCGGCGCTACGACCTGATCCCGAACCTCGTCGAGACGGTGAAGGGCTACGCGGCCCACGAGCGCCAGACCCTCGAGGCGGTCACGAACGCCCGCAGCAACGCCATCAACGCCCAGTCGGGCGGCAACGTGCAGGCCCAGGCCCAGGCCGAGAACGCGCTGAGCGGCGCCCTGAAGAGCCTGTTCGCGGTGGCCGAGCAGTACCCCGACCTGAAGGCGAACCAGAACTTCCTGCAGCTGCAGGAGGAGCTCACCTCGACCGAGGATCGCATCGCCTACGCGCGGCAGTTCTACAACGACGCCGTCCTGAACTACAACAACAAGATCCAGGTGTTCCCGCGGAACCTGCTCGCCGGCACGTTCAACTTCGACAAGCGCCAGTACTTCGAGGGCGACCCCGAGGCGACGGGACCGGTCAAGGTCCAGTTCTGAGGCCCGTCCCCTCGGCCCGGCGCCGGGACCGATGAAAGAGGTAACCGCTCCGCCGGTCGTGGTCGCGCGCGCCGACATCCGGGGCGAGATCCGTCGCAACCAGTGGCTGGCGGTGCTCGTGCTGGCCCCGGTCGCGGTGGTCGTGCTCGTGGTCGGCAGCGTCGTCGGCGTGCTGGCCGGCCTCGGCGTCCTCGGCGTCGTGGTCGGGCTCGTCCTGGCCGCGGTCGTCGTCGCCCTCGCCTACTTCGGCGCCGACCGGGTGGCGCTCTCGGGCGCGAAGGCCCGCCCCGCCCCCGAGGACGAGTTCTCGCGGCTGCACAACCTCGTCGAGGGCCTCTGCATCGCGGCCGGGCTGCCGAAGCCGGCGCTGGCGGTGGTCGACGACCCGGCCCCGAACGCGTTCACGACCGGCCGAAGCCCGCGGCACGCCACGCTCGCGGTGACGACGGGGCTGCTGGCCGAGCTGAACCGGGTCGAGCTCGAGGGCGTCGTCGCCCACGAGCTCTCGCACGTGAAGCGCTACGACCCGCTCGTCTCGACGGTCGCCGTCGTCGCCCTCCCGCCCGTCGCGCTGGTGCTGGCCCCGCTGGCGGCCCGGCTCACCGCGGTCACGCTGCGCGGCGACCGGGAGGTCGTCGCCGACGCGGCCGGCGTGGCGCTCACCCGCTACCCGCCCGGGCTGGCGTCGGCGCTGCGGAAGCTGCAGGCGGCGCCGACCCCGGTGCGGCACGCCGCGCGCGCCAGCGCCCCGCTCTGGATCGACTCGCCGCTCGCCGGGGCCGCCGACGCGACCTCCTGGCGCAACCGGCCCTTTGGGACCCACCCGCCGCTCGAGGAGCGCATCGAGATCCTCGACGCGATGTAGCACGCCGCCGCTCGGGCCCGAACACCAGCCGGGTTCGCGAGACCCGCCGGTACACTGGCCGCGATGACGGAGGACCGCGCCGGCCGGTCGGTCGGCACCGCCCGCGTGAAGCGGGGCCTGGCCGAGATGCTGCGCGGCGGCGTGATCATGGACGTCGTCACCGCCGAGCAGGCCCGGATCGCCGAGGACGCGGGCGCGGTCGCGGTGATGGCCCTCGAGCGGGTCCCGGCTGACATCCGCCGGGACGGCGGCGTCGCCCGCATGAGCGACCCCGGCGTCATCGACGCCATCCAGGAGGCGGTGACGGTGCCGGTGATGGCGAAGTGCCGCATCGGCCACTTCGCCGAGGGCCAGGTCCTCGAGGCGCTCGGCGTCGACTACGTCGACGAGAGCGAGGTGCTCACGCCCGCCGACGAGGCCCACCACGTCGACAAGTGGGCGTTCACGGTCCCGTTCGTCTGTGGCGCCACCAACCTGGGCGAGGCGCTGCGGCGCATCGCCGAGGGCGCGGCGATGATCCGCTCGAAGGGTGAGGCCGGCACCGGCAACATCGTCGAGGCGGTGCGCCACCTGCGCTCGATCCTCGGCGCCATCCGCCAGCTGACCGTCGCCGACGAGCCCGAGCGCTTCGCGGCGGCCAAGGAGCTGCGGGCTCCGGTCGACCTCGTGGCCGAGGTCGCCGAGCGGGGCGAGCTGCCGGTGCCGCTCTTCTGCGCCGGCGGCATCGCCACGCCGGCCGACGCCGCCCTCGTCATGCAGCTCGGCGCCCAGGCCGTCTTCGTCGGCAGCGGCATCTTCAAGAGCGCCGACCCCGCGACGCGGGCCAAGGCCATCGTCGAGGCCACCACCCACTACGCCGACCCCGCCATCCTGGCCAAGGTGTCCCGCGGTCTCGGCGAGCCGATGCGGGGCGAGGAGATCGCCACGCTGGACGTGAAGCTCGCCGAACGGGGCTGGTAGCGCGTGCGCATCGTCACGCGCCCCCCAGGTCATGAAGGTCGGCGTCCTCGCGCTGCAAGGCGCGTTCCGTGAGCACCGCGAGACCCTCGATGCGCTCGGCGTCGAGGCGCACGAGCTCCGGTCCCCGGCCGGGCTGGCGGCGCTCGACGCGCTGATCCTGCCCGGCGGCGAGTCGACCACCATCGGCAAGCTGCTCGTCACGTCGGGGCTGCTCGAGCCGGTCCGGGAGCGGATCGACGACGGGCTCCCGGTGCTCGGCACCTGCGCGGGCGTGATCCTGCTCGCCACCCACCTCCTCGACGGCCGGCACGACCAGCCGACGCTCGACGCCCTCGACGTCACCGTGCGCCGCAACGGCTACGGCACCCAGCTCCAGTCCTTCGAGGCCCGCCTCGACGTCGCCGGCCTCACCGGCGCGCCGTTCCCGGGCGTCTTCATCCGGGCGCCCGTCCTCGAGCGGGCCGGCCCCGGCGTCGAGGTGCTCGCCGAGCACGACGGCCACCCGGTCCTCGTCCGGCGCGGACCGGTGTGGGGCTCGACCTTCCACCCCGAGCTGGCCGGCGACCTGCGCGTGCACGAGCGGTTCCTCCACCAGGCCGACCGGCAGTGAAGGGGATGCGATGAGCGGCCATTCGAAGTGGCACTCGATCAAGCACAAGAAGGGCGCCGCCGACAGCGCCCGCGGGAAGCTGTTCGCCAAGCTCATCCGCCAGATCGAGGTCGCGGCCCGCGAGGGCGGCGGGGATGCCGACGCCAACCCGACCCTCCGCACCATGGTCGGCAAGGCCCGGGACGCCTCGGTGCCCGCCGACACCATCGACCGGGCGATCAAGCGAGGCACCGGGCAGCTCGAGGGCGTCCGGTACGAGCAGGTCACCTACGAGGGCTACGCGCCCCACGGCGTCGCGGTGCTCGTCGAGTGCCTGACCCCGAACCGCAACCGGACCGGAGCTGAGGTGAAGAACGTCTTCACCCGCCTGGGCGGATCGCTGGCCGAGCCGGGCGCGGTGTCGTGGCAGTTCGAGCGCAAAGGTGTCCTGATTCTCGAGAAGGCGGCTGCCACCGAGGACGACCTCATGCTGGCCGCGCTCGACGCCGGCGCCGAGGACATCGCCGACCAGGGCGACACCTGGCAGGTGACCACCGGGCCCACCGACCTGCACCGGGTCCGGGAGGCCCTCGAGGCGGCCGGCATCCCGGTCACGAGCGCCGACCTCCTCATGCTCCCGAGCGCGACCGTGCCGCTGACCGACGAGGGCGACGCCCGGGCGGTGCTGCGCGTCATCGACGCCCTCGAGGACCTCGACGACGTGCAGAATGTCGACGCGAACTTCGACATCCCCGACGACGTCCTGCAGGCGGTGATGGTGTGAGACCCAAGGTCGGCGACCCAGCCCCCGACTTCAAGCTGCCGGGCGTGGAGAACGGCCACCGCCGTGACTTCACGCTCTCCGAGTACCGCGGCCGCAAGGTCGTCGTCGCCTTCTACCCGGGCGACTTCACCCCCGGCTGAACGCGCCAGCTTCGCTCGTACCGCGACGACTTCGACGCGTTCGAGCAGGCGGGTGCGGTCGTGCTCGCCATCTCCCCCCAGGACGTGGACAGCCACGAGCGGTGGGCGGCCCAGGAGGGCTTCACCTTCCCGCTCCTCGCCGACACCGACTGGATGGCGATCGACGCCTACGGCGTCCGGGCGCCCGTGGTCGGCGTGAACCGGTCGGTGTTCCTCGTCGACTCGGCCGGCATCGTCCGCTGGCGCTACACCGGGACCGTGCGCGCCATCTTCAAGCGCCCGAAGCAGCTGTCCAAGATCCTGGCGAGGATGGACTGATGGAGATCAGCGAGGCCCTCGACTTCGTCCGCCAGCACCACCGCGGGGTCCTCGCCACCCGGCGCGCCGACGGGCGGCCCCAGTTGTCGGTGATCGTGGCCGCCGTCGACGACGCCGACCGGGTCGTGATCAGCACCCGCGAGCCGGCGCTGAAGACCCGCAACATCCGTCGCGACCCCCAGGTGTCGCTGCTCGTGTTCACCGACAGCTTCTTCGGCCCGTGGGTGCAGCTCGACGGCCCCGCGACCGTGCTGTCGCTCCCCGACGCCATGGAGCCCCTCGTCGACTACTACCGGCGGCTCTCGGGCGAGCACGCGGACTGGGACGACTACCGCGCCGCCATGGAGCGCGACCGCCGCGTGCTCCTGCAGATTCGCGTTGATCGGGCCGGGCCCGACCGGGCGGGGTAGCGGCTACATTTCCGCCTCGATCGGGGGGACCGTGGAAGTCGCGATCACCGTCAACGGACAAGCCGAGCGGCACGACGTCGAGCCGCGCACGCTCCTGGTGCACTACCTGCGGGAGGAGTGTCACCGGACCGGCACCAAGGTCGGCTGCGACACCTCCTCGTGCGGCGCCTGCACCGTCCTCCTCGACGGCGAGTCGGTGAAGTCGTGCACGATGCTCGCCGTCCAGGCCGACGGCGCCACCGTCACCACCATCGAGGGGCTCGCCCCCGGCGACGAGCTGCACCCGGTCCAGCAGGCGTTCCAGGACCACCACGCGCTGCAGTGCGGGTTCTGCACCGCCGGCATGGTGATGGCCGCTGTCTCGCTGCTCGAGGAGATCCCCGAGCCGACCGAGCGCGACGTGCGCCTCGGCCTCGAGGGCAACCTCTGCCGCTGCACCGGCTACCACAACATCGTCGCCGCGGTGCTGGCGGCGGGAGCGAAGCGGTGATCCCGGCCCCGTTCGACTACGTCCGGGCCGGCTCGGCCGACGAGGTCGTCGGCGCGCTCGCGGAGCACGGCGACGAGGCGAAGATCCTCGCCGGCGGCATGTCGCTGCTCCCGCTCATGAAGCTGCGGCTGGCGACGCCCTCGGTGCTCGTCGACGCGGCCCGGATCCCGGAGCTCTCCTACCTCCGCGACGACGGCGACCACGTCGCCATCGGCGCCCTCACCCGCCACCGCGACCTCGAGACGAGCGACCTGCTCGGCGCCGAGTGCGGCGTGCTGCGCGCCGTCGCGGCGCAGGTCGGTGACAACCAGGTCCGCCACCGCGGCACGCTCGGCGGCTCGGTCGCCCACGGCGACCCGGCGTCGGACCTCCCGGCCGCGCTCCTGGCGCTCGACGCCACCTTCGTCGTGCAGGGCCCGGGCGGGGAGCGCACCGTGTCGGCGGCCGACTTCTTCCTCGGATTCCTGGAGACGGCGCTCGCCCCCGACGAGCTGCTGACCGAGGTCCGGGTCCCGAAGACCGGCTCGAGCGGCTTCTCGTACCAGAAGTTCAACCGCCGGGCCCAGGACTGGGCGACCGTTGGCGCGGTGGCGGTCCGGAACGGCAGCACCCGGGTCGCGCTCGTGAACATGGGCAGCACGCCGGTGCGCGCCCGGGGGGTCGAGGACGCGCTCGCGTCCGGCGCGTCGATCGCCGACGCCGCGGCTCACGCCGCGGACGGGACCGAGCCGCCGAGTGACCTCAACGCGTCGCCCGAGTTTCGGGGCCACCTGGCGCGGGTGCTCGTCGGTCGCGCGCTGACGGAGGCGCAGGCCTGACCCGCCGCGGTCGGCGGTGACCGCGGCGGCCGTCCTGGCGGCGGGCCGCGGGTCCCGCCTGGCCAGCGCCACGCCGAAGCCGCTGCTCACCCTGCGGGGCAGACCGCTGGTGCAGTGGGCGCTCGACGCCGCGCTGGCCAGCGGCGCCGACCCGGTCCTCCTCGTCGTGGGCCGCGACGCCCAGGCCGTCGCGGCCGCGGCACCGGCCGGGGTGACCGTCGTCCGGGCGCGGCGGTGGCGGCGCGGGATCGCCCACTCGCTTCGCGCCGCGCTGCGCGCGCTCACGGCGACCGCCGCTGACGCCGCGTGCGTGGGCCTCGCCGACCAGCCCCTCGTCGGCCCCGACGCGTACCGGCGGCTGGCCGCCGCTCACGAGACGGGCGCGCGCTTCGCGGTCGCGACGTATGACGGGCGACGCGGGAACCCAGTGCTGCTCGACCGCTCGCTGTGGCCGGCGGCGCGGCGGCTCGGCGGCGACGTCGGCGCGCGGGCTCTGATGGGCGCCTACGACGTCACCGAGGTCGACTGCACCGGCACGGGCGACCCGGTCGACGTCGATACGCTCGACGACCTCCGAGCCCTCGAGGGGAGGACGCGATGAAGCTCGACCACGACTTCCGGGTCGACGCCGAGCTCGACACGGCCTGGCAGGTGCTGCTCGACCTCGAGCGGATCGCCCCCTGCATGCCGGGGGCCCAGCTCCAGGAGGTCGAGGGCGACGAGTACCGGGGGACCGTGAAGGTCAAGGTCGGGCCGATCACCGCCCAGTACAAGGGCGTCGCCCGCATCGTCGAGACGGACGCCGCCGCCCACAAGGTCGTGATCCAGGCCGAAGGTCGAGACACGCGCGGTCAGGGCAACGCGACCGCGACCATCACCGCCACCCTCACCGGTGAGGACCACGGCACGCGCGTCCTCGTCGACACCGACCTCAACGTCACCGGCAAGGTGGCCCAGTTCGGCCGGGGCGTGATGGCCGACGTGTCCACGAAGCTCCTCGGGCAGTTCGTCGACTGTCTCGGCACCACCGTGCTGGCGGCGAACAGCAACCCGGCCCCGGCCCCGGCACCGGCGCCGCCGGCGGCGGGCGAGCCGGCCGCGCCGCCGACCGCGCCGCGCCGCATCGACGCGCCCGAGGCGGAGCCGGTCGACCTCATGCGGGCCGCGGGGGGCGCGGTGGCGAAGCGCGTCCTTCCGCTCGCGGCGGGGGCGGTCATCGTCGCGGGCGTCGTCATCTGGCTGATCGTCCGCTGAGGGTCCGCGACCGCCGGACCCGCCACCCATAGCATGCGAATGCATGTTCGACGCGGACGGGCCGGTGCTGGGCATCGACCCCGGGCTTTCCTGCTGCGGCTACGGCGTGGTGCGCAAGCAGCACCGCACGCTGACCGCGGTCGCCTGCGGCGTCCTGCGCACCGAGCCCAGCGCGGCGCTGCCCGAGCGGCTCGCCACGCTCGAGGCCGACCTGGAGCGTTTCATGGCCGAGGTCCGGCCGTCTGCGCTCGCCGTGGAGCGGGTGCTGTTCCAGACCAACGTGCGCACCGCCATCTCGGTGGGACAGGCGAGCGGGATCGCACTCGCGGTCGCGGCGCGGGCGGGCGTTCCCGTGACGCACTACAGCCCCAACGAGGTGAAGCTCGCGGTCGCGGGTGATGGCGGGGCCCCGAAGGCGCAGGTGCAGGCGATGACGCGCCGCCTCTTGCGGCTGGCGTCCGAGCCGCCCGCCGACGCCGCCGATGCGCTGGCGCTGGCTCTCTGTCATCTCTGGCGGGCGCCGCTGCAGGCGAGCGTCGCCCGGGCGGTCGGGGAGCGGTCGGCGTGATCGGCTCGCTGCGGGGCACCGTGCTGGAGCGCTCCATCGCGGGTGACGTCATCGTCGAGGTCGGCGGGGTCGGCTACCGCGTCCTCGTTCCCAATCTCGCCGTGCTCGTCCCCGGGGAGCCGACTTTCCTCTTCACCCACCTCCACGTCCGGGAGGACGCGCTCGTGCTCTACGGCTTCCCGACCCGGGAGGAGCGCGACACGTTCGAGGTGCTGATCGGCGCCACCGGTGTCGGCCCGAAGCTCGCGCTGGCGATCTGCTCCGTCCACGACCCGGTCGCGCTGCGGCGAGTGGTCGCCGACGGTGACGTGGACGGGCTCACGCTCGTCCCGGGCGTCGGGAAGCGCACCGCGCAGCGGCTGCTCCTCGAGCTGCGGGCCCGGCTCGAGGTCCCGGGCGACGAGCCGCTGCTTGAGGACGGGCAGCGGGACGGCCGGGCCCAGGTGCGCGACGCGCTCGCCGGCCTCGGCTACGGCCCCGACGAGGTGCGCGAAGCGGTGGCGGGGCTGACCGACGACGCGCCGGTCGAGCAGCTGCTGCGCGACGCGCTCCGCCGCCTGGCCCGGACACCGGTGTAGCGCCGTGCGCGAAGAGCTCCTGAAGCCAGACGCCGACCCCGGCGAGCGCGCCGACGAGACCACGCTCCGGCCGCGCCGCCTCGCCGACTTCGTCGGGCAGCCGCGCCTGAAGGAGCACCTCGAGATCATGCTGGGCGCGGCCCGGCAGCGACGCCAGGCGGTCGACCACCTGCTGCTGGCCGGCCCGCCCGGCGTCGGCAAGACCACGCTGGCCGGGATCGTCGCCGCCGAGCTCGACGTCGGCCTCCGGGTCACGAGCGGGCCCGCGCTCGAGCGGGCGGGCGACCTTGCCGCCATCCTCTCCAACCTCGACGACGGTGACGTCCTCTTCATCGACGAGATGCACCGCCTCCCCCGCGCCGTGGAGGAGGTCCTCTACCCGGCCATGGAGGACTTCGCGCTCGACATCGTGCTCGGCCGGGGTCCCTCCGCGCAGTCGATCCGGCTCGACCTGCCCCGGTTCACCCTCGTCGGCGCCACGACCCGCAGCGGGATGATCACCGACCCGCTCCGCGACCGGTTCGGGTTCGTGGCTCGCCTCGACTACTACGACCCCGAGGACCTGGTCCTCATCCTCGAGCGATCGGCCCGCATCCTCGGCGTGTCCCTCGCCGTCGACGCCGCGGTCGAGATCGCGGGCCGGGCCCGCGGCACGCCCCGGATCGCGAACCGCCTCCTGAAGCGGGTCCGCGACTACGCGGAGGTGCGGGCCGATGGCCACGTGGACGGCGCCGTCGCCGACGCCGCGCTCGCCCTGTTCGAGATCGACAGCCTCGGCCTCGACAAGGTCGACCGGGCGATCCTCGTGACGCTCTGCGAGCGCTTCGCCGGCCAGCCGGTCGGCCTTAACACGGTCGCGGTGAGCGTCGCCGAGTCGCCCGACACCGTCGAGGACGTCTACGAGCCGTTCCTCCTGAAGCAGGGGCTCGTGCTGCGCACCCCACGCGGGCGCATCGCGACGCCGGCCGCGTACGTGCACCTCGGCCTCCGTGTGCCGAGCGACGTCGGCCCGAACCTGTTCGAGTCCTGACGGCGGGCTCGCGAAGGGCCTCCGCTACGATCGGCTCGCTCTCAGCAGGGCCTGACTCATGAGCATCGTCGTCGTCTACCTGGTCATTCTCGTCGCCGCGTTCTTCTTCCTCGTCGTCCGACCGCAGCGCCGACAGATGGCAGTGCACCGGGGCCTCGTCGCGAGCCTGGCGGTGGGGGACGAGGTCGTCACCGGCGGCGGGGTGATCGGCACCATCCAGTCGCTCGACGACGAGATCGCGCACCTCGAGGTCGCGCCGGGCGTCGTCATCCGGGTCGCCCGGGGCGCCATCGCGCGCCGCCTGGAGCCGGCCCCCGGCGAGCCGCCGGCGCTGGGCGGCCCGTCCGACGACGAGGACTCGGGCTAGCCGATGCGGCGGATGCGCGTGTACCTGGTGGGGACCCTCATCGTGGTCGCGGCCGCGATCGGCGCCACGATCCTGTCCGGCAACTCCCCGGTGCTGGGCCTCGACCTCAAGGGCGGGATCTCGGTCACGTACGCCCCGGTCGGGAAGTACAACTCGAGCGGTCTCGACGAGAACGTCAACATCATCAACCAGCGGGTGAACAGCTTCGGCGTCGCGGAGCCGGACGTGAGCCGGCAGGGCAACGACATCATCGTCGAGCTGCCCGGCGTGAAGGACCGGGCCCAGGCGCTGCGCCTGGTCGGGCAGACCGCCCAGCTGTTCTTCCGTCCCGTCCTCGCCAACGTGCCGGCCTCCGGCGGCACCAAGGGCACGGCCCAGCAGCAGGCGGCGGCCGCGGCGGCGGTCGCGAGCTGCGACGCCACCGCCCTCACCTCGCTGTCGACCGCCGGCGTGTCGATCCCGACGACGACGCTCGCCAACGACAACCGGAACTCGTGCGTGGTGCTGAAGGACGCCACCACCAAGCAGCGGCTGCTGCTGGCCCCGGTCACTCGTAAGGCCAGCCTCGGCGTGCCGGGGGGGCTGACCGGCAACGACGTGTCCGACGCCCGGTCCACGTTCGCGCAGGGCCAGGGCTACGCGGTCGAGATGTCGCTGAAGAGCTCCGGGCTCTCGAAGTTCAACACCCTGGCGGCGGCGTCGTTCGGCCAGTCGGCGCCGCGCAACGAGGTCGCGATCGTCCTCGACGCCCGGGTCCTCTCCGCCCCCGCGTTCCAGGCGGCCAACTTCACCGGCACGGTGCAGATCACCGGGAACTTCACGCCGAGCCAGGCCAGCGACCTGGCCAAGGTGATCAAGTACGGCGCGCTGCCGGTGGCGCTCAAGCAGATCAACAGCCAGGACGTCTCGCCGACCCTCGGCAACGACCAGCTGAACGCCGGCATCGCGGCCGGCATCATCGGCCTCGCGCTGGTCGCGCTCTACATGCTCGTCTACTACCGGATCCTCGGCCTGGTGGTGTTCCTCGGCCTCGGCGTCAGCGGCGCCCTCCTCTACGCCATCGTCAGCGGAATCGGCCCGTCCCTGCACCTCGCCCTCACGCTCTCCGGCGTGACCGGGATCGTGGTGTCGATCGGCATCACGGTCGACTCGTACGTCGTGTACTTCGAGCGACTGAAAGACGAGATCCGAACCGGCCGGACCGTCCGGTCCTCGGTCGATCGCGGCTTCACGCGCTCGTTCCGGACCATCGTCGCCGCCGACCTGGTGTCGCTGCTCGGCGCCTTCGCCCTCTACGTGCTCGCCATTGGCTCGGTGAAGGGCTTCGCGCTCTTCCTCGGGATCGCCACCCTCCTCGACCTGGCGGTGTCCTACTTCTTCATGCACCCGCTCGTTTCGCTGCTGGCCCGGCGACCGGAGCTGGTCCGGATGCGCAACGTCGGCATCGCGGCCGGTCTCGACGTGCCGGCGGTGTCGACATGAGTCGCTTCCGACAGGCGCTGTCCGACCTCTTCCACGAGCGGACGAACTACCACTTCATGGACCGGGCGTGGCGCTGGGCGCTGCTCTCCGGCACCCTCATCCTGATCTCGATCGGCGGCCTCGCCATCCGGGGCCTCAACCTCGGCATCGACTTCACCGGCGGGCAGTCGTACACGATCAGCGCGCACGGGGCCGGGCCGTCGGTCAACACCGTCCGCGCCGCCCTTGGCGGGATCGGCGAGGCGGACGCCAAGATCGCCATCCAGACCAACCGCAGCACCGGCACCAAGTCGATCGTCGTGCAGACGCCGTCGGCGAACGCCGCCAAGCGGTCCCAGATCCAGAGCGTGCTCACGCGCTACGGGTCGGTGACGAACGCGGTCGAGGTCAGCGCCACCTGGGGCGACACCGTGACCAGCAAGGCGCTCGTCGCCCTGGTGGTGTTCTTCGCCCTGATCGCGATCTACCTGACGGTGCGCTTCGAGTGGCGGATGGCGCTGGCGGCGATCATCGCCGTCATCCACGACATCCTCATCACGACCGGTGTCTACGCGGTCACCGGCTTCCAGGTCGTCCCGGCCACCGTCATCGCCTTCCTCACCATCCTCGGGTACTCGCTGTACGACACCGTCGTCGTGTTCGACAAGGTGGTCGAGAACACGCCGACCGTCGGCACCGACCGGGCCGACAGCTACTCGACGATGGTGAACCGGTCGCTGAACCAGGTGCTGATGCGCTCCCTCAACACCTCGTTCGTCGCCGTCCTCCCCGTCGCCTCCCTGGTCTTCGTGGGCAGCGGGCTCTTCGGGGCCACGACCCTGAAGGACTTCGCGCTCGCGCTGTTCGTCGGGCTGACCACCGGCGCCTACTCCTCGATCTTCGTCGCGACGCCGATCCTCGCCTGGCTGAAGGAGCGCGAGCCCCGCTACCGCGCCGTGCGCGCCCGCTCCTCGTCCCTCCGGACCCGGGGTCCGGCCGCCGAGCCGGCCCCCGCCTTCGTGGGCGCTCCGGCGCCGATCACCGACGCCGCGCCGGCGGAGACGAGCCCCCGCGCCGCGACCCCGACCGGGCCGAGCCCGACCGCGCCGGCGCCGCGTCCGGGCGCGGTCACGCCGCGAGCGCGCCAGCAGCGGCGACGCAAGCGGCGCTGAACGACCGGCCGGCCGCCCTCGCGCTCCGGCTCGCACAGCGGGCCCTACGATGACGGGGGACATGAGCTCGCTCGAGGTCCGACCCGATCGCCCCGACCGGCGGTCGGTGCTGCCCCGCCCCTGGCGGCGCCACCAGGTCGAGGCCGAGCTCGGCCCGCTGCTCGCCGAGTTCCAGTCCCGCCACCGCCGGGCCGACACCGCTCTCATCGAGGCCGCCTTCGAGGTCGCCCGGGACGCCCACGCCGACCAGGTCCGCCGGTCCGGCGGCCCGTACCTGGAGCACCCGCTCGGCGTCGCCCTCGTCATCGCCCAGCTCGGGCTCG
>CALEYV010000060.1 GCA_937927875.1 uncultured Actinomycetes bacterium | reverse complement strand
CTCGTGGCTCGCTCGGCCGAGCCGCTGGCCAAGCTGGCGGCCGACCTCGGCGGCGCTGCGTATCCCGCCGACCTCGAGGACCTCGACCACGTCGACGAGCTCGTCACGCGCATCGCCGCCGACGGGCCCATCGACGTCCTCGTCAACAACGCCGGCCTCGACCTCACCGGCCGCCTCGCCGAGCTCCCGGCCGAGCAGATCCGAGCCCTCTTCACCGTGAACCTGATCGCCCCGGTGCTGCTCTGCCGGGCCGTGATCCCTCGCATGCGCGCGCAGGGCCACGGGCACCTCGTCAACGTGTCGTCGCTGGCGGGGACGAACGCACTCCCGGGCGTCGCGCCGTACGCCGCCTCCAAGGCCGGCCTGAGCCACTTCACTGCCGGCCTCCGGGCCGAGCTCAAGGGGACCGGCATCACGACGACCCTGGCCGAGATCGGCACCGTCGAGAGCACGATGATGGACAGCCTGCGGGCGCACGAGCCGACTCGGCGGGCGCTGGCGCGGCTCGAGACCCTCCACCTCGTGCACGACCTGACCATGGACGACGTCGCGGACGCGCTCGTCCGCGCCATCGACGAGCGCCGTCGCCACGTCCGGCTCCCGCGCCGCGACGCCGCCTTCCCGCTCCTCACCGAGGCCCCCCGCCGACTCACGGAGTGGCTGCTCGCCGGCGTCGACGCGCGATGAAGATCCCGACCACGGTCGACGACCTCACACCGTCCTGGTGCAGCGAGGCGCTGGGTCGACCCATCACCACCGTCGACGCGGCCCCGCTCGGGGTCGGCGTCGGGCTGGTTGGCCAGCTGTTCCGTCTCGACCTCGACGGCCCCGACGGTGCCGAGGTGCTCATCGCCAAGCTCGCGGCGCCGACCCCCGAGACTCGCTTCGTCGCGACGGTGCTGAACATGTACGGACGGGAGGTCGGCTTCTACACCGAGCTGTGCCACCGCACGCCGATCGGACTCCCCGCGTGCCCGTACGCGGCGCACGACCCTGAGACCCAGGACACCGTGCTGCTGCTCGAGGACGTGTCGCCCCGCGGTCGCGCCCTCGACCAGGTCGCCGGCTGCACGGTCGACGAGGCGCGACCGGCGATCCGCACCCTGGCCCGGCTCCACGCCGGCTTCTGGGACGACCCGTCGCTCGCCGAGGTCCGGTGGCTCACCCGCCTCTGCGACGACCCCTACCCGGGCGCGGTGGCCGTGGCGTACGAGGGCGCGTGGCCGCGGATGCAGGAGCTGTACCCCGACGAGATCACGCCCGCCGTCCGGCGGTTCGGGGACGAGTTCCCGCCCAAGATCCCGGCCTTGTTCGCCAAGCTCTCCGAGCCGCCCCTCGTGCTGTCGCACGCCGACTGGCGGCTCGACAACCTCTTCTTCACGCCCGACGACGAGGTGATCGCGGTCGACTGGCAGCTGATCGACCGGTCGGTCGGGCCGCGTGATCTCGCGTACCTCGTGACCCAGAGCCTGAACGTCGGCGATCGGGCGGGGTACGAGCAGGCGCTCGACGCCTACCTCGCCGAGCTCGCCGAGCAGGGCATCGACGCGCCGCGGGACTGGGCGTGGGAGCTCTACCGCTACGGGGCGATGCTCGGCTTCGTCTATCCGGTGATCGCCGCCGGCGCGCTGACGATCGAGGACCCGCGGCACGTCGAGCTCTGCCGCGCGCTGCTCACCCGCAGCGTCCAGGCCATCGACGCCCTCGACGCCTTCGCGCTGCCGCTCTAGCGGCGCCGGCTACGGGCCGGGGTCCTCGCCGACGTCCTGCAACGCGAGGCGCAACGCGGCCCGAACCCGGCGTGCCGTCTCGGGGGCGAGGTGCGCGACGAGCCCGGTGCCCGGTCGCCCGTGCTCCTCGAGGGTGAGCTCGATGCGCACTTCGTCGCACTCGTCACAGTCGTCGAGCGCCGCCACCGCCCACGCCACCTGCGCCCGCTCCGGGTCGTCGGCCGGATGGTCGTCGTGTCCGTAGTCGGCGAGCTTCTTCATCGCGTCCGCGACCCCCTCATGATCAGTCGTCCTTCGCATCGAGCGCGGCGACGAGCCGCTTCGGAGCGACCATGCGGTACGCGTCGACCACCAGGTCGGTGAGCGCGTCCCAGTCGACCGTCCGGTCCAGCCACACGCCGACCCCGCCCCGGCCGCCGACGTAAGGCGGTCGGAAGTAGCGCGCCGGGTCCTCGGCGATCAGCGCCGCCTGGGCGCCGGCCGGCGCCGCCAGCCAGCACGCCACCCGGTCGTCGTGGTGGTGGTCGGCGAACATCACGAACGTCGTGCGGTCCCGGACGAACCAGGTCGGCTCGCCGTGGCTCAGCCGCTCCGTGGTCTCCGGCAGCGCCAGGCACAGCCGCCGCAGGCGCGGCAGCGGATCTCGGGGCACGCCGCAGTCTGGTCCCGCTCCCGCCCGCGTGGAGCATCATCGGCGCCGCACCGAGGAGCAGCCATGGAGCCACGCGCCAGCCGTCCCTACATGCCTGACTACGGCGTCGTCGCCGGCGAGGGGACGGGGCTCCTGCCGTGGTCGTGGGCCACCGAGCGCCTGGTGGCGTCGCACGACTACTGGCTGGCCACGGTCTGGCCCGACGGCCGTCCTCACGTCACGCCGGTGTGGGGGGCGTGGCTCGACGACGCGGCGTGGTTCAGCGCCGGCGGGCGGGCGCGCAAGAGCCGCAACCTGGCCCACGACCCACGAGCCACGATCACCACCGACAACCCACTCGAGCCGGTCGTCGTCGAGGGCCACGTCGACCGGGTGACCGAACCGGCCGCGATCCAGTCGTTCACCGACGCCGTGAACGCGAAGTACGAGTCCAGCTACTCCGTGGACTTCTTCACCGAGAGCGTGGTGTTCCGGCTGCGGCCCGTCCGCGCCTTCGGCCTGACCGAAGCCGACTTCACCGGGTCGCCGACCCGCTGGGAGTTCCGCGAGCAGCCGGTGACCTCGTCCTAGAAGGGCTCGTGGTCGCCGCCGCGGTACACGTCGGGCTCCAGGTAGATGACACGAGCGTGGGGCACGCGGGCCCGGATGCGGGCCTCGATCCGGTCGATGGCACGCGGCGTCTCGCGCTCGGCCCGGGGCGACAGGTCGATCTTGGCGGCGACGAGCAGGTCCTCGGGCCCGAGGTGCTCGGTGCGCAGATGGATGAGCCGGTCGACCTCGGGGCTGCTCGCGATCGCGCTCCGGATCGCCTGCTGGTCCTCCGGTGACGCCGCCTCCCCGATGAGCAGGCTCTTCATCTCGACCGCCAGCAGCGTGGCGATCAAGCCCAGCAGCCCCCCGATCGCGACGCTGGCCGCGGCGTCGTAGGTCGGATCCCCGGTCACTTCGGCCAGCGCCAGTCCCGTCCCCGCCAGCACCAGCCCCACCAGGCCGCCGAAGTCCTCGAGCAGCACCACGGGCAGCTCGGGCGCCTTCGCGGTGCGGATGAACCGCCACCAGCCCGCGTCGCCGCGCACCTCGCGGGCGGCTCGCACCGCGGTGCGCAGCGAGAGGCTCTCGAGCACGAATGCCACGCCGATCACCACGAAGCCGACCGCCGTGCTCTCCACCGGATGGGGGTGGGCGAGCTTGTCGGCCCCCTCGTAGATCGCGAACAGGGAGCCGAGCGAGAACAGCACCAACGCGACGACGAAGGCGAAGAAGTAGCGCTCGCGCCCGAACCCGAACGGGTGCTCCGCGGTCGGCTGGCGCTGGGACCGCCGGCCACCGACGGCGAGGAGGAACTCGTTCCCCGAGTCGGCGACGGAGTGGATCGCCTCCGCCAGCAGCGCGGTCGCCCCGGTGACCGCGAAGGCGACGAACTTCGCCACCGCGATCCCGAGATTGGCGAGGAGCGCGGCCAGGACGGCGCGCCGGCTTCCCTCCTCCACGGCGGTGCTCGCTAGCGGGCCGGCTCCACGGCCCAGACCGACTCGGTGGCGACCCGGTGGGTGTGACGGCGGTTGCGCACCACGAGGACCGACCCCCTTCGCTCGGTCGCCTCGAGCACGCCGCGGATCGGCTGCTCGTCGTCGGCGACGCGCACGATCAGCTTCCGGCCGACCGAGAGCCGGATTCGCTCGTCGCAGCCGTACCGCCACCGGCCGTCCGGGCCCTCGAGCGGCGGCTCGCCGATCCGCACTCGCTCGGTCCGGTAGGCGCTGGCGAGCGCGCCGGCGGGCTCGGCGCCGCAGAACTCGTCGGTCGCGTCGAGCACCAGGCGGGCGAACGTGGAGCCGTGCGTCGGCAGGTCGGGCTGGTCGTGCAGCGCCCAGTGCGCGAGCTCATGGAGCATGACGCCCTTGGTCCGGTACCGGCGGGGCAGCGTGATGGCGAGCCCCCGGTCGGTCTCGCTGAAGAAGGCGGTCCGGGCGCCGTTGCCCGGCCGGAGCCGGGGCAGGTCCTCGAACCCGAGGTGCGGGAACCGGGCGTGCCACCACAGGGTGCCGACGATCCGGTCCGCGAAGCGCGCGCACGCGACGAGCCCGGGCAGGGGGCTCACGGGCAGCGGGAGCTCGGCGCGGTAGACGCGTGCCCGCTGCGAGTCGCGCGGGGGTCGGGTTGCCATCGCCGGTCAGGGTACGAGCCGGGTGTGTCAGCCCGGGGGAACGGACGCGAGCGCCGCCCGCCAGTGTGCCCAGGTGGCGATCCCGCGGTGGCCATCCCGCTGGATCCGGTCCGCGCCTAGTCTTCGGGTAGCGGGTGCTGAGGGCAGTGGGGGGCTCGGGTGGGCCTGGAAGGCAGCGGTCGTGCGTCCGGCTCACGCCGACCTGCTCTCTTGCTGCTCTGGCGGACCCGGTGAGACTTCTTCGGGCGGGCTGTTCGCTCGTCGCCTTGGCCGCGATACCGGTCGCCCTCGCGGGCATAGCAGGGGCCAGCTTGGGCGCGGCTCGAGGCAACGGCGAAGACGCGAAGGCACCACAGCAGATCTACGCGGACATGAAGAAGGCGTTGCGGTCGGCGACTTCACTCCGGATCCACACTCAGGGAACGCTCCAAGACTCCACCAGCTTCACGGCTGACACCAATGTTGGGCCGACGACGACGTATGAGGTTGACACGAACGGACCAACCGTGATCGAGACGTTGACGACGCGGCGGGCCTTGTACGTCCGAGGTGGCATGTTCGGGCCCGCCTGGACCCTTGCCTCCACCGACCCCAGCTGTCTGATGGCCGGTACGCAGTTCGCGTTCGACTTTGTCCACGTCGGAACGCTCACGAAGGGCGCGGTGACGACGGTCGGCGCCCGTCGGGCGGTCGAGATCGACGATGACGGCAAAGCGCCGGGGGCAACGCCGCGGCACGTCCTGGTGGCACTCGACGGCCCGCCCCTTCCTCTTCAGGTCCTGCAGACGGCGGTGACGACCCCAGGCTCCTCCTGCCCCCTGTCGTCGGCGGCCGGCAACCCGGTGGTGTCGGCGGACAGCCTGTGGCGGGCGAACGTCGCGGTGAAGTCGGTCAGCGTCCCACGTCACGCCATCGACCGCCGGCAGGTGATCCAGGCCGCCGCGCTGTACGCGCCCGCGTCTCAGACGCTCAACAGCGCGCTCAACGCCGCCGTGGCGCAGGCAAGCAGCGACCCGAACGCATTCACGCAAGGGATCACGAGAACGGGTGACGCGTACCGGACGTTCGTGACCGCCATATCGGCGATCAAGTTCCCGCCTGAGCTCCAGGCTCAAGTGCAGGCGCTGCTCGCGGCAGCCAACAACGGAGAGAGCGCCGCTGCCGCCGCCGCGAGCGCGGTCGCCCAGGGCGACCTTGGCGCACCCTTCGATCGGTTCACCCAGTCGCTGTCGGCGTTCGACGCCGCGGCGATGACCTTCGAGGCCCAGCTCAAGCAGGCGCTCTGACGGCACTCGCCGGGACGCCGGACGGCCCGCAGGAACGCAAGCTGAACTCCGGAGACCCGCCTGGTGCGCGTCCTACGAGAGCTGCATCGGGTTCTCGGTCACGAACCCGGCGACGGCGGACTGGTGGCGCCCCCCGCCCATGATTCCCTCCTGCTCCCGAAGCCGGGCCATGCCCACGTTGTGGCCCGTATAGGAGGAGGGCTGGCTGCACATCCACACGATCCCCTCCGCCGCGACCTCGGTGGGTTCCCAGCTCGAGTGGTCCACCCCGGGCGAGTTGGCGACGAACCCCTCGCTCGCGACCGGCACGTCGATCCGGAACGTGTTCACCGCGATCCGGTCGTCCCGCAGCTGGGCCGCAGCCGAGACGGTCAGGTGCTCGAGGGCGATCTTTGCCATCCCGTACACCATCAGGCCCGGAAAGTAGTTGAGGGCGGCGGCCGACGACACGTTCACGATCCGGCCCTCGCCCCGAGCACGCATGTGCGGCACGACGGCCCGGATCGCCAGCAGCTGGGCCCGGAGGTCGACGTTCATGACGAGGTCGAACCGCTTCAGGTCGATGTCGAGGTCGCCCGGGAACGTGATCGCCGCGTTGTTGACCAGGAAGTCGACGCCGCCGTAGGCGTCGACGGTGGCGCCCACCATCGCGTCGACGTCCTCCTCGCGGGCGAGGTTGGTCGGCACCGCGATCGCCTCGCCGCCGGCGTCGACGATCTGCCGCACAGTGGCGTCGATCGTGCCGGGCAGCCGGAGGGGGGCGTCGTCGGTGGCGCGCGCCGCGCACGCCACCCGCGCGCCGGCCGTCGCGAGCGCCGCCGCGGTGGCGGCGCCGACGCCGCGGCTGGCCCCGGTGACGATCGCCACCTTGTCGGTGAGGTCCATGCGATGGAGGCTAGGAGGGCGGCGTCGTCACGCGCCGGTGAGCGGCGGCAGTTCCTGTTCGGCGGTGAGGTTGGGGGCGAACGGGTCGCCGAGCTCGTCGATCCGAGCCAGGACGTCACCGGCCTCGAAGGTGAGCGCGGTCGGGTCGCCGGCGTCGAGCGCGTCCGACACCTCGTCCCAGCTGACCGGCGTCGACACCGTCGGTCGGGGTTGCGCCCGCAGCGAGTACGCGCACACGGTCGTCTTGTGGCGGTCGTTCTGGCTCCAGTCCACGAACACCCGGTTCGGCCGCACCTCCTTGGCCATGGACACGGTGACCCGGTCCGGTGCGTCGGCCGCCAGCAGCTGGCCGAGCGCCAGCGCGAACGACTTCGTCGCGTCGGGGTCGGCGCCGCGGACGGGGACCGAGAGGTGCAGGCCCTTGCTCCCGGAGGTCTTCACGACCGTGACCAGGCCGAGTCGCTCCAGGGTGGCGCGCAGGTCGAGGGCCACCCGGCAGCAGGCGAGGACGTCGGCCGGCGGGCCGGGGTCGAGGTCGAAGACCATCGCGGTGGGGTGGGTGGGGTCGTCCACCTTCCACTGCAGGGTGTGGAGCTCGAGCGCGGCGAGGTTGGCCATCCACACCAGCGTCGGCGCGTCGTCGACGACGCAGGCCACCAGGCCGGGGTCGACTTCCCCCCGCCGGACCCACTTCGGGGCGTGGCTGGGGCACCGCTTCTCGAAGAACGAGTTGCCGTCCACGCCGTCGGGGAAGCGGACCATCGTCACCGCCCGCCCGGCGAGGTGGGGGAGCATCGTCGGGGCGACGCGGGCGTAGTAGTCGATCACCGCCGCCTTCGTGAAGCCGACGGCGGGGTAGAGCACCTTCTCGAGGTTCGAGATCGTGAGGTGCCGGCCCTCGACCTCGATGACCGCTTTGGAGCCGGCCGCCATTTCTGGGAACCTAGTGGCGTGCCAAGCGCAATCTGGACGGGCAGCATCAGCTTCGGGCTCGTGGCGGTCCCGGTTCGCGTGGTCTCGGCCACCAAGAGCCAGGACGTGCGGTTCAACCAGCTGGAAGAGGGGTCGAACGCCCGCATCCGGTACCGGAAGGTGTCCGAGGCGACCGGCGAGGAGGTCCCGAACGACCGGATCCGCAAGGGCTACGAGATCTCGCCCGGCCAGTACGTCGTCGTCGACGACGACGAGATGAAGGCGCTGGCCCCGAAGTCGAGCCGCATGATCGAGATCGAGGACTTCGTCAACCTCGAGGAGATCGACCCCCTCTACTTCGAGCAGCCCTACTACCTGGCCCCCGACGCGACGTCGCTGAAGGCGTACCGCCTGCTCGTCGAGGCGATGGCCGAGCTGCGCAAGGTGGCGATCGGCCGGGTGGTGATCCGCTCGAAGGAGCGGCTGGTCGCCATCCGCCCCCTCGACGGCGTCCTCTGCCTCGAGACCATGCGCTACGCCGACGAGGTGCTCGCTCGCGACGGGCTGCTCCCCGAGGACGCGGCCCCGGCCGAGCCGACCGAGAAGGAGCTGGGCATGGCCCGCCAGCTCATCGAGGCGCTGTCGGACCACTTCGAGCCCGGCCGGTACCACGACGAGTACCGCGAGCAGCTCATGGAGATCATCGAGCGCAAGGCCGCCGGCGAGGAGATCGTCGCCGAGCCGACGGTCGAGGAGCCGGGCAAGGTCGTCGACCTCATGGCGGCGCTGGAGGCCAGCCTGGCCCGGGCCGGCTCGCCCGACGCGTCCGCCGACACGGACGAGAAGCCGGCGAAGAAGCGCGCCACCCGGTCGCGCAAGTCCGCCTGAACTGGGCTACCGACTCGCGGGCGTCCTGATCGCGGGTCGCGAGCAGCCCGCATGAGTCAGCGCGGGCGTTGGCGGTGGCGTCGGTCAGGCGGCCCGGGCTGCCACGACCGGCCGGTCGCGGTCGTGGTCATCGACCGGCCAGCCGCAGGCGCTGCAAAGCGAGCCGCCGTCGTCGACGGACGGCTCGGGGCAGGGCTCCCAGCGCACGGAGTCGGCGGCCTCGGCGTGGAGAGCCTGCGTCCCGTTGGCGTCCATGGCGTTCCTCCCCGGAATGACAAGAGTGTAATTCTGGGCACCCGGTCGGGCTGGGGACCTGGGGTGGAGCACACCACCGGGGTGTGACAGGACTAGGTAGGCACCTGCTCGCTGCGCCCGTCGGCCCACGTGCGCAGCACCAGGTAGTCGCCGTGAAGGGCGCCGTGGTCCTGGTGCCCGAAGGTCAGTGAGGTCCCCTCGTAGCCGCAGGTGGCGGGGAGGCGCTTGACCCGCTCGAACCCGTCCCGGATCCCGGCCCGGGTCAGGTGGTCGGCGCGCACGATCGCCTCGGCGAGGAGGCGACCCATGTCGAGCGCCGCGCACCCCATGGGTCCCGCGGCGACAGGGGAGTCGGCGAGCAGCTGCTGGCGGCGCTGGTTGTCGTCGGCGACGACGTCCACGTACTCCCAGCCCGCCCAGCCGTCCCGCCACTCCGAGCGCAGGTAGCCGAAGAGCAGCGCCGAGTTGGCGACCACCGGGATGTCCCAGCCCAGATCGGCGAGCGCCAGCGCGACCGGACGCGACGAGACGCCGAGCCCGAGGTAGACGAGGGCATCGGGCTCGAGCGTGCGCAGCCGCTCGATGACCGCCTTCACGTCCTGGGCGACCGGGGAGACGCTGGCCGTCCCGGCCAGCTCCAGGCCGACCGAGCCGGTGCTCGCCTCGAAGCACTCCGCGTACCGGCGCCCGACCGGCGAGCGGTCGAACACGACCGCGGGTCGGAGCAGGCCCCGGCTGGCCAGCCGCTGCGCCAGCACCACCGGCTCCTCCTCGAGCGAGCCGACCTGGTAGTGGAAGCCGTAGTGGCCGCGGGTGCGCTCGCCGCCGGTGTAGTTGATGCACGACAGGCCCACCGCGTCGGCGAGCG
>CALEYV010000059.1 GCA_937927875.1 uncultured Actinomycetes bacterium | reverse complement strand
CGAAGCCTACGAACCCGCCGCCCCAAACAAACCGCCTTCTTCAACAGCGTCCTAGCGCCGGTCCGCAGCACCCCAGAACCCCGTGAATCCGGGGGCAGGCGGGGGTTTCGGGGGCCTCTCCGAGTAGGGTTGCTACCCGATGCGTCGAGGGGTTCTGGTCGTCTCGGCGTCCATGGGGGCAGGCCACGACGGGGCGGCGCGGGAACTCGAACGCCGCCTCGTGGCCCGCGGTCATGACGTCCGAGTCATCGACTATCTGCAGCTCATCCCGTTCAAGCTGGGCGGGTTCGTCCGCTGGACGTACCTGTTCCAGCTGCGCGTGCTGCCGTGGACCTACGACATCACCTACAAGGCGCTGGGCGTCGGCGCGCCCGTCCTGTGGGGGCCGGTGGTGCGGGGCATGAGCCTCGTCACCCGTCGGGCGCTCCACCGGGAGCTGCTGCGCTCCCGGCCGGACGCCATCGTGTCCACCTATCCGCTGGCGTCGCTCGTGCTCGGCCGCATGCGGAAGAAGGGGTGGCTGCGGGTCCCGGTCGCCACCTTCCTCACCGACTTCGCCGTGCACCCGCTCTGGGTCCACCCCGGGATCGACCTCCACCTGGCAGTGAGCCCGATCTCGGCCGAGACCGCGGCCCGACGGGGCGGGCGCCTGAACCAGGCCTCGGGCCCGCTCGTCGGCGACCGGTTCCGCGAGCACCCCGCGACCCGACCCACCAGCCGCCAGGAGATGCGGCGCCGGCTCGGGATCAACGACGACGAACGGGCGGTGCTCGTCGTCGCCGGCTCGTGGGGCGTCGGCGACGTCCCCAAGACCGTCGACGCGATCGCCCGGGCCGGGAACTACCACCCGGTGACGGTCTGCGGCCGCGACGAGAAGCTGCGGTCGTCCCTCGTCGAGGAGGCCCTCGGCGGGACCGTCATCGGCTGGACCGACGAGATGCCGGCCCTCATGGCGGGGTGCGACGCGCTAGTCGAGAACGCGGGGGGCCTCACCGCGATGGAGGCGTTCGCGGCCGGGATCCCGGTCGTGACCTTCCACCCGATCGCCGGGCACGGCAAAGAGAACGCCAAGACGATGGCGACCTCGGGGGTGAGCCGGTACGCGCACAACGACGCCGAGCTCGCCGAGGCGCTCGAGGAGGCGACGACCCCGGGACCGGCCCGCGACGAGCTGATCAAGGCCGGCCGCGGGCTCTTCGCGGGCGACCCGACCGACCACGTCGAGGACCTGGCCTCGGACACGCGCGCCGATGCGCTCCTCATCCCGTTCGAGGTGCCGAAGACGCGGCGTCGCATCTCGCTGGCGGCGGCCTCGCTGGCCGGGCTCTACCTGGCCATGACGCTCGGTGCTCAGGGCGTCGCCGCGCTGGGCGTCGGGGTGGCGCGCCCGCCCAAGTCGGCGACCCACGACGTGTTCGTCGGCGTGCGCGTCGACCGCGCCGACCTGCAGAACCACGACGTCGTCAACACGATCGACAACCTCGGGGTCACGCTCGTCGTCGACGGGCGCACCGCGACGCAGACCGGCAGCGAGCTGGCGCCGATCGCGGCCGACGGCGTCGACATCGCCAACGGCGGGTGGGGCCAGGGCCGCTTCCTGCGGTGGAACCGGGCCCACGACGACTGCATGAAGTCGTACCAGGTGATCGTGGCGCGCGCCGGCGTCCGCGCGCGCGAGTTCGTGCCCGGACGGCGCATCGACGGCTTCGACCAGATCTACTGCCGCAGTGGGCACCGGCGGCAACGGCTCGTCGAGGCGAACACCACCTTCGGGCCGAGCGTCGTCCCGCACCCGAACGGGCGCCGCGTGTACGTCCTCGACGGGCGCAAGAAGGACCCGGAGCGAGTGGCGCAGTGCCTCCAGCGGTTCGCGGCCCGGGCCCGCCAGGCCGGGCTCCACGTCCGCTCGCTCGAGGGCCTGCGCTGAGCGCAGCGCTCCCCGCCGCGCTCGCCGCGGCGGGCGTCGTGGGCGCGGCCGGAGCTCTGCACGCCGGGCCGGCGCTGGCCGGGGTGTCGCCGTTCGGGGTTCGCGTCACGCCGGCCCTGGTCGGTCGGGGCCGTGACGACCACGTGGCGCTGACCTTCGACGACGGGCCCGACCCGGCCTCGACGCCCGCCTTCCTCGAGGAGCTCGACCGACGCGGCTGGCGGGCCACCTTCTTCATGCTCGGCACCATGGCCCGCAGGACGCCGTCGCTCGTCGCCGAGGTCGCGGCGGCCGGGCACGAGGTCGCGGTCCACGGGGACGAGCACCGGAACATGCTGCGCCGCACGCCCCGCAGCGCGCGCGACGACATCCGGCGGGCGACCGACACCATCGCCGAGCTGAGCGGGACCGAGCCCGCGTGGTTCCGCCCGCCGTTCGGCGTCCTCTCCCTGGGCGCGCTGTCGGGGGCGAAGCGGGCCGGGCTGACCACCGTGCTCTGGACGACGTGGGGGCGCGACTGGCGGCGGGAGGCGACCCCCGAGACGGTGGTCGCCGACGTGCTGCGGCGCTACGTCGCCGGCGGGACGGTGCTGCTCCACGATTCCGACTGCGAGTCGTACCCAGGATCGTGGCGCGCCGCGCTCGGCGCGCTGGCGCCCCTGGGCGAGCAGCTCGCGGCGCGCCAGCTTGAGGTCGGGCCGCTTCGGGACCACGGGCTGCCGACCCGTCGCGCGCCGGCGAGCGTCTAGCCGTGACGCTGGCCGTCGTTCTCGCGCTCGGCGCCGGCCTCTGCTACGCGATCGCGGCGGTCGTCCAGCAGCGCGTGGCCGCCCAGCAGGCGCCCGAGCTGTCGCTCTCCCCGCGGCTGGTGATCGCGCTCGCCCACCGGCCGCTCTGGCTGCTCGGCATCGCGGTCGACCTCACCGCCTACGGCCTCGAGGCGGCCGCGCTCGGCGTCGGGTCCGTGCTCGTGGTGGGCCCGCTGCTGGCCAGCGGACTGCTGTTCGCGCTCCCGTTCGCGTCGTTCCGGACCGGGCGTCGCGTCACCCGGGCCGAGATGATCCCGGCCGCGCTCATCACCGCCGGGCTGGCGCTCTACGTCGAGGTCGGCTCTCCGGCCGGGACGGCGTCGCACGCCTCCCACCTCGCCTGGTCGCTGGCGGCCAGCTTCGTGATCGTGGCCACGGCCGTCCTCGTCGCGCTCGGGCGCCGCGCCGTCGAGCCGGGGCGGCGCGCCACCTACTACGGCATCGCGACCGGCGTCGTCTACAGCCTCACCGCGGTGCTCACCAAGGCGACGGTCGACCGGCTCAACGGCCGGGTGTTCCCGATCCTCGGCCACTGGCAGCTCTACGCGCTGCTGCTCGCCTCGCTGGTGGGGCTCGTCCTCAACCAGAGCGCGTTCCAGGCCGGGCACGTCGCCGCCTCGCTGCCCGCCATCTCGGTCACGAACCCGGTGCTGGCGTCGGTGATGGGCATCGTGCTCTTCGGCGAGCACCTGAACGCCCACGGCATGCTCGCCTGGACGGTGGCGGCCGGCGCGATCGCGGCCATGCTCGTCGGCACCTGCTGGCTGACCCGGTCGCCGCTCGTCACCGAGGAGGCGGCCGAGCCCGCGGCGGAGGGCGTCACGGCCCGCTAGGTCTGCAGCTCCAGCACCGCGCCGCCGACCCGGTCGAGCTCGTGGTGCCAGTCCGCCGGCTCGGCGAGGGGCACCAGCACCAGCTTCGAGAACCCGACATCCACGAACGCGCCGAGGCGCTCGTGCAGCGCAGGCAGCCCGACCGGCACCAGGTCGGCCGGGTCCAGCTCAGGGCGCAGCACCCCCAGCCGCTCGCGCAGCGCGGTCGGGATCTCGTCGTGCGCGTAGACGACCATGGCGCCGAAGTGCTCGGGGTCGATCGCGCGGCCGGCTGCGGTCGCGGCGGCCTCGATCACCGGCCGACCGGCCTCGCAGTCGGCGGGGGTGCAGAAGCTCGCCAGCCAGCCGTCGCCGAGCCGACCGCAGCGGCGCAGCTCGCTCGGCGCGCGCCCGCCGAGCCACACGTCGAGGGGCTGCTGGACGGGCTTCGGTCGCACGGTGACGCCGCAGTAGTGGAACGCGTCCCCGTCGTGGTGCACGTCGTCCTCGGTCCAGAGGCGGCGCAGCAGGGGCAGGGCCTCGTCGAAGACGGCGGCCCGACGGTCCCGGGCGACCCCGAACGCCTGGTGCTCGGCCGCGATCGGGTTGCCGAGCCCAAACGCGGGCAGCGCGCGGCCGTCCGAGAGCCGGTCGAGGCTCGCCCACGCCTTGGCGAGCAGCACCGGGTTGCGGCCCGGGAGGACCTGCACGCTGGTGCCGAGCTTCAGGCGCTGGGAGCGCCCGGCCGCGAACGAGAGCCCGACCAGCGGGTCGGGCGCGTCGCCGGCCGCGCGCTCCGACAGCCACAGCGAGTCGAAGCCGCAACCGTCGAGCGCGTCGACGAGGGCCCCGAAGGCGCGCTCGTCCTTCAGGCCCTGCACGCCGAGCCCGTAGCCGATCCGGACCTTCACGTCCGGAACGCCTCGTACTTGCGCAGCTCCCGGCGGGCGATCTGCTGGCGGTGCACCTCGTCGGGCCCGTCGACCAGGTGCAAGGTCCGGGCGTGCGTGTACAGCTGGGCGAGCGGCCAGTCGTCCGACACGCCGGCGCCGCCGAACAGCTGGATGGCCCGGTCGATCACAGTGGTGGCCAGCCGAGCCGCGACGACCTTGATCGCCGCGATCTCGAAGCGCGCCCCCTTGTTCCCGACCGTGTCCATGAGCCAGGCCGCCTTCATGGTCAGCAGCCGGGCCTGCTCGATCTCGATGCGGCTCTCGGCGACCCGCTCCTGCACGACGTTGTTGTCGGCCAGGTGCTTGCCGAACGCGACCCGCATCTGGGCGCGTGCGCACATCAGCTCGAGGGCCCGCTCCGCCATGCCGATGGCGCGCATGCAGTGGTGGATCCGCCCCGGCCCGAGGCGGGCCTGCGCGATGGCGAAGCCGCCGCCCTCCTCGCCGAGCAGGTACTCGGCCGGGACTCGCACGTCCTCGTACAGGGTCTCGCAGTGCCCGCCGCCGGCGTCGTGGCCGAAGACCGGGAGGGTGCGGACGATCGTGACCCCCGGCGTGTCGAGCGGCACGACCACCATCGAGTGGCGGTGGTAGGGGTCGGCGTTCGGATCCGACACCCCCATGAGGATCGCGAACCGGCACCGCGCTGACGCGGCGCCGCTCGTCCACCACTTGTGCGCGTTCACGACGTAGTGGTCGCCGTCCCGCTCGATGCGGCTCTGGATGTTCGTCGCGTCGCTGCTGGCCACCCACGGCTCGGTCATCGCGAAGCACGACCGGATCTCGCCGTCGAGGAGCGGGCGCAGGAACTGCTCCTGCAGCAGCGGCGTGCCGAACTCGGCGAGGATCTCCATGTTCCCGGTGTCGGGCGCCGAGCAGTTCGTCGCCTCGGCGGCCAGCAGGGTGCGGCCCATCAGCTCGCACAGCGGTGCGTACTCGACGTTGGTGAGGCCGGGGCCGAAGCGCGCGTCGGGCAGGAAGAGGTTCCACAGGTCGCGGGCTCGGGCCTCGGCCTTCAGCTCCTCCATGACCGGGGGGTGGAAGTGCGGGTCACCGCTGGCCTCCACCTGCTCGCGGTACACGGGCACCGCCGGCTCGACGCGCTCGGCGATGAACGCGCCGAGCTGGTCCTGCAGGGCCTCGGTCCGGGGCGAGAGCGCGAACTCCATGAGATGGACCCTAACCTCGGTCGCCGAGATGGATCCCCGCCTGTTCGCGCTCACGATGATCTGGCTCTTCGGGTGGTGGCTGTGCTGGCGGGTGCACGTCGTGCCCTACGTGCGCGACGAGCCGC
>CALEYV010000058.1 GCA_937927875.1 uncultured Actinomycetes bacterium | reverse complement strand
CCCCCCGCTCCAGCCGGCGTTCCCCCCGCGCCGGCACCCCGGGCCGGCGCCGCCCCCACCCGGCGGCGCGGGCCCGCCGGGTCACCGCCGGTGTCTCCGCGGTCGCGTTCGCCGGCCTCGTCGGCGCCATGGCCGCCGGGGCTGCGTCCGGCTCCGCCGCCACCACGACGACAAGCGGCTCCGGCGCGACCGCCAACACGTCGGCTTCGGCGTCGACCGGGTCGTCCTCCTCGTCCTCGACCGACCTGTCGGCGACCGCCGGCTCGACGACCTCCTCGAAGCCGGTCACCACCAGCCATGCCAGCTGAGCGCTTCCACGCCATGGGCAGCGATGCCCACGTCCTGATCGTCGGCGGCTCGCCCGGGCTCCTCGGGCGAGCCCGCCGGCGCGTCGAGGACCTCGAGCGCCGCTGGAGCCGCTTTCGGCCCGACAGCGAGATCAGCCGGCTCAACGACCGGGCCGGCGCCGACCCCCAGCCGGTGTCGGTCGACACGCTCCTGCTTCTCGAGCGGGCCGTCGACGCCTGGCGCCTCACCGACGGGCGCTTCGACCCCACCGTGCTCGGCGACGTGCTCCGCGCCGGCTACACGACCAGCTTCGACGAGCCCGCCTTCGACGAGGCGGCCGCGGCGCCGACCGACGACTGCCGGCTCACTCGCGGCTGCGGCGCCATCGAGCTCGACCCGTCGGCGCGCACCGCCCGCCTCCCGGCCGGGGTCGGCGTCGACCCGGGCGGCATCGGCAAGGGGCTGGCGGCCGACCTCGTGGTCGCCGAGCTGCTCGAGGACTGCGCGGACGGCGTCTGCGTCAACCTGGGCGGCGACGTCCGCGTCGCCGGTGCCCCGCCGGCGGCGTCGTGGGTCGTCGCCGTCGAGCACCCGTGGCGCGCCGACCCGGCGGCGGTCGTCCACCTGCGCGACGGCGCCGTCGCGACTTCGAGCCGGCTGCGGCGACGCTGGACCACCGACGACGGCCCCGCCCACCACCTCATCGACCCCGAGCGCGGTCGACCGGTCGACGCGAGGGTCGCGACCGCGACCGCGGTCGCCGCGCACGGCTGGCAGGCCGAGGCCTTCGCCAAGGCCGCGTTCGTGGCCGGGCCCCTCGCCGGCCTCGACCTCCTCGAGCGGGTCGGCGTCGGCGGGCTCGTCGTCGACGACGACGGGGCGATCCTCACCAGCCCGAACCTCCGCCCGTTCCTGGACGGCGACGCCGTCCCCGTCGCGTTGGAGACGACATGACGACCCAGCTCTGGTGGTACGTCGCGCGCGCGGGCGGGCTGCTCGCCTACGCGCTGCTCGCGCTCGGTGTGGTCTGGGGCCTGCTCCTCAGCAGCCGCATCTTCGGGAAGCGGCCGCGCCCGGCCTGGCTGCTCGACCTGCACCGCTTCCTCGGCGGCCTGGCGGTCGTCTTCGTCGCCGTGCACGTCGGCGCCATCCTGCTCGACAGCTACGTGCCGTTCAGCCCGGTGCAGGTCTTCGTGCCGTTCGCCAGCAGCTGGCATCCGGGCGCAGTGGCGTGGGGGATCGTCGGCCTCTACCTGCTCGCCGCGGTCGAGATCACGTCGCTGCTCCGCCGCCGGCTCCCGCAGCGGGTGTGGCGCAAGGTCCACTACCTGAGCTTCCCGCTCTTCGTCTTCACGACCGTTCACACCCTGACCGCCGGCACCGACCGCACCAACGCCGTCCTGCGAATCGCGGTGTTCTCGATCTGCGGGCTCGTCGTCCTCCTGACCGCGCTGCGGCTCCAGCCGCACCAGCGCACGCCGATCGAGCGCCGCGCCCCCCGGCCCGCGCCGACGCCACGCGCCGCCGCGCCCGGACCGACCCGGCCCCGCCCGGTGCCGGGCGCGACCCGCCGTCCGGTGCGCGTCACCCTCGACGCCGAGCCGCCGGGCCGGGTGCCGGTGCCGCCGCGCTCGCGCGCCCGCGTCGGGTAGCGCAGCACCGGATCGCCCCGTCGGCACTCGCGGGCGGACCGTCGCCGCCCCCTCCCCGACCCGCCGCGCCGAAGCGGCCGAGCGGCCGGGCTCAGGCCAGGCGCATGTGCCAGTGGAGGCCCTCGTCGCGGCACGCCACCCCGGGACCGCGGGGGGCCCACACCTGCATCGGCGCGGTGCGGGTGCCGGTGACGGGCCACACGCGGTCGCGTCGGGGCAGCGACTCGACCTCGCAGTAGTAGTGCTTGGTGTTTTTCGGCAGGTAGGAGAAGACGGCCGGCGAGTCGACGACGATCGACCCGAAGTGGTGCCCCGAGATCGCGGTCCGCAGCGCGTGGGCCAGGGTGCGGTTCGAGCCGCGGATGTGGCCCCGCAGGATGTCGTCGATGGCCGCCGACTGCGCGTTCGTCGGCGCCCCCGAGTGGGCCGCGTCGAGCAGCCAGCTCTGGGACGGCAGGTAGACGGGGCCGGGCAGCCGGGCCAGGTCGGCGACCAGGCGGTCGCCGTTCGGCGCCGCGGAGGCCGACGGCAGCTGGCGCCACGGGTTGTAGGCGAGCGCGGCCAGCGTCACCAGCAGCGCCAGCAGCAACAGCCGGGACGCGGCCCGGGGCAGGTGCAGCCGGTCGGGGCGGGTGAGGGTGTGGAGCCCGAGGCCGGCCGCCAGCGCCACGCCGGCGTAGGCGGGGAAGAGCACGTTGTCGTAGCCGCCGCTGTGCAGGCGGGCCGAGTAGCCGGCGAACAGCAGGCCGGCCGTCACCGGGATCCAGAACCGGCCCGCGTCGCCGCGGCGGTAGGCGACGAGCCCGACCGCGCCGACGAGCAGCGCCGCGCCGAGCGGCCGCAGCAGGTCCTGGCTCCAGAACCCGAGGTACTCGCTTCGCATCAGCGAGTGCTGCTCGGGGAGGCGCAGCGTGTACTGGCTGAACCACCCGGCGGAGGCGCGGTCGAGGACGAGCGTGGTCGCCACCAGGGCGCCCGCGAGCGTGCCGCCGTAGGTGAGGGCGAGCCGGCGGTCACGGCGCCACAGGAACGGGAGCACGACCAGGCTCGGCACCAGCGCCGCCTGCTTGGCGAAGAACGCGGCCGCCAGCACCAGGCCCGCCAGCACCGCGACCCGGACCGTCGTGGTGCGCCGGACCATCAGCAATCCCACCAGCAGCAGGGCGAGGAACAGCGTGTCGACCCGGGCCAGGTCGAACCAGGCGCCGCTGAGCCGGAAGGTCGCCGCGAACACGCCGGCCGCGACGACGCCGGCCCAGCGGTTGCGGGTCTCGAGCCACACCAGCCGGTAGATCGCGCCGAGGCTGACCAGCGAGGCGCCGATCGAGACGAGGCGCAGCGTCGAGAGGTGCAGGCCGAGCACCCACGACGCGCCGGCGCCGACCACGTAGTACAGCGGCGTGTAGATGTACGGCGTGAACCGCAGCGACGGCGGCCCGTACAGGGGCTGGCCGTGCAGCACCCGCGCCACGTGCTGGAGCACGCCGCCCTCCAGCCACTCGAGCTGGTACGGGTAGCGGAAGCGGGCGAACGCGATGGCCAGGTAGCAGGCGACGAACGCCACCCCGACCGCCAGCAGGGCCCAGCGCAGCAGCCGGTCGGTGCGGGCGTCGTGAGGCTCGGGGGCGGGCCGGGGGGGCGGCAGCTCGACGACGAGCGGCGCCGGGCGCGTGAACGGCCGGGTCGCGATCCGCGGCGGCGCGGTCACGGCACCGCGGACAAGGTGAGGAAGGTGAGCAGGCTCATCGCGATGAGCCCGAGCGTCGACGCCACGAGCACCACCCGCCATTTCCAGCCGCTCACCGACGCCGCGATCGCGATCACGACCGGGAACGCGGCGAGCAGCGGTCGGGGCCGCGGGCCGACGTTGAACGAGCTGGCCGCGAACAAAAGCGCGCCGAGCCCGTAGATGGTGAGGACGGCCGGGAGCCGGCGCCGGACGAGCAGCCACGCGCCGACGAGCGCGATGAGGAAGCCGCCCGCCCACACCGGGTCGTTGAGGTCGCCGGTCCCGAACCCGAGCGTCCCTGCGTGCACGAAGTCCATGAACCGCTGGAAGATCCCGATCGTGAAGCCGGAGTGGTCTTGCCAAGTGACGTGCTCGACGTGCAGCCACTCGAGCGCGTGCCCGGTCTGCACCCACTGGCTGACGACGACCACGGCCAGGCCGGCCCCGGTGAGGGCGGGGGCGGAGAACGGCCGGCGGCCCTCGCCGCGCCGCCACGCCGCGACCGCGCACCAGCCGGCGGCGAGGATGAGCACCGCGCCGGTGGGGCGGGTCATGGCCGCCACCGCGCCGAGGACGCCGGCGAGCACCCACCGCCGCTTGGTGAGGGCGAGGATCGACGCCGCCACGGCCGCGATCGTGAGCGCCTCGGTGTAGGCCATCGAGAGGACGAACGCGCCAGGGAAGAAGCAGAAGAGGGTGGCGGCGCGGTCGGCCACCCGCTCGTCGAACGCCTGCGCGGTGAGGATCCGGATCAGGACCGCGCCGACGCCGCCGAGCACGGTGGCGAGCAGGAGCGCCACGACGAGCGGCGAGGCGGTCGTGATCCACGACCCGGCCCGGATGAGCCATGGATAGAAGGGGAAGAACGCGTAGCCGGCGTCGCCCCCGGGCGGGATCTTGACGTGGTGGTAGCCGTGCTGGGCGATGTCGATGTACCAGGCGCCGTCCCAGCGTGCGAGCGCCCGGAGCAGCGCGACGTGGGGCCGCGGGATGACCGGCCAGGGCCCGGCGCCCGGGTCGGTGCCGGTCGTCGCCACCAGCGCCGCCGCCAGCACGAGCAGCCGCGACAGGCCGTAGGTGCGCAGCACCCGCCGGACCCAGCGGGTGTCACGCTCCGGCGCCTCGACCGGGGACGGGGTGTCGACCCGGGTCGCACCGTCGGCGCGGGTCCCCGCGTCGGCCCGCGTCGGGATCTCGGCGAGCGTCTGGGTGTCCGCCGTCGGGCGCGGGGCGGCTTTAACCATCGCTGGGCCTTCGGTCGGCGATGTGAAGCGCTCCCGTCCCGACACCGGCCAGAAACCGGTGAGAGTGGCGCCGTACCCGGGGGTAGGTCGGCGCAAACCGTCGCAAGAGTCTTGCGAAGATAGGCCGCCAAGCCCGAATTGTCCGCGCGCCCTCAGCCGGGGGCCGACGGTCCCAGACCCTGGCGCCCGGGCGGATGGGACACTCTCGGCGTGGGTCGGGAGCGGCCCGGGAGGAGGGGAGCTCATGGACCGCCGGGTGGCGTTCGTGACCGGCGCCAGCCGGGGGATCGGCAAGGCCTGCGCGGTGCACCTGGCCCGCCACGGCTTCGACGTCGCCGTGACCGCCCGCACGGTCCGGGACGGCGAGGCCCGCGAGCACTCGTCGACCGTCCGCCGCTCGGACACCCGTCCGCTCCCCGGCAGCCTCACCGCGACCGCCGACGAGGTCCGGGCCGCCGGCCAGGAGGCGCTCGTCGTGCCGGCCGACCTCCTCGACCGGGCGTCGCTCGGGGCCGCGGTCACCACCGTCCTCGAGCGGTGGGGTGCGATCGACGTGCTCGTGAACAACGGCCGCTACATCGGGCCCGGGCACATGGACCGGTTCCTCGAGACGCCGCTCGAGCTGCTCGACCGCCACCTGGAGGCGAACGTCATGGCGCCGCTGGTGCTGCTGCGCCTGTGCCTCCCAGGGATGCGCGAGCGGGGCCGCGGGCTGGTGGCCCACATCACCTCGAGCGTCGCCTGGATGGACCCGCCCGCGCCCGCCGGCGAGGGCGGGTGGGGTCTCGGCTACGCGATGTCGAAGGGCGCCGCGCACCGGGTGGCGGGGCTCGTCCAGCAAGAGTTCGCCGACACCGGCGTCGCGCTCGTGAACATCGACCCCGGGTTCATCGCCACCGAGCGCATGGTCCAGGACATGGGGGAGTTCGGCTTCGACGCCGCGGCCGGCGCGCCGCCCGACGTCATCGGCGCGGTCGTGGCCTGGCTCGCGACCAGCTCCGAGGTCGGCGAGTGGGCGGGCCGAGTGGTGCCGGCTCAGCAGCTGTGCCACGACCGGGGCCTGCTGCCGGCTTGGACGGGACCGGTGCCGAACCCGGTCTGAATCGGGCTGCGGCCGGGCCGACTCGCGGCCGCGCGGCGCGCGGGTGGCTCCCAAACCCGCCGGTATGGTCGTCGTGATGCCCCGTTGGTCGTTCCCGGTCGCGGTGGGCCTCGCCGTCGTCACCTTCGTCGGCTGCTCGTCGTCCTCGTCGACCCAGTCGGCACGCACCACCGCCACGGTGTCGAAGCCGGCCGGGAAGAACCCCTCCGTCTCCTCGAAGATGGTGTGCGACGCCGAGGCGCAGGCCGAGATGGCCCAGAGCCTCGGCGTGACGGCCCAGGTCTCCACGCCGACGTGGGTGAACCACGTCTACACCTGCCAGTACCAGTACCCGAACGCCTCGTTCACGCTGTCGGTCAAGGAGATGAGCAGCACCGCCGAGACGACCGCCTACTACGACCGGCTCGGCGCCCAGCTCGGGCGGCGGCCGGACCGCATCGCCCTCGGGCAGGGGGCGTTCCTCACCACCAACGGCTCGCTCGTGGTGCGCAAGAACTACAAGGTGATGCTCGTCGACGTGACGCAGCTGCCGGACCAGTTCGGCCAGCCGCCGCTGGCGAGGTCGGACGTCGCGATCAGCGTGGCGGCGGTCATCATGACCTGCTGGCGGGACGCCTGACCGGCGTCGACCGGTGGCCGCGCCGGGCCGGTGCTACTTCGGCGGGGCCAGGACCCGGAAGCCGCCCCGCATGAACGGGTGGATCCGGCAGAAGTAGGTGTAGGTCCCGGGCGGGAGGTCCTTCGGCACCGACCACGTCAGCGAGCCGGACGCCGGCGCGCCGCCGCGGCCGAGCTCGCCCGAGTCGAACTGGATCGGGGCGTTGGCGATCGGATACGCGATCCCGCTCGACAGGTCACACGGAGCCGCGCACGCGGTGATCGTGTGGTAGATGTTCTTCGCCGCCACCCCGTTGGCGCCCTCGCCACGGCCTCGCCCAGCCGGGGCGGCCGCGTCGTCGTTGCGGAACGTGAGCGTCCCGCCCGCGTAGACGGCCGGGATGGAGTCGGCGCCCGACATGTCGCCGAGCCCGTACGAGAAGTCCATGATCGGGATCACGGTCCCCGACGGGACGACCTGCGACTTCACCTTCCGCAGGTCGGTGTAGGCGCTGGTGGCCGGCTTGCCGCCGTGCTGGTTGTTCTCCGGCAGGTGGCCGTGCGTGAGCACGCCGGAGACGTCGACGGGGTGCTGGAACGGGTCGACGCCGCCCTTGGCGGTCGTGTCGGCCATCCAGACGACCATGATCCCCATCGACTCGTACCACGCCGCGTGCTTCGAGTCGTAGGTGCTCGTGATCGAGAGCACGTCACCCTTGTGCACCACCGGGCGCCAGCTGAAGGGCGTGGTGGTGGCCGCGAAGTCCCACGACACCTTGCCGGCCGGCTCCCAGTAGGAGGCGACGGAGCGGAACAGGTGCGCCGTGTCCGGCGAACCCGGCTTGACGTGGCCCTTCGCGCCGGTCGCGCCCTTCCGGGTGAGCCAGAGGTCGTCGTACAGGCCGCCCGGGTGGACGTGGCCGCCGGTGCCGAGCAGGACGCCGTCGGTCGGGACCGTCCACTGGTTCTTCACCGGGCCGGTGCCGTACGGGTCGGCGGCCTGCGAGGGGTAGGTGTACGTCCCGCCGGAGCCGCTGTTGTTCAGCACGTCGAAGACCGGGTAGCCCGACCCGTTCTGGACGTCCATCCAGATCGGGTGGGCGGCCGTGATCCCCTGGGCCATCGGCGAGGTGGCCGGGATGAGGTCGATGTCGTAGGTGATCCAGATCGGCGTCGCGTCGGGCGTGTTGTTGTGCAGCATCCAGTTCAGGATCCACTTGTCGGTGGTCTTGTACTGGTAGCCGTAGCCGGGCGGGAGGGCCGTGACCGTCTTCTCCTCACCGGCGGCGAAGAACCGCTCCGGCAGCGACGCGGTGGCGTCCGGGTTGCCCAGGTTGAGCCACACCCCGTGGTGGAGGTGGATGACGTTGACGGGGGGGACGGTGCCGTCGGCCTTCCGCAGGTTGGTGCGCATGCCGACGATCCAGCCGTCCACCGACGGCTCCGGGATGGTGCGGGTGAGCCCGATGCTGTTCTGGCCCGGCGTCACCGTGATCGGCCCGACCTCGAAGTGCAGCCGCTGGGCCCCGGTCGGGACGCCGGGGTTGACGATCGGGAAGCTCGACGGCTCGGGGAAGTTCGCGGCGCCGCTGGACGACGTCGATCCCCCGCTGGCCGTGATGGACGCCGCGCCGACCAGGGCTACGACGAGCCCGACAACCGCTGACGCCGCCAGCCACCGACCGCTGCGCATCGGCGCCACGCTAACACCCGGGTCCCGCGGGTCCGGGGTCGTCCGTGACGGCCGGTGGCGCCGTGCGGCGCCGAGTCACTGCGGCCGTACGGCGAGGGTGATCCCGATCTCGCCGAGCGTCGCGACGCGCACGACGTCCCCCGGCGTGGTGGCATGGATCAGCAGCCCGGACCCGATGTAGAGACCCACGTGCTGGTTCGGATCGGGCGGGAACACCAGGTCGCCAGGCAGCAGCTGGCTCATCGGCACCCGGCGGAACATCGAGAACTGCGCGCCGGAGAAGTGGGGCAGGACGATCCCGCCCGCGCCCCACGCCCGCATCGTCAGTCCCGAGCAGTCGAAGCAGCTGGGGCCCGCACCCGCGTAGCAGTACGGCTTGCCGAGCTGGGCCGCCGCGTACGTGAGCGCGGCGCTGACGCCAGGCGCCGGCGGCGGTGGCGGCCCGGGCGGGTTCGTGAGCCCCGGGCCGGCGAGCGAGGGGAGGCACGCGGCCGCGCTGAGCGCGACGCCGAGCCCGACCGCGGCCAGCCGCGCCCGCGCCCGCCGCTTCGTGCGGCCGTCGCGGCGCGACGCCCTGTCCTCGATTCCCGATTCGACCACCGCTACCACCCTCGCGATTGCGAGCGAGCCCCCACTATCGACATCGTCGCGCGCCGACCTGAGGGGTGTCGGGAGCCGTTGCGAGGACAGGCCTCGCGGCGACGCTGGTGACCGGCGGTCGCCGGCCCGTTACCGTTGCTTGCGCACCCGGGTATCTCCCGGCTGGCGATCGTGGGCGACGCACGGCGTCGCTCGCGTTGTGGAGTGACGATGCGACCGCACCAGCGGCGAGAGCACGAACCGGACGACTTCTGGGGTGACCCTGGTCGCACGCGCCGCGCCGACCCGCCCCCGCCGATCGAGCACCCGGGGCTGCGCCGCTCGGGACCGCGGCCGGCGCCCGAGCCCGAGGGCGAGCGCGAGCAGGGGCCCGCACCCGAGCAGCAGTCCGGCGTCCGGATCCTGCGGCCCCAGACGCCCGCCGCTCCGCACTCGACCCCGGCCGTGCAGCCGGTCCTCGTGACCCCCGAGGAGCCGGCCCAGCCGCCCGAGCCGGCCGAGCCGGTCGAGGCCACCGATCGGATGCTGCAGCCGGGCGTGCTCGGCGTGAGCATCACCGACGGGGTCGCGCACCTCGCGGTCGTCGAGCCGCCGGCCCAGCCCCGGATGGACCTCGTCGAGGAGCTCACCCCGCTGTGGCAGCTCGAGCCGCGCGACACGTTCGGCGAGTTCGCCGAGCGCACTACCGAGACGCTGCGGAAGCTCGGGCTCGGCTCGATCGCGATCGCCCGGCCCTTCCGCTACACGAACTGGACCTACAACGCGGCGTTCGAGCGGGCCTCGCTCGAGACCTGCTTCCTGCTCGCGGCGCACCGGCTCGGCTTGCGCTGCGACTCGGTCGGCGCCCACCACGCCGCCAACGTCATCGGGCTCCCGCCGAAGGACCTTCCCGACTCGCTGCGCGCCAAGCTCCGCATCGACCGGTCGGGAGGCTGGAACGACCGGTGGCCGGCGCTGCTCGTCGCGCTCGCGGTCGTGCTCGAGCGCCAGGGGATGACGCTGCGCGACGCCGGACGCGAATCCTGGCGGCCCTGAGCCCGCCGCGTCAGCCGCCGGCGAGGAGCCGGTCGACCGTCCCCAGGTCGAGGTGCTCACCGAGCACGTCGGCGAAGTGGTCGATCCGGGCCTGACGCTCGCCCTCGAACGACACGCCGGCCGGCACGAACCGCTTCCCCGAGCGCGCCGCGACGTCCTCGAGGAGCCGGCCCCGGAACTCGTCGGCGTCGAGCACCCCGTGCAGGGTGGTGCCGAGGCACGCCCCGAACCGGACGCCGTCGACCACTTCGTCCCCGTTGTCGTCGAGGACGACGAACGGGTCGCCGCCGCGGGGTCGGACCCGCCCGTGGTGGATCTGGTAGCCGGTGACGGGGAGGCCGAGCGCGGTGCCGGTGCGCCGGCGCGTCACCTTGTCGAGCTCGAAGCGGGTCTCGACCGGGAGCAGCCCGAGGCCGTCCACGACGCCGGCCTTCGACTCCACCGGGTCCTCGATCCGGTCGCCGAGCAGCTGGTAGCCGCCGCAGATCCCGAGCACGGTGGCGTCGCGCCGCCCGAGGCAGTCGGCGAGGCCCCGGGCCCGCAGCCAGCCGAGGTCGTCGACGGTCGCCTTCGAGCCGGGCACGATCACCAGGTCCGGTCGTCCCCAGCTGGCCGCGTCGGTGACGAAGCGGACCTGCACGCCCGGCTCGACCCACAGTGGGTCGAGATCGGTGTAGTTGGCGAGCCGGGGAAGCGCGAGCACCGCGACGTCGAGCGCGTCAGCGACCGCCGACGCCGGCGATCCGCTTCGGGCGAGCAGCCCGACTGAATCCTCGCCGTCGAGCGGCGGGGCAGCGACCCACGGCACGACCCCGATCGTCGGCACGCCGCACCGGGCCTCAAGCTGGGCGCCGGCGTCGCCGAGCAGCGTCGGGTCGCCGCGCAGCTTGTTGACGATGAAGGCCCGCACCAGGCGCCGGTGCGCGTCGGGGAGCAGCGCCACCGTGCCGTACAGCGCGGCGAACACACCGCCCCGGTCGATGTCGCCAACCACGACCGCCGGGATCCCCGCCGCCTCGGCGAGCCGCAAGTTGGCGAGGTCGTTGTGGAGCAGGTTGATCTCGGTCGGGCTGCCCGCACCCTCGAGCAGGACGACGTCGTGGCGCGCTCGCAGGTCGGCGAGCGCGTCGAGCACCAGGGGGAAGAGCTTCGGCTTGTGGCGCTCGTACTCGGCCGCGGTCATCTCGCCGACCGGACGACCCGCGACCACGACCTGGGACGTCTGCTCGCCGGTCGGCTTCAGCAGCACCGGGTTCATCGCCACCTCGGCCTCCACGCCGGCGGCGGCGGCCTGGAACGCCTGGGCCCGGCTGATCTCGTGACCGGCCGCGGTGACGACCGAGTTCAACGCCATGTTCTGGGCCTTGAACGGCGCGACGGTCAAGCCGCGGCGGGTGAGGAGGCGGGCGAGGCCGGCGACGAGCGTGGTCTTGCCGACGTCGGATCCGGTGCCGCACACCATGAGCGCGCGCGGCCGATTGGCTCCTCGTGGCGACGCGCCCGGTACCTCGTCGCGCGGTCGGGTCAGCGTTGGATCGCGCCCTCGCCGAGCTGGCGGCGCAACGCCTCCTCGAACTCGCGGACGGCCGGCCCCGCGTGGCGCTCGCGAAGCGAGACGAGCTTCGGGTACCCGGCGTCGCGCTCGGCGTCCCACTCGTCGGCGAACCGCCCCGACTCGATGTCGTCGACGAGGGCGCGCATGGTCGTGGCGACGTCGGTCGACGCGTACGCGTCTCGGCGGGTGAGCTGGCCGTACTGGCTGGTCGGTGAGTGGAACTCGAACTGCGCCGCGTAGCCGCCCTCCCGGACGAGACGCATCGTCCGCTCGACCTCGCCCGAGAGCACGAGCTCGGTGATGACGGCCTCGAGGGGGATCCCGCGCTCGACCATGATCTGGACGAAGGCGTTGTTCACCAGGGTCAGCGCCGGTGAGAGCGCCTGCTCGACCGACAGGTCGAGCACCGCCTCCTGGGTCGGCGTCAGCTCGATGGCGCCCTGACGCAGCCCGCCGATCGCCTTCGCGACCGCCAGCACCCGGTCGCGGGCGCGGCCGGTCGCGTCGCGCTCGACGCCGACCGCGGTGATGAACCCCACGCCTTCCTCGTAGCAGCGGCGCACCTCGGGCCCGAGCATGCGGGGCGCGACCATGCCGAGGTCGCCGTCGGGCGCGAACCGGCCGAAGGCGAGCGTGTACCCGCTCGCGACGACGGTGAGCCCGTCGGCGGGCCGGCGCAGCGGCAGCGACGGGATCACGTCGTCCGGGACGAGCACGCACACGACGTCGGCGTCGCCGGCCGCCTCGAGGTCGACCGGCGCGAACCCGTCGGCGGCGGCCTGGTCCCGGCTGGCGTCGGCCCGCACGCACACCTGCACGTCGAAGCCGGAGTCGCGCAGGTTGCGGGCCCAGGACCGGCCCTGGTTGCCGTAGCCGACCACCGCCACGGTGCTGCCGCGCAGCACGGCGAGGTCAGCGTCGTCGTCGTGGAAGATCGTCGCCATGGCCGCGCATGCTACGGGCCGTCGTCGACGGCGCGCCGGGCCGACGTCGCGGCTGACCCGTCGGCGCGTGTCGGTGGCCGCCACGTCGCCGCCGCCGCCTCCCAGAGCTCGATCGGGTAGCCGAGCGCGGGGTGCCGGAGCTGGCGGAGCCACACCATCCCGAGCCGGCGCATCACGGCGCCGGAGCGCGGGTTGTCGGTGTTGTGGATCCCGACGACGCGACCGCCGAGGCCGCCGTCGAAGAACCAGCTGAGCAGCGCGGCGCCGGCCTCGGTCGCGTAGCCGTGGCGCTGGTGCTCCTGCACGATGGTCCAGCCGATGTCGACGCCCGGCAGGGCGGACGGGCACCAGTCGGGTCGCCCGAAGCCGACGGTCCCGACCAGCTGGCCAGCGCGCTCGGCAACGAACGTCCCGTAGCCGTAGTCGCGCCACGTCACCAGGCCCCGGTCGAGGTCGGCGCGGCACTCGCCGCGGCTGTGCGGCACGCCGCGGTGGATGTGCGCCATCAGCTCGGGGTCGGTGTTGATGCGCTCGATCACCCCCAGGTCCGATCCGTCGAGGGGACGGAGCGAGAGGCGCGCGGTCCGCAGACGCACGCTCGCGACGGTAACGGGCGACCAGCCGGCGGCCGATCGGCCGTCTCGTCCTAGTGGGCGGAGCGGGCGCGGGTGATGCGGACGCCGGCGGTCGGGCTGGTGTCCGCCTGCCAGGCGCCCCCGGCCGAGGTCCACTGCTCGCCCCCGAACGCGACCGAGGTGATGCCGAACTGGTTGGCGTGGCCCACCAGCCACGACGAGACGGTCCAGCCTTGGGGAACGGTGACCGGGACGCCGATGGACGCGTCACCGAGCTCCAGGGTCATCGTCTGGGCCAGGGTCGCCGTCGCGGTGCTCTTGGGCGGGTCCGGCACGCGGCAGCTGAAGCCGGCCGCCACCTCGCCGGTCGTCGCCCGCGCCAGCGCCCGGGCGACCGCCTCCCACTGCGCGTACGCGTTCGGCGATCCGCTGCGCTGCACCCGCTGCGCGGCCACCGTGACCGGCAGCGTCGGCCAGCCCGGCACCACGACCAGATGCTGGAAGAACGCCGCCGCTGCATACCGGGGCGTCATCACCTGCGCCTCGGTGCCCCACCCCTGCGACGGCCGCTGCTGGAACACGCCGCGCGAGTCGCGGTCCCCGTACGGCAGGTTGTGGAGCCGCGATTCCTGCAGAGCGGTCGCGAGGGCGATCGTGACCGCGTGATCCGGCAGCCCGAGGCGCTTGCCGACCGCCGTGATCGTCGTGGCGTTCGACGCCTGCTCGAAGTCGAGCGCGTAGGTCGTCCCGACGGTCGTGCAGCCCAGGGGCTCGGACGGTGAGGGCGTCAGCAGGAGCTTGAGCCCCAGCGCGCCGCCGAGCGCGACCGCCAGCGCACCCGCAACGAGCAGCTGGAGGCGTCGGCGTCGGCGTCGCGTCGCCGTCCGCCCGGCGCGGCGCAGCGGCGAGGGGGGAGTGGCGGCGGCAGTCACGGGCGATCGGGGCGGGCGGACGACTCGACGTCGCCGCCGCCCCGCGTCTCGACTGTACCGACGACTGGTTCGACCGCCCCGTCGAGGCGGGCCGCAGTTCGCGCGCTGTCTAATATCCCGCCGTGGCGGGCGGGCCGCCGCGCCGAACGATGGGGGGCGACTATGCACGTTCGACGGGTCACGATCGGGGTCGTGCTCGGTGTCCTCGGGCTGGCCGGAGGCTTCGCGGCCCTGCCGTCGGCCGGCGCCGACACCGCCAACTTCGGGTCGCCTGGTTCCTCGACGTTCACCGTCCCGACGGGGGTGTGCTCCGTCAGCGTCACGGCGAACGGCGCGCAGGGCGGGAGCGTGACCATCGGCCCGTTCGTCAACCAGGGTGGGCTCGGCGGCCGAGAGGGCGGGTCGGTGCCCGTCACGCCGGGCGAGCAGCTCGGGATCAACGTCGGCGGCCAGGGGGCCAGCACCAGCGATGAGTCCGCGACCGCGACGCCGGCGGGTGGCGTCAACGGCGGTGGGGCGGGCGGCTCGGCGACGCCCGGCGGCGCAAT
>CALEYV010000057.1 GCA_937927875.1 uncultured Actinomycetes bacterium | reverse complement strand
CGAGGTCGCGGCGCTCACGACGTGGCAGCGCCCGTCGAGGACTTCCCGTCCGAGCTCGACGACGACGTCGAGGGCTTGGCGTCCGACTTCCCGGCGTCCTTCTTCGCGCCGCCGGCCCCGTCGCCCTTGGAGTCGCCCTTCGAGTCGCTCTTCTCGCTCTGCTTCTCGCCGCCGTCGCCGCCGCTGCGCTTCGACCCGGACCGGTTGTCGGTCTTGTAGAAGCCGGAGCCCTTCAGGACGATCCCGGCCGGGGTCATGACCTTCACCAGCCCGCCGCCGCAGCCGTGGTCGTGGGTGCGTAGCGGATCGGCCGTGATCGACTGCCACGTCTCGAACTCGTCGCCGCACTCCTCGCAGCGGTACCGGTACGTGGGCATCCACCCTCCGCTCGCGGGCCCGGTGCCGGCACCGATCGCGCTGGCACTCGTGCCCCTTGACTGCTAAGGGTAACGCCGGGCGGGCCCCCGGTCATCCCACGCCGCCCACGCGCCCGCCGCGGAGGGACAAACTGCCCGCGATGGTCGTGGTCCTCGCGCTGCTCCCGCTGGCCTACCTCCTCGGGACCTTCCCGAGCGCGGGCCTGGTGGCGCGGGCCCGGGGCCACGACATCCTGCGCGAGGGCTCCGGCAACCCGGGCGCGTCGAACACCTTCCGGGTGCTCGGCTGGAAGGCCGGGCTGTTCGTCCTCCTCCTCGACATCGGGAAGGGCGCCGCCGCGGCGGGGGCCGGGGCCGCGATCGACGGGCACCGGGGCGCCTTCATCCTCGGGGTCGGCGCGGTGGTCGGCCACGTCTACCCGGTCACCCGCAAGCTGCGGGGCGGTCGGGGCGTCGCCACCGCGGCCGGGGTGATGGCAGTCGTGTTCCCGCTCGAGACGGCGGGGCTGGCGCTGGTCTGGTTCGCGATCGCGCGCGGGCTCAAGAAGGCGTCGGTGGCGTCGGTGCTGTGCGCGCTCGCGTACCCCGCCATCGTCGCGGTGCGGGGCGGGTCGACGCTCGACCTCGCGGTGACCGGGGGGCTGGCCGCGCTCGTCGTCTACCGCCACCTCGCCAACCTGCGGCGGCTCGTGCGGGGCGAGGAGCCCGGGCTCGGCAAGGCCGGCGACGACGACGGGAGCGTGGCGGCGTGAGCACACCGACGGTCGGGAAGGCGGTCATCCCCGCCGCCGGGCTCGGCACCCGGTTCCTGCCCGCCACCAAGAGCCAGCCGAAGGAGATGCTGCCGGTCGTCGACAAGCCGTCGATCCAGTACGTGGTCGAAGAGGCGGTGCGGGCCGGCATCCACGACGTGCTGGTCGTGACCGGGCGGGGCAAGGGCGCGATCGAGGACCACTTCGACCGCAGCGTCGAGCTCGAGGACTACCTCGAGCAGCACGGCAAGGACGACCTGCTACGCGAGGTGCGGGCGGCCACGAACCTGGCCGAGGTCCACTTCATCCGGCAGCGGGAGCCGCTCGGGCTCGGCCACGCGGTGTCGGTCGCCAAGGATCACGTCGGGAACGAGCCGTTCGCGGTGCTGCTCGGCGACGACATCATGGTCGACGACTCCCGGCTGCTCCGCCGGATGCTCGACGTGCAAGCGCGCGAGGGCGGCGCGGTGGTCGCGCTGCTCGAGGTCAAGCCGGACGAGATCTCCGCCTACGGGTCGGCCGCCGTGGAGCCCGTCGACGGCGACGTGGTGCGGCTGCGCGGCGTCGTCGAGAAGCCCGCCCCCGCCGACGCGCCGTCCAACCTGGCCGTGGTCGGCCGGTACGTGCTCCCGCCCTCGATCTTCGACGCCCTGGCCCAGATCCAGCCCGGCGTGGGCGGGGAGCTGCAGCTGACCGACGGCATCGCGCGACTCATCGCCGACGAGCCCGTGCACGGCGTCGTCTTCTCCGACGGCCGCTACGACATCGGCCGCAAGCTCGACTTCCTCCGCGCCAACGTGGAGCTGGCGCTCGAGCGGCCCGACCTCGGCCCCGACCTGGAGGCCATCCTCGAGGACGTCCTGCGCCGGCGCGGGCTTCGATGAGCCTCGTCCCGCTCGAGGTCGTGCAGCGCGAGGTCCTCGACGCGGTGACGCCGCTCGACCCCGACACCGTCGAGCTCGAGGCGGCGCTCGGGCTCGCCCTCGCCGAGACGGTCCGCAGCGCCGAGCCGGTCCCGCCCTTCGCCAACACCGCGATGGACGGCTACGCGGTCCGGGCCGCCGATACCGCCGGCGCCGCCGACGGCGCGCCGCTGCCGCTCCGGGTCGTCGGCGAGCTCCCGGCCGGCCGCGCCCCGGACCGGGCCGTCGGCGCCGGGGAGGCGATCCGGATCATGACCGGCGCCCCCGTCCCGCCCGGCGCCGACGCGATCGTGATGGTCGAGCGGACGACGGTGGACGGCGCCGACCGGGTGCTGATCGGCGCCGAGGCCCGGCCCGGCGACCACGTCCGCCCCGCCGGCGGGGACCTGGGCCCGGACGAGGTGGTCTTCGAGCCCGGGACCGTGCTCGGCCCGGCGCACCTCGGCGTGCTGGCCAGCCTGGGCGTCGCCCGCGTCCGCGTCGTGCGCCGCCCTCGGGTCGCGGTCCTGTCCACCGGCGACGAGCTGGTGGCCGCCGACGCGCCCGGCCCCCTGGCGCCGGGGCAGATCCGCGACTCGAACCGGCCCATGCTCCTCGCCCTCGCCCGGGAGGCGGGGTGCGACACGGTCGACCTCGGCATCGCGCGCGACGACGAGGCCGGGACCGTGGCCACGCTCCGGGACGCGACCGCGTCGTACGACGCGGTGCTGACGAGCGGCGGGGTGTCGGTCGGCGACTACGACTACGTGAAGGTGGCGCTCGACCGGCTCGGCACCCTCGTCGCCCGCCAGGTCGCGATCAAGCCGGCCAAGCCGCTCGCCTTCGGCGTCGTCGGCGGCGTCCCGGTGTTCGGCCTGCCCGGCAACCCGGTCTCGTCGCTCGTCAGCTTCGAGTGCTTCGCCCGGCCCGCGCTGCTGCAGCGGAAGGGTCACCGGCACCGGTTCCGGCCCGAGGTCACCGCGCGCGCCGAGCACGCGTTCACGCGGCGACCGGACGGCAAGCTGCATCTCGACCGGGTGCGCGTCCGCGCCGACGGCGAGGGCTACGTCGCCGCCCGCACCGGCGATCAGGCCAGCAACGTGCTGTCAGCGACCGCGGCCGCCAACGGGCTGGCGCTCCTACCCGACGGTGACGGCGTGCCTGCGGGCGGCGCGGTGCGGGTGCTGCGCATCGACGTGCCGGCCGATCGCTGAGCCGCGAGCGAAGGAGGGGGTTGGCTCCGGCCCGCCCCAAGGGAGGCCGGAGCCCGCGCCGAAGGCGCCGGTCAGCCCAACCGGCACCCGGGCGGGACCGGGAGCCCAGCCGGGACCCGGACCGCGACCGCAGACGACGTCTCCACCCCACCGTTGCTCTGCGTCCCCGACTCGCACACCAGCACGACCGTCCCTGCCCCCGGGACCGTGGTGCCATGGCGCGACGAGCTGCCCGACGCGCTCGAAAGGGGTGCCGCGCAAGCGGCCAGACCGGTGCTCAGGAAGGCGGCCCCGACAACGAGCCCCACCCGACCCCGGGCGCTGTGGTGCCGTGACTCCCGAGCCACCAGCCTGGTCCCTCTCTCGCTTCAGCAACGACGACGACCGGCCCCCAAATTGCTGGGGCCGGTTTCGCCTGGCTCCCCGCCGGCTTAGCGACCAATTACGGCCGGCGGATCGTTGCCTCCCCGGAGGCGGCTCGGTTGTCCTCCGTCTTGTCACTCTGTGTGGCAAGACGGCCACCATGAGAGCATGGCGGGGCGGCCCTGTCAAGGCCGGGGCGGCCCGGTCCGGGCCGCCGGCACCCGGCGTAGCCTGGCCCGATGGCGGCGCCCCTCCTCGACTCGTTCGGGCGCCGGGCTCGGGACCTGCGGATCTCGATCACCGACCGCTGCAACTTCCGCTGCACCTACTGCATGCCGGCCGAGGGGCTGGCCTGGCTCGACCGCGACGAGCTCCTCACCTACGAGGAGCAGGCCCGGGTGGCCCGGCTGTGCGTCGAGCGGTTCGGCTTCGAGTCGGTCCGCGTCACCGGGGGCGAGCCGACGCTGCGGGCCCACCTGCCCCGCCTGTTCGAGCTGCTGGCGCCGCTCGGCGTCGACCTGGCCATGACGACGAACGGGGTGCGCCTGCCCGGCCTCGCCGCCGACCTCGCCGCCGCCGGGCTGCGGCGCGTGAACGTGTCGCTCGACTCGCTGCGGCCCGCCACGTTCCGGGCGCTGACCCGCCGCGACGAGCTCGACCGGGTGCTGGCCGGGATCGACGCCGCGCTCGACGCCGGGCTCGACCCGGTGAAGGTGAACTGCGTCGTGATCCGCGGCGTCAACGACGACGAGGTCGTCGACATCGCCGCCTACGGGCGCGACCGCGGCGTCGGCGTGCGCTTCATCGAGTTCATGCCCCTCGACGCGCCCGGCGAGTGGTCGATGGACCAGGTCGTGCCCGCCCGCGAGATCCTCGAGCGGATCGACGCCACGTTCCCCCTCGAGGAGGTGTCGGGGCCGCCCGGTCACGTCGAGCCCGCGGCGCGGCATCGCTACGTCGACGGGCGCGGCGACGTCGGCGTCATCGCCAGCGTCACCGAGCCGTTCTGCGGCGACTGCGACCGGGTTCGGATCACCGCCGAGGGGCGGTTCCGGACCTGCCTGTTCGCGCTCGACGAGACCGATGTGCGGGAGATCCTGCGGCGCCCCGACCCGCCGGCCGCGGTCGACGATGCCGTCGCGGCCGCGATCGCGGGCGCGGTCGGCGCCAAGTGGGCCGGCCACCGGATCGGGCAGGTCGACTTCGTCCGGCCGGACCGCAGCATGAGCCAGATCGGCGGCTGAACCGGACTCGACCGGGCCCAGAGCGGGGCGTTCCCTCCGCCACCCGTACACTGGATGGTCGTGTCGGCCTCCGAGTTCACGCACCTGGACCCGCTCGGCCGGGCCCGGATGGTCGATGTCACGGCCAAGGAGGCGAGCCACCGACGGGCCGTCGCCCGCTGCCGGGTCGTCATGGAGCCCGAGACCGCGTCGAAGATCGCCTCCGGCGCCATCACCAAGGGCGACGTCCTCGCCGTGGCCCGGGTGGCGGGGATCCAGGCCGCCAAGCAGACCCCGGCCCTCCTGCCCCTCTGCCACCCGCTCCTCGTCGGGGCCGTCTATCTCAACTTCCGCATCGAGGAGGCCCACGTCGAGGTCGAGGCCCAGGTCGACACCGTCGACCGCACCGGTGTGGAGATGGAGGCGCTGACCGCCGCCGCGGTGGCCGCTCTCACCATCTACGACATGTGCAAATCGGTCGATCGCAGCATGACGATCGAGCGCCTGGCCTTGTGGGAGAAGGCCGGCGGGCGCTCCGGCCACTGGCGGCGCGCAGACGACCACAGCCCGGCCGACGAGATCTGACCGCTAAAAGGTCGTCAATCTGGCGATTTTCTGGCCGAAGGGGTTGACCCGGGCCACCGTCGTCTGACTAACCTTCAATCTCAACGCGACGGCGGAAACCCTCAGGGTCCGCCGTCGTTCTATAGCGGAGACCCGGCGGAGTAAGGAGCGGAAGAGCACTCGTGGCGGTCGTCGTCATTCTCGTCCTGGCCGTGCTCTGGGCGGCAGTGCTCCTTCCCCCGATCCTGCGGGCCCGCGCCGAGGGCGGCGGCTCCGGCGTCTCGGGCGGCATCGCCGAGGTCATGTCGACGTTCAGCTCGCTCACCGCGCGCCTCCGCGGCGACGACCCCGACCTCCCCCCGGTCAGCCCCCAGTTCGGCCCGGTCGGCCAGATCAACGGCGTCGGCCCGGCCCGCAAGCCCGGCGGCATGACGCCCGCCCAGCGCCGGCGCCGGGACGTGCTCGTCGGCCTGCTGTGCGCGGCCGGCATCACGCTCGTCATGGCGCTCTTCAGCGGTGGCAACGTCGTCTTCGTCGCCCTGCAGGTGGTCGTCGACCTGCTGCTCGGCGCGTACGTGTACCTGCTCCTCCAGTTCAAGGGCCGGGAGCAGGAGCGCCGCACCAAGGTCCGCCCGCTCTACGGCAACGGGAACGGCCAGCTGCAGCCCGTCGCGCCGCTCGCTGACCCGTACTCGGCCAGCGACCCCGCGCTCGCGCTCCGACGCACCGCGAGCTACTGACCGCTCGGTGACCGACCGTCCGCGGGAACTCCGCGAGGCGGGCACGGCCGCCAGCACGGTCCTCGAAGCCCGGCACCACGCTCGGGAGCTGACGCTGCCGCTCTGCCGGCGCGCCATCCGCGAGTGCGCGCTCGCCATCCGCGCCGTCCACCGCGCCGACGTCGAGCAGGCGCGCGATCACCTCGCCGCCGCGGGCGAGGCGCTCGCCGACGCCGCCACCGCGACCGCCGAGCACCCGGCCGTCCGTGAGGCCGGCTACGTCCACGATGCCCAGAAGGAGTTCGCGGAGGCCAACCTGACGCTCGCCTTCGTCGCCCACACGCCGGTCCCGGCCGCCGCCGATGTCCACGTCGAGGCCCCCGCCTACCTCAACGGCATGGCGGAGGCCGCGAGCGAGCTGCGCCGGGCCGTCCTCGACCGGCTGCGCGACAACGACGCCGCCGAGGCGGAGCATCTGTTCGCGGTCATGGAGGACGTTTACGAGATCCTCGTGACCGTCGACTACCCGGATGCGCTCACCGGGGGGCTGCGACGCTCGACCGACGCCCTCCGCGCCGTGCTCGAGCGCACCCGGGGCGACGTCACGAACGCGATCGTCCTCGGGCGCTTCGACGCCTCACTCCAGGACCGCCAGCACCCGGAGCGGACGCCGTCGTGACCGATGACGCGCCGCCACGCGCGCAAGCCCGGCTTCGCAAACGGGCCGCGCTGGTACGCTGACCGTCGCGCGGGGGTGTAGCTCAGCCCGGTAGAGCGCTTCGTTCGCAACGAAGAAGTCACGGGTTCAAGTCCCGTCACCTCCACT
>CALEYV010000056.1 GCA_937927875.1 uncultured Actinomycetes bacterium | reverse complement strand
TGGTAGCGGTGGCGGGACTCGAACCCGCGACGCCGCGATTATGAGCCGCGTGCTCTGCCAACTGAGCTACACCGCCGAGCCCCCTTACGGACTCGAACCGTAGACCCCTTCCTTACCATGGAAGTGCTCTGCCGACTGAGCTAAGGGGGCGCAGCCGTCGAGGATAGCAACCGGGTACGTTGCGCCTCGATGGGAGTTACGGTCCGCCTGGTCGAGGCACGGGATGCGGACGCGACGCGCGCCATCTACAACCGCGAGGTGGCGGACTCGACGGTGACGTTCGACATGGTCGAGCGCACCCTCGAGGAGCAGCTGGCGTGGGTGGCCGCGCATCAGGGCGCCCACGCGGCGGTGGTGGCGGTCGACGAGGACGGGGTCGTCCTCGGCTTCGGCTCGCTGTCGCCGTACCGGTCGCGACCGGCCTACGCGCCGACGGTCGAGGACTCGGTGTACGTGCACCGGGAGCACCGCGGCCAGGGGCTCGGTCGCCGGCTGCTCGAGGACCTCGTCGACCGGGCGCGGGAGCACGGGTTCCACAGCGTGATCGCCCGGATCGTCGGCGGGCATGCGGCCTCGATCGCGCTGCACGACCGGTGCGGGTTCGAGTACGCGGGCACGGAGCGGGAGGTCGGCCGGAAGCTGAGCCGGTGGCTCGACGTGGTGCTCATGCAGCGGATGCTGTAAGGAGGCGAGATGACGGATCGGGCTGACCTGCCGACCGCGGTGCTGACGGGCCGGTTCACGGAGGCGGTGCGGTGGGCGTCGCACCTGCACGCCGACCAGGCCCGCAAGGGGACACAGATCGCGTACGTGTCGCACCTGCTGGCGGTGGCGTCGCTCGTCCTCGAGGGCGGCGGCACCGAGGAGGACGCGATCGCGGGGGTGCTGCACGACGCCATCGAGGACTGTCAGGTGCGCGAGGCCGAGATCCGGGCCCGCTTCGGCGCGCCGGTGGCCGAGATCGTGGTCGCCTGCTCGGAGGTGCGGGGCGGGACCCGGGACGGGAAGGACTGGCGCGACCGCAAGCGGGCCTACCTGGAGAAGCTCGAGTCAGCCGACCTGCCCGACGGGGCGTGGCGGGTCACGACAGCGGACAAGCTGCACAACGCCCGGTCGATCCTCACCGACCTGCGCGACCACGGCCCGGCGGTGTGGGACCGCTTCAACGCCGGCGTCGCCGATCAGCGCTGGTACTACACCGAGGTGGCTCGGGTGCTGCGCGAGCGCCACGATTCCGTGCTCACGCGCGAGCTGGGGCGGGTGGTCGACGAGCTGGTGGTCGAGATCGACCGGGGCTGACGGGCGGCTCCGGGTCTCGCCCGGTCGTCCGAGTGGGCCGGGCTGGGTTCGAACCAGCGAAGCTTTCGCGACGGTTTTACAGACCGTTCCCTTTGGCCACTCGGGCACCGACCCAGGCCGCGTACGATATCAGGCGCCGATTCCGGTACTCAGGGGGAACGATGCCGACGTTCGACGTGGTGTCGCAGGTCGACATGCAGGAGGTCCGCAACGCCGTGGATCAGGCCGCGCGCGAGATCTCGACCCGCTTCGACTTCAAGGGCACCGACTCCTCGGTCGCGCTGAGCGGCGAGGCCATCGAGCTGCACACCGAGAGCGACCAGCGCCTGCACGCGCTGACCCAGGTGCTGGAGGAGAAGCTGGTGCGCCGCAAGGTGTCGCTGAAGGCGCTCTCGTACGGGAAGGTGGAAGAGGCGGCGAAGGGAACGGTCCGTCAGGTCGTGAGCCTGAGCGTCGGGATCAACGCCGACAAGGGCCGCGAGATCGGCAAGTTCCTGAAGGGCCTCAACATCAAGGGCCTGTCGCACCAGGCCCAGGGCGATCAGCTACGCGTGAGCTCGAAGAAGCGCGACGACCTGCAGGCCGCGATCCAGGCCCTGCGCGAGCACGACTTCGGGATCCCGCTGCAGTTCACCAACCAGCGGGACTGATCGAGGACTACCAGGCGTGCCCGCGCAGGCGGGCGATGCGGTCCGCCGTCGGCGGGTGGGTCGAGAACAGGCCCGAGAAGCTGACCCGCCGCCCGGTCAACGGGTTGATGATGTAGGCGGTCGCCTCGGCCGGGTTCACGTTCATCGGGACCTGCTTGGCGTAGGCCTCGATCTTCTCCAATGCCCGGGCCAGCGGCTCGCCGTCGTGGAGCAGGTGCGCGCCGCTGGCGTCGGCCCCGTACTCACGGGACCGCGAGAGCGCCATCTGCACGAACATCGCCGCGATGGGGGCGAGGATCAGCATGGCGAGGAGGCCGAAGACGTTGCCCTCCCCGTCGCGCCCGCCGCCACCGCCGAAGATGGCGCCGAAGGCGGCGATGCGGGCCGTGAACATGATGGCGAGCGCGACCGCGGCCGCCACCGAGCTCACGAGGATGTCGTGGTTGCGGACGTGGGAGAGCTCGTGGGCGAGCACCCCTCGCAGCTCGTCCTCGTCGAGGACCTGGAGGATGCCCTGGGTGCAGCAGACGGCGGCGTGGTGCTCGTTGCGGCCGGTGGCGAAGGCGTTGGGCTGGCGCTCGGGCGAGACGTAGAGGCGGGGCATCGGCATGCCGGCCCGACGGGTGAGGTCCTCCACGATGTCGTAGAGCTGGGGCACCTCCTCGCGGGTCACCGGCTGGGCGCGGGCGGCCTTGATGGCGAGGGTGTCGCTGAACCAGTAGGAGCCGCCGGCGAAGGCGAGGCCGATGACGAGCCCGATGGCGAGGCCCCCGGTCCCGCCGAGGATGGCGCCGACGCCCATGAAGAGGGCGCCGAGCGCCGCCAGCAGGGCCGTGGTCTTCAACGTGTTCCGAACCATGTCGCACCTCTTGGGGTCGCTGGTTGCGACCCTCGTCAGTGGCAACGCTACCGACGGCCGGCGCGTTCCTGGCCGTCAGTCGTAGTAGCCGGAGTGGAGGTAGAGGCAGGGGATCCCCTCGGCCCGGAACATGGCCACGTTGCGGCGGTCGTCCTCGATGGCCAGCCGGAGTTCGAAGCCCTGCCGGCGCAGGTCCTCGACCGCGGCCTGCTTGAACTCGCGCGAGAGCTCGTAGTCGCCGTAGCCGCGCATGACGAGCAGGTCCCAGCGGATCCCGTACCGGCGCAGCCAGGCCTCGGTGAACTCGTGGACCCGGCCCGGCCGGGCGGTGAGCAGGACGATGCGCAGGTCGCGGTCGAGCAGCTCGAGCAGGACCCGCACCTCCTCGATCACCGGGTCGTCGCCGCAGGCGTCGAAGAAGGCGCGCCAGTCGCGCACCGGCGCCTCGAGGTAGTGCTGGCGGCTGGCCGCGTCGGAGAGGACGCCGTCGAGGTCGATGACCGCCGCCGGTCCCGGCGGGACGGGCCCGTCTCGCCAGGTCCAGTGCCCCGGCGGGTCGATCACTCCTCGTCGCCGCCCGCGGCCTGGGCGGCCAGGTACCGGGACTTGATCCCCTCGACGACGGCCGGGTCGGCGAGCGTCGTCGTGTCGCCGAGTGACTCGTCCTCGCTGACGTTGCGCAGCAGCCGCCGCATGATCTTGCCGGAGCGGGTCTTCGGGAGGTCCTCGGTGAAGAGGATCGACTGGGGCCGGGCGATGGGCCCGATGGTCTGGGCGACGTGGTCGCGCAGCTCGCGGGCCAGCTCCGGGCTCGGCTCGTGGCCGGCCCGCAGGATGACGAAGGCGGCGATGGCCTGCCCGGTGGTGGGGTCGGTCCGGCCGACGACGGCCGCCTCGGCGACGGCGGGGTGCCCGACCAGGGCGTGCTCGACCTCGGCGGTGGAGATGTTGTGGCCCGACACCAGCATGACGTCGTCGACCCGGCCCAGCAGCCAGAAGTAGCCGTCCTCGTCGCGCTTGGCGCCGTCGCCGGCGAAGTAGCGGCCCGGGAACCGGGACCAGTAGGTCTGCCGGTAGCGCTCGGGGTCGCCCCAGATGCCGCGGAGCATCGACGGCCACGGCTCGGTGAGCACGAGGTAGCCCCCGCCGGGGATCGGGACCGGGGCGCCGGCGTCGTTTACGATGTCGGCGGTGACGCCCGGCAGCGGGAACGTGGCGCTGCCCGGCTTCAGGGTGGTCGCGCCCGGCAGGGGGCTGATCATGATGGCGCCGGTCTCGGTCTGCCACCAGGTGTCGACGACCGGGCACCGGCCGCCGCCGATGTGCTGCCAGTACCAGACCCACGCCTCGGGGTTGATCGGCTCGCCGACCGTGCCGAGCAGGCGCAGCGTCGACAGGTCGTGCCGCTCGGGGAACTCGGGGCCCCACTTCATGAAGGTTCGGATGGCGGTCGGCGCGGTGTAGAGGATCGTCACGCGGTAGCGCTCGACGATCTGCCAGAGCCGGTCCTTGTCCGGGTAGTCGGGCGTGCCCTCGTAGAGGACGCTGGTGGCCCGGTTCATGAGCGGCCCGTAGACGATGTACGAGTGGCCGGTGACCCAGCCCACGTCGGCCGCGCACCAGTAGACGTCCTCGTCGGGCTGGAGGTCGAACACGTACTTGTGGGTGAACGCGACCTGGGTGAGGTAGCCACCGGTCGTGTGCATGATCCCCTTCGGCTTCGCCGTCGTCCCGCTCGTGTAGAGGAGGTAGAGGAGGTCCTCGGCGTCCATCGGCTCGGCCGGACAGGTCGTGGACTGGCGGGGCACCACGTCGTGCCACCACACGTCGCGACCGTCCTGCATCGGGACGTCGTCCTGGCCGGTGCGCCGCAGCACCAGCACGGTCTCGATCGACGGGCAGTCGGCGACCGCGACGTCGGCGGTCGTCTTCAGCGGCACGACGCCGCCCCGCCGCCACGCCCCGTCGCCGGTGATGAGGACCTTCGCCTCCGCGTCGTTGATCCGGTCGCGCAGCGAGTCGGCCGAGAAGCCGCCGAACACCACCGAGTGGGGGGCGCCGATGCGGGCGCAGGCGAGCAGCGAGATGGGCAGCTCGGGCACCATCCCGAGGTAGATGTTCACCCGGTCGCCCTTGCGGACCCCGAGCTCGAGGAGCGCGTTGGCGAGCTGTGACACCTGGTCGAGCAGCTGCGCGTAGGTGATGGTGCGCGAGTCACCGGGCTCGCCCTCCCAGTGGTACGCGACCTGGTCGCCGTGGCCGGCCGCGACGTGGCGGTCGAGGCAGTTGTGCGTCGCGTTCAGCTTGCCGCCCACGAACCACTTCGCGAACGGCAGGTCCCACTCGAGGATGGTGTGCCACTCCTCGAACCAGTCGAGGAGGTCGGCGGCCTGGCGGGCCCAGAACCCCTCGCGGTCCCGGCCGGCCTCGTCGTACATCTCGACGCCGGTGACGAGGGCGTCCTTCTTGAACGGCGCCGGCGGCGGGAAGGTGCGGCCCTCGGCGAGCAGGGATTCGATCGTCTCGGTCATGCGCGTCCTCCGCGGTGGCTTCGCAGGCTAACGCGGGGCCTTCGCCGCCGGTCCGGTGGTGGGCCGCGCGCGTCAGCGCCGGGCGAGCACGACGACGCGGTGTAAACCGAGCCCGGACCGGTCGGTGAGCGCCGCCGCCTCGACGGTGCGGCTGCGGCCGGCGATGGCGGCGAGGTCGCCGACGTGGGCGCGCGCCTCCCACTGCCGCCGTCCCTCGGCGACGAGCTCGTCGAGGCCGAGGCCGCGCAGCCACTCGGCCTGCGTCGTCTCGAGCGTCACCTCGTACCCGGTGCGGCCGGCGGCGCGGCGCAGCCAGGTGAGCGGCACGTCGGTGGTGATGTCCTGGCCGCCGGGGTCGTCGAGGGGATCGCTGCCGCGCCCGTGCCCGCGGTACGTGCGCAGCCAGCCCGACGGTCCGGTCGGGCCCCGCGCCAGCAGACCGCCGGTCTCGTCGGCGTAGTCGATCACCCACAGCTCGCCGCGCCGCAGCGTCGTCGCGCTCCGCTCCAGCCACCCGGCCGCGCCGACCGGCACCGGCAGCCGGTCGCCCGGTGGCGCCGGCGCGTCGCCGGCCACCTCGTCGGCGTCGTGGGCCAGCTCGGGTGACGCGTCGACGGGAACCTCGACGAACCGGCTGTCGTCGAGGCCGACCCGCACCTCGCGCCAGCCGTCGGGGGCGCGCTCCACGATCCGCACCGGGAGGTTGTCGAGCAGCTCGTTGGCGACGACGACGCCAGTCAGCGGCACGTCGGGCAGGTCGTCAAGCGCGGTGACGACCGGCCCGACGCCGGTGACCGGGGCCGGCGGCTCGTCGTGGGTCGTCGGCGCGAACGGCCCCAGGGCGGCGTCGGGCGGCTCGAGGGCCAGGACCTCGCGCGCGTCGGCGCGGAGCCGGGCTGATCGCTCCACGAGCACGGCCCGCAGCGCCGGCGCGCAGGCCGGGTGCGCGGCGAGGACCGACGCCAGGAGCCGGCCGCGCCCGCCGCCGGCGTCGACGAGGACGAACGGGTCGGGCCGGTCGAGGCGGACCCAGGTCTCGTCGAGCGCGCGCGCCAGGACGGCGCCGAACAGCGGTCCCACCTCGGGGCTGGTGACGAAGTCGCGCCCGGCCCGCCCCGCGCCGCCGCCGCGGGCGAAGAAGGCGTCGAGCGCGGCGGCTTGGAAGTCGGCGAACGGGATCGGCCCGGCCCGGCGGATCTCGTCTCGGAGCTTCGAGGCGACGCCGGTGTCGGGCACGGTCGGCCCCTACGCGACCCGGCGCCGACCCGAGCGGTCAGCCCCGCTGGAAGGCGAGCTCACCGAGGCGGGCGAAGAACTGCGGGTAGACGCCGATGACGAGGATCACCGTCGTCATGAGGGCCATGGCCGCGCCGAGGCCGACCGGCAGACGGGTGGGTCTGGTCGGCGCGGCGGCGGGCTCGGCGGGGGCCTCGAACCAGAACCGGCGCGCCACCCCCGCGTAGTAGAAGAACGCGATCACCGAGTTGACGGCCGCGATCACGCCGAGGACGACCGCGGCGGTGGTGTTGGCGTCGAACACGGCCCGGAACATGACGAACTTGGCGAACCAGCCCGCCAGGGGCGGGACACCGGCCAGCGAGAACAGGAACAGCGTGAACATCACCGCCACCGCGGGGCTGGTGCGGCCCAGGCCCGCGAAGCTGGCGATCTCGGCCGAACGGGTGCGGCGGGCGGCGGCCATGACGGCCGCGAAGGCGCCGAGGTTCATCGCCCCGTAGATGAGGATGTAGATGACGACCGCCTGCCAGGCGCTCTGGCCGTGGACGTCGCCCGCCACCGCGAGCGGCACCAGGATGAACCCGCCCTGGGCGACCGACGAGTAGGCGAGCATCCGCACCACGTTGGTCTGACGGAGCGCGGCCAGGTTCCCGACCGTCATCGACGCCGCCGCCAGCACCCACAGGATGGGCTGCCAGGAGTTGCCGGACGGGAAGAACCCGAACCGCACGATGGTGAGCAGCGCCACGAAGCCGCCCGCCTTCGACGCCACCGACAGGAACGCGGTGACGGGGGTCGGCGCGCCCTCGTAGGTGTCCGGGGCCCAGAAGTGGAACGGGACCGCGCTGACCTTGAACGCGAACCCGACCAGGGTCAGGAACACGCCGACCGCGAAGAGCGCCGGCGTGCTCCCGGTCGCGTAGCGGTGGATGTCGACCAGCACCGTCGAGTTGGCGAGGCCGAACACCAGCGACATGCCGTAGAGCATCACGGCCGAGGACAGCACGCCGATCAGGAAGTACTTGATGCCGGCCTCGTTCGACTTCGTGTCGTGCTTGCGCCAGCCGGCCAGCACGAAGGTGGGGATGGTGAGGGTCTCGAGGGCCACGAAGATCGAGACCAGGTCCCGCGCCGACGCGATGGCGATCATGCCGAG
>CALEYV010000055.1 GCA_937927875.1 uncultured Actinomycetes bacterium | reverse complement strand
GTAGTGCCGAGCCCGACCGAGGTGAGCCCCGGCACCGCCCGGCCTCGGCGCCGGGTCCTCCGCGTCGTCCTGGCCCTGCTCGCCGGGCTCCTCGCCGCCGCCGCGGTGGCGGCCGCCGTCATCCACGTCCCGTACGTGATCGAGTCGCCGGGCGCCGCGACGCCGGTGGACGCCAGTGTCGTGACGGTCGGCGGCGCACCCACCTACCCGCACCGGGGCCGGGTCCTCTATCTCACGGTGCGGGTGTCGACGAGCGACCCGAACCTGTACCGGTACTTCTTCGCCACCCTCAGCAGCGACGACTCGGTGGTGAAGAAGCAGGACGTCCTCGGCTGCTCCTCGTACGCCGCCGACGGCCGGCTCAACACGCTGCTGATGCGCGACTCCCAGGACGCGGCGACCGAGGTCGCGCTCCGCCGGCTCGGCTACGGCGTCGTGCACACCGGTGACGCGGCGCTGATTCTCGACCTGGTGTGCGGCGGACCGTCCGACCACCGGCTCGAGGTCGGGGACCTCATCACCGCCATCGACGGCCAGCCGGTCGTCGGCCCCGCCGACGTGCGCCGCCTCGTCCGCGCCCACCAGCCGCACTCGACGGTCCAGGTCACCGTCCGCCGCGGCACCCAGACCCTCACCGTCGCGGTGCGGTCGGGTCGGAGCGGCAACGCGGCGTTCCTCGGCGTCGTCACCCAGACGCTGAGCATGTGGCGGTTCCCGGTGACGGTGCGCATCAACACCCAGCAGGTGGGCGGCCCGTCGGCGGGCCTCGCGTTCACGATCGCGCTGATCAACGACCTCTCCCCGGGCGACATCACCGGCGGGCACAAGGTGGCGGTGACCGGCGCCATCTTCTCGGACGGCAGCGTCGGGCCGGTGGGCGGCATCACCCAGAAGGTGACCAGCGCGCAGCGCGACGGCGCGGTGGCGATCATCGTCCCGTCGAGCGAGCAGAAGGACGCCCGGGCTCGTGCGCACGGGCTGCGGGTCATCCCGGTCAACACGATCGACGACGCGCTCCGTGGTCTGCACCAGCTGGGGGGCGCCCCCGTGACGGCCGGGGCTCCCTTGAGCCCGGCAGGCGCCCAATAGATTGAGCGCGGTGGCAGGCCCTTCGACGACCGGAGACGAGCCGGTCCCGTCCGACGCCAGCTCGCCCACCGACGAGCCGACGACCGACGCGGGCGGCTCGGGCCCCGAGCTCCGAGCGGCGGCGCTGCTCCGGGAGGCGGAGGCGGCGGCCGCGGCGATGGTCAACGAGGCGCGGGCGGTGCGCAAGCGGATGCTCGACGACGCCGAGCGACGCCGCCAGAACCTGCTGCGAGAGCTCGACCGGGTGCGGGCCGCGCTCGACGACCTGGCGCGGGGACTCGCCGAGCCGCTGGCCCGGGACGCCGAGCCCGAGCCGGCTGCGGTCGACGACGCCGATGTCGGCTCGGAGCCCCGAGCCGACGACGTCTTCGCCCGCCTGCGGGAGGAAGGAGGCGGGGACGCACCGACCCTGCCCGAGCCGCCCGCCGTGCCCGATGCCTCGGCTCCGGAGCCCCCGGCTCGGGTCGCGGAGCTCGAGCCGGAGGCCCCGGCGCCCCCCGAGCCCGAGCCCGAAGGACCGGCCCCGCGCCCCGCGCCGACGGAGGACGACGCGACACGTCGCCGGCGCGACGAGGTGCTGGCGCCGCTCACCGAATCGTTGCTGCGGGCGTCGAAGCGCCTGCTGCAGGACGAGCAGAACGAGCTCCTCGACACCGTCCGCCGACTCCGCGGCCGCGCCGAGCCGGCCCGCCTGCTCCCCGATCCCGAGAAGCAGCAGACGACCTGGTCGGCGGTGCTCGCCCCCACCATCGACGAGGCGTACACCGTCGGCCGAGCGCTGACCGGGCGGCGCCGCCGACCGACCGCCGCGCCGGCGCGGCTCGTCGCCGAGCTCGCGGCCGCGCTCATGACGCCGCTGCGGGACCGGCTCGTCGCCGCCATCAACGCTGTCGTCGCCGAAGGCCCCTACGACCCGCCCAGCGACCTGCAGGTCGCGCTGGCGCCGGCGATCAGCGCCCGGTACCGAGAGTGGCGGGCCCGCGACCTTGAGAGCCTGATCGGCGACCTGCTCGCGGCGGCCTACGCGCGGGGCGCCTACGACGCCACGCCGTCCGGGGCGACGCTGCGATGGGTGCCGGCCGAGGTGGGCCAGTGCCCGGACGCCGACGACAACGCGCTGGAGCCGACCGTGAAGGGTCAGAGCTTCCCGACCGGCCAGCCGTACCCGCCCGCGCACCCCGGGTGTCGCTGCCTCGTCGTGCCGAGCGACGGCGGCGCCGAGAAGACCCCCGTCTAGGCTGCGCCGCGATGCGGGTCCCGACCACGGAGCGTCGCTCGTTCCGTCTGCGTGCCTGGATCATCGCCCTGGTCGTGATCCTGCTGGTGCTGCTGTTCAGCCTGCGCGGCCTGGCCGGCTTCTACACCGACTACCTCTGGTTCCAGTCGGTCGGTCAGGGCAGCACCTGGGGCAAGCTGCTCGGCGCCAAGGTCGTCCCGGCGGTCGTGTTCACGGCCGTGTTCTTCGTCCTCATGCTGGCCAGCCTGCTGATCGCGGACCGGCTGGCGCCGAAGGTGCGGCCGATGGGCCCGGCCAGCCCCGAGGACGAGCTCGTGAGCCGCTACCAGCAGGTCGCGGGCCGGTACCAGGGCCGCATCCGAGTCGGTGTGTCGGTGTTCTTCGCCCTCATCGCCGGGATCGGCGTGTCCTCGCAGTGGCAGAACTGGATCCTGTTCACGAACCGCGTGGACTTCCACATCAAGGACCCCCAGTTCCACCGCGACATCGGCTTCTACGTCTTCCAGTTGCCGTTCATCCAGTTCATCCTCGACTGGCTCTTCGCGGGGCTCGTGATCGTGCTCCTCGTCACCGCGGTGGCGCACTACCTGAACGGCGGGATCCGCTTCCAGAGCCCGCTGCAGCGGGTCACGCCCCAGGTGAAGGCCCACCTGTCCGTGATCCTCGCCGTCATGGCGCTCGTGAAGACCGCCCAGTACTACTTCTCGCGCTTCGGGCTCACCCTGTCGTCCCGGGGCGTCGTCGACGGCTTGACGTACACCGACGCCAAGGCGCAGCTCCCTGCCTACAACCTGCTCATCTTCATCTCGATCGTCGCGGCCGGGTTGTTCCTGTGGAACATCTTCCGGCGGGGCTGGGTCCTGCCCGTCATCGCGGTCGGCCTCTGGGGGTTCATCTCGATCGTCGTCGGCACGATCTACCCGGCCGCCATCCAGAACTTCAAGGTGAAGCCCAACGAGTCGGCGCTCGAGCGGCCGTACATCAGCCGCAACATCAACGCCACGCGCGACGCGTTCGGGCTGCAGGGCATCGGGGTGCAGAGCTTCAACTACCAGCCGAACCTCGACCCGTCCGTCGTCGACGCGAACCGGGGGACGATCGACAACGCCCGGCTCTGGGACCCCGGCGTGATCCAGAAGACCTACCAGACCCTGCAGGGCCTGCAGCCGTACTACATCATCAACAACGTCGCCATCGACCGGTACAACGTCAACGGCCAGCCGACGCAGGTCCTCATCGGCGCCCGTGACCTCAACAGCAGCAGCCTGCCGAGCCAGTCGTGGGTCAACGAGCACCTCGTGTACACGCACGGCTACGGCTCGATCGTCTCCCCGACCAACCAGGCCGCGCAGAACGGCGACCCCAACTTCCTCCTCGCGAACATCCCGCCGACGGCGCAGGGCATCCCGCTCACCAACCGCGGCGCGCAGGTGTACTTCGGCCAGAACCTGAGCGGCTACACGATCGTCGACGCCAAGCAGTCCGAGTTCAACTTCGCCCGGGCCAACAACACCAACGCCACCACCCGATACAACGGCAAGGACGGCGTGCGGCTGTCGAACATCATCAAGCGGGCCGCCTTCGCGCTCCGCTTCGGGGACTTCAACCCGCTGATCTCGGGCCAGGTCACCAGCAACTCGAAGCTGCTGATGATCCGGGACATCATGAGCCGGGTCGACAAGCTGGCGCCGTTCCTGCACTTCGACGCCGACCCGTACCCGGTCGTGCTCAATGGCCGGATCGTCTGGGTCATCGACACCTACACGACGACCGACCAGTACCCGTACTCGCAGGTGAACACCGGCAACGGCGGGCTGTCGGGGAACACGAACTACGTGCGCAACTCGGTGAAGGCGACCGTCGACGCCTACGACGGCACTGTCCACTTCTACGTGGTCGACAACAAGGACCCGCTGATCCGGGCCTACCGGAAGGCGTTCCCGGACCTGTTCACCGACGGCTCGAAGATGCCGGCCGGGCTCCGGGAGCACCTGCGGTACCCGGAGGACCTGTTCTCGATGCAGTCGAACGTCTTCTCGAAGTACCACGTGACGAACACGAGCGCCTTCTACCAGGGCACCGAGCGCTGGCTGCTGTCGCCCGACCCGAACGCGGTGCTCGGCTCGACCGTCACGCCGACGACGACCCGGGGCACGCAGCGGGCGCCCGAGATCACCGCCACCACCCAGCGCCAGGCGCCCTACTACCTCTACATCCGGCTTCCCGGCGACACCCAGGAGAACTTCCTGATCCTCCAGCCGTTCGTGCCGGTCTCGCAGAACAACCAGCAGACCCGGCTGGTGTCGTTCATGACCGCGAAGGCGGATCCCGGCAGCTACGGGAAGATCCAGGCCTTCGTCATGCCGCAGGGCTCGAACGTGCTCGGACCGGTGCAGGTCGCCAACAACATCCAGAGCGACGTCAACCTGTCCCAGCAGTTCACGCTGCTGAGCCAGGGCGGCTCGACCATCGTGAAGGGCAACATCCAGCTGATCCCGGTCGGCAGCTCGCTCGTGTACGTGCAGCCGATCTTCGTCCAGCAGCAGGCCCAGGGCTATCCGCAGTTCCGGTTCGTCGTCGTGTTCACCCAGGGCAAGAACCCGGTGTTCGACTCCACGATCAACGGGGCGCTGACCAAGCTCTTCAACGGCGCCGCGCCCGGTCCGACGACGACGCCGACCACCCCGGCCACGCCGACGGCCCCGAACGCGACCGTGCAGCAGCTGCTGAACGCGGCCGCCCAGCAGTTCGCGGCCGCCGACACCGCGCTGCGCAACGGCGACCTGGCCGGCTACCAGGCCGACATCGCCTCGGCCCGCCAGGACGTCGCCCAGGCCAACACCACCCTCACCCACTGATCGCCCCGCCCGCCCCCGGGGCGGCCGGTTTCGGGGCCGCCGGGGCCGGGCACGCCCCCGCAGGCCGGGATTGTTCGGGCCCCCGGGGATTGTTACTATCGGCGTAGTGGAAATTCGGCGCCGGCGTCCCCCCGGCCGGCGCCCGGCCATCGGACGACGGGAGCCGATCGGATGGCGGTACGCGGCATCGATCTTGGGAAGTACCAGCTCGGCTGGGCCGACAGCACCGACGACTACGTCTACACGCCGAAGAAGGGCCTGAACGAGGACGTCGTCCGCGACATCTCGGGCCACAAGGGCGAGCCGGCGTGGATGACGAAGTTCCGGCTCAACGCGCTGAAGCGCTTCGAGCGCAAGCCGATGCTCGAGTGGTTCGCGAAGAACATGCCCGACATCGACTTCGACGACATCTACTACTACCTGAAGCCGACCGAGGGCCAGGTCTCGGAGTGGGACATGCTCCCGCCCGAGATGCAGGAGACCTACGAGAAGCTCGGCATCCCGGAGGCGGAACGCAAGTTCCTGGCCGGGGTCACCGCCCAGTACGACAGCGAGGCGGTGTACCACCGCAACCGCGAGGAGCTGGCGCGCATCGGCGTCCTCTTCACCGACATGGACACCGCGCTGCGCGAGTACCCCGAGATCGTCCAGCAGTACCTGGGCACGGTCATCCCGCCCGGCGACAACAAGTTCGCGGCGCTGAACTCGGCGGTGTGGAGCGGCGGCAGCTTTGTCTACGTCCCGGCCGGCGTCCATGTCGAGATGCCGCTCCAGGCGTACTTCCGCATCAACGCGGAGAACGCGGGGCAGTTCGAGCGGACGCTGATCATCGCCGAGGAGGGCTCGTCGGTGCACTACGTCGAGGGCTGCTCGGCGCCGATCTACGCCACCGACTCCCTGCACTCGGCGGTGGTCGAGCTGATCGCCAAGCCCGGCTCGCGCCTGCGCTACACGACGATCCAGAACTGGTCGCCGAACGTCTACAACCTGGTCACCAAGCGGGCCCGGGCCGAGACCGAGGCCACCGTGGAGTGGATCGACGGGAACCTGGGCTCGAAGCTCACCATGAAGTACCCCGCGGTCGTGATGGTCGGTCCGAAGGCGCACGGCGAGGTGCTGTCGGTCGCCTACGCCGGTCCCGGCCAGCACCAGGACGCCGGGGCGAAGATGACCCACGTCGCACCCGAGACGACCTCGATCATCGACTCGAAGTCGGTCTCGAAGGGCGGCGGGCGGACGACCTATCGCGGCCTCGTGAAGGTCGAGGAGGGCGCGCACAAGGTGAAGAGCCACGTGCGCTGCGACGCGCTCATCCTCGACGAGGAGAGCCGCTCCGACACCTACCCGTACATGGAGATCGGGGAGAAGGACGCCCGCATCGGCCACGAGGCGACCGTCTCGAAGGTCGGTGACGACCAGCTCTTCTACCTGATGAGCCGCGGACTGACCGAGCACCAGGCGACGGCGATGGTCGTGAACGGCTTCATCGAGCCGGTGACGAAGACCCTGCCGATGGAGTACGCGGTCGAGCTGACCCGCCTGATCGAGCTCAACATGGAAGGCGCCGTCGGGTAGTGCCGGCGTTCACGCCCGACGCCGCTCGGGCGCTCGGCGGTCACGACTGGCTGCTGGCCCGGCGCGTCGCCGCCGCGGAGCAGCTCGCCTCCGTCTCCTGGCCGTCTTCCGCCGAGGAGATCTGGCGCTACTCACGCGTCGACGAGTTCGACCTCGAGCGGTACCAGCCCCGCGAGGTCAACCAGCGGTCGCTCGACGTCCCGGTCCTCGACGCCGGCCTGGCCAGCAAGGGCGTCGTCGTCGGGGACCTCATCGACGTCGACGACAGCGAGGCCGCCGACTGGCTCGGGACGTGCTCCGACGCGTCCCCGGATGCCTTCACCGTCCTGCACGACGCCTTCGTGGTCGGCGGCGCGTACGTGCGCGTCCCCGCCGGCGTGGTCGTCGAGACGCCGCTGTTCTTCGAGCACCGCTCCGGGGGCGACGGGCTGGCCAGCTTCCCGCACACGCTCGTCGTCGTCGGCGAGGGCGCGGAGGTCACGGTGGTGGACCGGTTCGCGGCCGACGGGGACCCGCACCTCTGCGACGCCGTGATCGAGCTCATCGTCGGCGACGGCGCTCGCGTCCGCTACGTGTCGGTGCAGGAGCACGGGCCGAAGACCTGGCAGATGGGGCTCCAGCGCGCCCACGTCAGCCGGGATGCGTCACTGCGCTCGTCGGCGGTCGCGCTGGGCGGTGACTACGCCCGGATGCGCACCGAGTCGCTCATCACCGGGTCGGCCGGCGAGAGCGACCTCCTGGCCGTGTACTTCGGCGACGGCGACCAGGTGCTCGACTTCCGCACCCTCCAGGACCACGCCGCGCCGCACAGCCGCAGCGACCTGCTGTTCAAGGGCGCGGTCGAGGACCACGCTCGCTCCGTCTACTCCGGCCTGGTGCGGCTGCGGGCCGAGGCCCAGCACTCGAACGCCTTCCAGACCAACCGCAACCTCGTGCTCACCGAGGGTGCGGGTGCCGAGTCGATCCCCAACCTCGAGATCGAGGCCAACGACGTGCGCTGCTCACACGCCAGCGCGGTGGGGCCCATCGACGACGACCAGCGCTACTACCTCGAGACCCGCGGCATCCCGCCCGAGGACGCCGAGCAGCTCATCGTGCTCGGCTTCTTCGACGACGTCCTCAACCGCCTGCCCGTCCCGACCCTCGCCGCCGCGCTTCGCCGCACCGTCGAACGGAAGGTGGGCAAGCTCCGTGGCTGAGGTGCGCGCCTGCGCGGTCGACGACGTCGGGCGAGGGACCGCCCACCGTGTCGACGTGGACGGTCACCGGCTCTGCCTGGTGCGGCTGGCGTCGACGGCGCCGGGCGGACCCGACGACTGGTACGTCATCGACGACCGCTGCTCCCACGCCGACTACTCGCTGTCCGAGGGCGACGTCTGGGAGGAGGAGCGGGAGATCGAGTGCCCGAAGCACGGCTCGACGTTCTCGCTCGTCACCGGCGAGCCGCAGACGCTGCCCGCCACCCAGCCCGTCCCCGTGTACCAGGTGCGGGTCGACGGCGACGACGTCTACGTGGACCTCCAATGACGAGCCGCCTGGTCGTCTCGGACCTGCGGGCCACGGTGGCCGGCGTCGACGTGCTCCGCGGCGTCAACCTCGAGGTCGCCTCGGGCGAGGTGCACGCGCTCATGGGCCCGAACGGGTCGGGCAAGTCGACCCTCGCCCACGTGCTGATGGGACGATCCGACTACGAGGTCACCGGCGGCTCGGTGACCCTCGACGGCACCGAGCTGCTCGGCCTCCCCACCTGGCGGCGGGCCCAGCTCGGCCTCTTCCTCGCCATGCAGTACCCGATCGCGGTGCCCGGCGTCCCGGTGGGCGCGCTCCTCGCCGCGGCGTCGCACCGGGACGGCCCCGAGCTCGAGGCGGCGGTCCGGCGCGAGGCCGACCGCCTCGCGCTGGCCGACGAGTTCCTGGCTCGGGGCGTCAACGACGAGTTCTCGGGCGGCGAGCAAAAGCGGCTCGAGACGCTGCAGCTGGCAGTGCTGCGGCCGCGGATCGCGATCCTCGACGAGCTCGACTCCGGGCTCGACGTCGACGCGCTGCGCGGCCTGGCGGGGCGGGTCGCGTCGCTGACCCGGGAGGCGAAGGTCGGCGTGCTGGCGATCACCCATTACGTCCGGCTGCTGCAGGAGCTGCGCCCCGACCGCGTGCACGTCCTGCTGGCGGGCCGGGTCGTCACGAGTGGCGGACCCGAGCTCGCGGACCGGCTGGAGGTGCTCGGCTACGAGGGGCTGGCGGCCGAGCTCGGCGTCGAGGAGCTGGCGATCGAGGCCCCCGAGTCCGCCGACCCGTTCGCCGATCCCGGCTTCTGACCCCCGATCAGGCCGGCACCGACACCGTCACCGTCTCGACCCGCGCCCCCCTCGCCGCCCGCGACTCCTCAGGCTGGCCGTGGGTCGGCGACGTGCACAGGAACAGCGTGCGCCCGTCGCCGCCGCCGATCGCGCACGCGATGGCGTGCCGGCCCGGCACCTCGACGGTGTCGGTGACGTCGCCGCCCTCGACCACGCGGACGAACACGTCGCCGACCGGCGACGCGATCCACACCCCGTCCTCGGCGTCGATGCAGATCCCGTCGGGATACTCGGGGAGCGGCGCCCACACCCGCTGGTTCGAGAGGGTGCCATCGGGGCCGAGGTCGAACGCGACGAGGTCCTTGCCAGCGCTCTCGGCCGCCACGAGGGTCTTCCCGTCGCGGGTGACGACCATGCCGTTGGCCATCCGCAGCCCTTCGGTGGCGAGCGCCACTGCGCCGTCGGGGTCGACCCGCACGAGGGGCGCCTTCCGGAGCGGCGCGCCACCGTGGAAGTCGAAGCCGAACTGGCTGATGAACGCGTAGCCCCGGGCGTCGACGACCAGGTCGTTGATCTCGTGGGGGGCGAGTGCCGAGCAGTCGGCCGCCACGCTGACCGTCCCGCCCGGGTCTCGGGCCAGCAGCTGGCGGTCGCGCATCGAGACGATGAGCATCGTGCCGTCGGGTCGCCAGCCGAGCCCCGAGGGGTCGCCGGCCACGTTCGCCACCACGTCGGCGTCCCCGTCGGGCGTGACCCGCAGCACCTCCCCGGCGTGCATGTCGGAGACCCACAGCGCGCCGTCGTGCCATCGCGGCCCCTCGAGGAAGGCGCCGCCGTCGAGCAGGGTCGTCGGCTCGGTCATGGGAGGCTCCTCCCGGTGGTGGTCGGCACCGTCGCGGTGGTCGGGTGGCGGGCGGGATGCGGCGTGTCACGGTGACGCAGGAGCGCGCCGGCGAGCACGACCCCGCCGACGAAGATGCACGCGGCCGCGAGGCCCACCGCGACGGGACGAGGGAACATCCGGCGCAGCACGGCGGCGGCATCGTACCGGTGGGCTCGACACCCTGACCGTCATGCCAGCGAGCTGACGCCGACTCGCGACCGTGCCCTCGCGGTGCCCATTAGGGTGAGGCCTCGACCCGGAGGTGCGGCGCGTGCGCTTCTTCTCGTTCCATCTCATGCCGTACATCGGTCTCGACCCCGCCTACGAAGGCCCGGCATGGGTCACGTGCCCGAACTCGCTGTTCGACCCGGTGCACGGCGGCGAGCTCTACAACCGGTACCTCGGCGAGCTGCTGTACGCCGAGGAGCTGGGCTTCGACGGGGTGTGCGTCAACGAGCACCACCAGAACGCGTACGGGCTCATGCCGTCGCCGAACCTCATGGCGTCGATCGTCGCCCGGCTGTCGAGCCGGATGCGGGTGGCCGTGGTCGGCAACGCGCTCCCGCTCTACGACCCGCCGACCCGGGTCGCCGAGGAGTTCGCCATGATCGACTGCATCAGCGGCGGGCGGCTTATCGCCGGCATGGTGGTCGGCGGCGGCCCCGAGTACTACTCGTTCTCGGTCAACCCTGCGTACGCGCGGGAGCGCTTCCAGGAGGCCCACGACCTGATCCTGAAGGCGTGGACGACGCCCGGCCCCTTCGAGTGGATCGGCAAGCACTTCCGCATCCGGTACGTGAACCCGTGGCCGCGCCCGATCCAGCAGCCGCACCCCGAAGTCTGGATCCCGGGCGCGGGCTCGGTGGAGACGATGGAGTTCGTCGCCCGCCATCGCTACGCCTACATGGGCATCCCCTACTTCCACCTCGACGTCTTCAAGCGGACGTTCCAGATGTTCCGCGACGCCTGCCAGGCCGAGGGCTACGAGGCCGATCCGCTGCAGGCGGGCTGGCTGGTCCCGATCTACGTCGCCGAGACCGATGCCCAGGCCCGCCGCGAGTACGAGGAGCACCTCTGGTACTTCGTGAAGCGGCTCCTGCCCGGCATCACGATCCAGCCGCCCGGGTACACGTCGGCGCGCTCGCTCGCCAACATCTTGAAGGGCGCGGGCACGTTCATGCTGAACGTCACCGACTGGGACGAGATCGTCGACGGCCGCTACGCGATCGTCGGCTCCCCGGCCACGGTCACCGAGCAGCTCGTCGAGTCGCTGGGCGCGCTCGGGACCGGCAACCTGCTCGGCCTGTTCCAGCTCGGGAGCCTGCCCGGCGACCTGACCCGGAAGAACCTCGAGCTGTTCGCCGGCGAGGTCAAGCCGGCGCTCGAGCGCGAGTTCCCGGCCGGCGCGCCGGTCCACCGACCGGCGGCGGCGGTCGCCTGATGGCGGCGCTGCAGGAGGAGTTCGTCGCCGCGCCGCTCGGCAAGATCCAGGTCTTCCACGGCGGCAGCGGGCCGCCGCTGGTGTACCTGCACTCGGCTGGCGGTGAGGCCCAGGGCCTGCCGCTGCTCGAGGACCTCGCCGAGGGCTTCGAGGTGTGGGCGCCGATCTTCCCCGGCTTCGGCGAGTCGGAGGGCATCGAGGAGATCGATGGCATCGACGACGCCGTCTTCCACCTCCTCGATCTCTGGGGGCTGCTGCAGCTCGAGGCGCCGAACGTCCTCGGGTGCTCGCTCGGCGGCTGGATGGCCCTCGAGCTCGCGGTTCGGTACCCAGAGCGGGTCGGGCGGATGGTGCTCGTGAACCCGGTCGGCCTCTACCTGCCGGAGGCGCCGATCGCCGAGATGTTCGGTCGCTCGCCGGCCGAGCTGGCCGAGATGCTGTTCGTCGACCAAGAGCACCCCGTCGCGGCCGCCATGCACGCGATGGAGGAGTTCACCGGTGACGTCGGCAAGCAGGTCGAGATCCCGATCGAGCTCGTGCTCCCGATGTGGAAGGCGCTCGGCGCCACCGCTCGACTCGGCTGGGACCCGTACCTGCACGACCCGAAGCTGCGGAGCCGGCTGCGCCGCGTCACCGCCCCCACGCTGGTCGTGGCCGGCGCCCAGGACGGGCTGGTGCCGCTCGCGCACGCCGAGACCCTCGCGGCCGAGATCCCCGATGCTCGCCTCGCGGTTGTCGACCAGGCTGCCCACTGGCTGATCTTCGAGCGCCCCGACGAGCTGGCAGCCCTCACCCGCGAGTTCCTCGGCTGACCTGCGAGATCTCGGGCCGGCCCGGGACGTCGGCGGCGGAGGCAGGGCATCATCTCGCGGGCGATGCAATCCAGGCTTCTGGGGTCGGAGGTGCACGATGCTGACTCGGGTCGAGGTTCGCGAGGCTGTCGAACGTGCGGAGCGCCGCTTCGTCGACGCCTGTGAAGGCACGACGACCGTGCACTGGGAGTTCCAGCCGGAGGGGACGGGGAGCCGTGCCTGGACGATCCCGCAGGTTGTCGAGCATGTCACCGGCGCCAACGCCGGGATTCTTCGGGTCTTGCAAGACGTGGTCGTCTCGTCCCCACGCGGGGATCGGCATCCCGATTTCGAGGACGCGGACCTGCCCTACATCTTCTACGGCGGCGGTGGGCCTGCCCCTCCCGGTGCTGAAGATCCGGTCGGTACCCGGATGAGCAGGGACGAGAGCGTCGCTGGCTTCCAGGCGAGCATGCGGTCCATCGTGGACTGGTACGACGGCGTCGAGATCGACTTGCGAGACTGTGCTCTCCGACACCCGGCCTTCGGGCTGTTCGACGGCGCGCAGTGGCTGCTGTTTGTTTCGGTCCACGCGCAGCAGCACCGTGGTCAGATCCTCGACGTGCAGCGTGCGTGCGATTCGGCGGGAGCGACAACGAGCGGGCGTTGACGACCGGCGTCGAGATCGCGAGTCCCGGCGTGCCCCGCCGACCGGCGGCGCGGCGGGTTCCGAGCCCGCGTTTTAGGCCTGGATCGTGACCGGCGTCCCGAGGGGAACGAGCTTGGCGATCTGCAGGATGATCGGGCTCGGGACCCGCACGCAGCCGTTCGAGATGTCCTGGCCGACCTGGTCCGGGAACGGCGTGCCGTGCACGGCGATCTGGGGCGGGCCGCCGTCGAAGCTCGGGAGCACGTTCGAGTAGCCGGACAAGCCCAGCGCGAACGCGCCGTACGGGCCGTTCGGCTGGGACTGCAGGTCGACGGGGTCGGTCACGTAGAACAAGCCGGTCGGCGTCGGCGTCTCCTTCTTGCCGATCACGACTGCGCTGTCGACGACCGGCGCGCCGGCCTTGTAGAGCCAGATGTGGTGCTGGCCGAGCGAGACCCGCATCGAGTAGTCCGTCGTGGTCATCGTGACGTCCGAGCCCTTGATCCACCCGGTGCTGTCGTTGGGCTTCTGGGGCAGCAGGACCTGCAGCCAGTTGGGCTGGGAGCTGGTGGCGAGGACGGTGCGCGGCAGCTGGTAGTCGGTCTTGGCCGACAGCATGCTCACGACCTTCCCGTTCGGCTGGTCGTAGACGAGGAGCGGGCCGCCCTTCGTCGTCGCGATGAGCGCGGGCGGGCGGGGCCC
>CALEYV010000054.1 GCA_937927875.1 uncultured Actinomycetes bacterium | reverse complement strand
ACGTGCACGACATCGGCAAGAACCTCGTCGACATCATCCTCACCAACAACGGCTACGAGGTGCACAACATCGGAATCAAGGCACCGCTGCAGTCGTTCGTCGACAAGGCCAAGGAGGTCGAGGCCGACGCCATTGGGATGAGCGGGCTCCTCGTGAAGAGCACGCTGATCATGCGCGAGAACCTCGAAGAGCTGAACACGCTCGGGCTGGCCGAGATCCCGGTCCTGCTCGGCGGCGCCGCGCTCACACGCACCTACGTCGAGAAGGACCTCCGAGGCATCTACAACGGCCGCCTGTTCTACGGCAAGGACGCCTTCGAGGGCCTGCGGACGATGGAGGCGCTGATGACCGGCAAGCGGGCCGGCACCCTCGACGCTGACTTCGGGCGGGCGCCCGGCGGTCGCGACCTGCCGGCCCGCGCCAAGCGCGTCGGGACCGACCAGCCGACGTCTGATCCGTCCGACGTGGCGCGCGACGTGCCGATCTTCACGCCGCCGTTCCTCGACGCCCGAGTCGCGAAGGGCATCGCCCTCGACGACATCGCCGCCTACCTGAACGAGACGGCACTGTTCCGGAACCAGTGGCAGTTCCGACCCGAGCGGCACGACGGCAAGCCCGAGCCGGACGAGGCGTTCAAGGCGCGTCTGAAACCGCTCCTGCGCGAGCAGCTCGCCGTCGCCCACGCCGAGGGGACGCTCGTCCCGGCCGTCGTCTGGGGATACTTCCCCGCCAACGCCGACGGCAACGACCTCGTCGTGTGGACCGACGACGACCGGCGGAGCGAGCGGCTCCGCTTCACGTTCCCCCGCCAGCGCAAGGACCGACATCTCTGCATCGCGGACTTCTTCCGGCCCGTCGAGTCCGGCGACGCCGACTACGCCGCCTTCCATGTGGTGACCATGGGCGAGAAGGCAACCGAGCGCGAGCGGGAGCTGTTCGCGGCCGACCAGTATCGCGACTACCTGCTGGTGCACGGGCTGTCGGTCGAGATGACCGAGGCGCTTGCCGAGTACTGGCACCGGCGCATCCGTGAGGAGTGGGGCTTCGCCGACGAGGACGGCCCCACGCTGACCGGCCTGTTCCGTCAGCAGTATCGGGGCTCCCGGTACTCGTGGGGCTACCCGGCGTGCCCCGACCTCGAAGACCAGGCCAAGCTCGACGACCTGCTCGACCTTGGCCAGATCGGTGTCCGGCTCACCGAGGAGTACCAGCTCGACCCCGAGCAGACCACGTCGGCGATCATCGTCCCGCACCCGGAGGCCAAGTACTTCATCGCCTGATCAGCGCCCCAAAGGAACCGGGCGATCAGTCCAGGCCGAAGCCCAACCGTTCCGCGGTCTCCTTCCACTCCGTGTCGAGGTCCTCCACTGATCGGGCGGCGACCAAGCCGTCCGCCATGAGGCGATCCAGCAGCTCACGATCAATCGTGGTGCGGTCGTCGAGCATCGCCAGCGCGACCGGGCCGAGGCGTTGGCCGTCGTGGACCACCGGCGTCTCGTTGACTCGGTCCACGACGGTCGTCGGCACGCCGATCGCCTCGCAGATTCGATCTGCGAATCGCTGCGAGTCGCGACTCCACTCCGCGACTCGCAGGTTGTCCCGCAGTGTCCGATACCCGTCGCCCCGAAGCGCTCGCTCGAGCAGTCGCCGGGCCGAGGGCGGCGGCACGGCGTCGAGGCTCAGGAGCTGGCGCGCAACTGCGTTATCCGTGGCCACCCACGCGGGAGCCGACGACAGGAACCGCTCCAACGGGAGCGCCGCGGCGCGAAGCGCGGTCGTTCCCCAAACGCCCCAGCTGTCGATGATGGCGTCAGGCAGCGTCTGCCAATACCGGTAGAGGCTCAGGAGCCGCGCGCGCGGCTCACGGACCTGCGTCCCGAGCCCGCCGAAGCCGCCGTCAAGCAGCGATTCGGGGGTGTGGTGTCCCATGACGAGCTGATATCGCCGGTCGATCGCTCGGAGGTCGCCACGTCGCGCGACTTGCACCCGCGTCTCTTCGGGGAGCTCGTCGACCTCAGCGCCGGCGATAAGGGTCTCGTCGATATAGAGCGGGCCGATGTAGCAAGAAACGTGCCCCGCGATCGCGGAACGAACCGCCGTTCCGCCCGTCTTCGGAACGTGAAGGACGCCCCACCGGTCGGCGGCTGGGAACCCAGGCGACCGACGATCAGGATCGCGAGATTCGCTTCGGACCCCCACCACTTGATCGGAGATGGTAGGTGGCGCCGCCGGCCGCCAGCCACGACCAGCGCGGCGAGCGAGGACACAGCGAACCCCTGAGCGCGGATGATCCCCGGCGTAGACGCTGCGACACCGCGCCAACGACGCGACCACCCGCGCTCGGGCGGGACCGCATCGGGTCCATCGGAGATGATCGCCTACGATCATCGGCGCGATGAAGGGCTTGATCCTCGCCGGAGGGGCCGGCACCCGCTTGCGTCCGATCACGCACACCAGCGCCAAGCAGCTGGTGCCGGTCGCGAACAAACCGATCCTGTTCTACGGCATCGAGGACATGGTCGATGCGGGGATCCGCGACGTCGGGATCATCATCGGCGACACGGGCGACGAGATCCGGGCCGCGGTCGGCGACGGGTCCCGGTGGGGCGTCGACGTCACGTACCTGCCGCAGGCGGCGCCCCTGGGCCTCGCCCACTGTGTCCTGGTCGCGCGGGAGTTCCTCGGTGACGACGAGTTCGTGATGTACCTCGGCGACAACATGCTGCAGCAGGGCCTCGCCGGATTCGTGGAGCGCTTCGAGGCGTCGAAGCGCGGGGCAGGGAGCGCGGCACCGGTCGCGCAGATCCTGCTCGCCCACGTCGATGACCCCCGTCAGTTCGGCGTGGCCGCGGTCAGCGAGGACGGCGACGTGCTGGAACTCGTCGAAAAGCCCGCTGACCCGCCTTCAGACCTGGCGCTGGTGGGCGTGTACCTGTTCGACCCTCACGTCCACGAGGCGGTCAATTCGATCACGCCATCGGGGCGAGGCGAGCTGGAGATCACCGACGCGATCCAGTGGCTGCTCGACCACGGGCACAAGGTCCGCCACGAGGTGCTCGAGGGGTGGTGGATCGATACCGGCAAGAAGGACCCGCTGCTCGAGGCGAACCGGTACATCCTCGAGCACCTCGAGCCGAAGATCCTCGGCGAGGTCGACGACGCGTCGACGATCGAGGGGCGAGTCGTCATCGAAGCCGGGGCGAAGCTCGTCGGCTCGCGGGTACGGGGTCCGGCGATCATCGGCCCCAACACTCGGCTCGTCGACAGCTACATCGGCCCGTTCACGTCGGTCGCCGGCGACTGCGAGATCGTCGACACCGAGCTCGACCACTCGGTCGTCCTCGAGCGGAGCCGGATCGTCGGGGTCGGCGGAATCGCCGATTCGCTCATCGGCCGGGAGGTCGAGCTCACGCGATCCGGGAAGCGCCCGCTGGCGATCCGTCTCATGCTCGGCGACCACTCGAACGTCGACCTCGGCTAGAAGGAACACCTCCGACCATGCCGACCGTCACCGAATCGGACGCCATCGCGGGCGTGTACGTCGCCGACCCTGCGTTGTTCGGCGACGAGCGCGGTGTGTTCGTCGAGACCTACCGGCGCTCCTGGTTCCCGCAGGGCCGCGAGATGGTGCAGGCAAACCGCGCTGACCGCCAGGAGGGCTGCGTCGTGGGGCTCCACTACCATCTGCACCAAGCCGACTACTGGTATGTGCCGTTCGGTCGCGCCCGGATCGTGCTACACGATCTCCGCGAGGAGTCCCCGACCGATGGATCGACGCTCACCTTGGACCTCGGCGCCCGCCCGGACGGCACCCACGACCACCGCGGCATCTTCATCCCGCCCGGCGTGGCGCACGGGTTCGCTGCGCTCTCGAACATGACCATCACGTACCTCGTCGACGGCTACTACAACCCCGCCGACGAACTGGGCGTCGCCTGGGACGACCCCGCCATCGGTGCCGACTGGGGCATCGAGCAACCGATCCTCTCCGCCCGCGACCAGGCGAACCCGGTCCGGGCTGACCTCCCGGCCGGGCGGCGACCCCACTTCGCGCTGCGGACCTGACCATGCGGCTCTTCGTCACCGGCGGCGCCGGCTTCATCGGCTCGAACTACGTCCGGCATGTCCTCGGCAGCTCCGACGACGACGTCACGGTTTTCGACGCCCTCACCTACGCCGGCAACCTGGACAACCTTCGCGGGCTCGACGACGACCCGCGCTACGCGTTCGTCAAGGGCGACATCACCGACCGGGACGCGGTCGCGGCAGCGCTGGACGGCCACGACACCGTCGTGCACTTCGCGGCGGAGAGCCACGTTGACCGTTCGATCGCATCACCGGATCAGTTCGTCCGGACGAACTGCGACGGCACGAACGTGCTCTGCGACGTCGCGCGCCGGCTCGGCGTCCAGCGCTTCCTCCACATCTCGACCGACGAGGTCTACGGGTCCATCCTGGAGGGCTCCTTCGCCGAGACCGACCAGCTCGGTCCCCGCTCGCCGTACTCGGCGTCGAAGGCCGCCTCGGACCTCATCGCGCTCGCCTACCGCGAGACGTACGGCCTTCCGGTGGTAGTGACGCGGTCGTCGAACAACTTCGGGCCCTACCAGTATCCGGAGAAGGTCCTCCCGCTCTTCATCACGAACCTGCTGGACGGTCAGCGGGTCCCGCTCTACGGCGATGGCATGAACGTGCGCGACTGGTGCTTCGTCGAGGACAACTGCACCGGCATCGACCTCGTCCTCCGCCAGGGCGTCGACGGCGAGATCTACAACATCGGCGCCGGCAACGAGATGCCGAACCGGGCGCTCACCGACGCCGTCCTCGCGCTCCTCGGCCAGGACGACTCCATGATCGAGTACGTCACGGACCGGCTCGGCCACGACCGGCGGTACTCGATCGACACCTCCAAGGTGGCCGCGCTGGGCTGGGCGCCGGCGTGGGACTTCCCGGCCGCGCTCGAACAGACCGTGTCCTGGTACCGCGACCACCGCTGGTGGTGGGAGCCGCTGAAGCGACGAGGCAGCTAGGGCGGTGCGCGTCCTGGTGACGGGCGCGGGCGGGCAGGTCGGGCACGAGCTGCGGCAGGCCTTCGCGGACCACGACGTCGTGGCCGCCGACCACGGCCGCCTCGACGTGACCGAGCGCGAAGCGGTGCTGGCCTGCGTGACTGCAACCCGGCCCGACGCGGTCGTGCACGCCGCCGCGTGGACGGCGGTCGACGCCTGCGAGTCCGACCCCGAGCGAGCGCTGGCCGTCAACGGGCTCGCCACCCGCCACGTCGCCGAGGCGTCTCGGCGCGTCGGCGCCCATCTCTGCTACCTGTCGACCGACTACGTCTTCGACGGTACGAAGCCCGAGCCCTACACCGAGTGGGACGCGCCGAACCCGCGATCGTCGTACGGGCGCTCGAAGCTCGCGGGCGAGCGCGAGGCGGACCAGAACCCGGACACCACGATCGTTCGGCTGTCGTGGGTCTGCGGACGGCACGGCTCCAACATGGTCAAGACGATCCTGCGACTCGCCGGCGAGCACGATCGGCTCAGCTTCGTGGACGACCAACGCGGCCACCCCACCTTCGCCGAGGACGCGGCGCCGATGATCCGGCGGCTCGTCGCCGAGCGCCGGCCGGGCCTGTTCCACGTGACGAACCAGGGCGCCGTCACCTGGTACGAGTTCGCCCGTGCCGTCCTCGAGGCGGCCGGCCTCGATCCTCAGCGGGTCCAGCCGATCGCGACGGCGGACCTCGACCCGCCACGCCCCGCGCCGCGGCCTGCGAACTCGGTGCTCGACAACCTGGCGCTTCGCCGATCCGGGATCGAGCTCCTTCCCGACTACCGGGCGTCCCTCGACCGGCTCGTGGCCGAGCTCACGAGCCGGTGACCGGGACGCGCGTCGGAGCGGTCGTCCTCAACTACAACGGCGGCGAGCAGACGCTCAGCTGCCTCCGTAGCCTCCTGGCGACCGAGGGTGACGCGGTGCTCACGGTCGTGCTGGTCGACAACGCATCGACCGACGGGATCGCATCCCGCGTCCGCGTCGAGCTGCCGGCGATCACGGTCGTCGAGAGCCCGACGAACCGGGGCTTTGCCGGCGGCTGCAACCTCGGCATCGCCGCTCTCCCCGACGCGCCGTTCGTGGCGCTCGTCAACAACGACGCCACCGTCGAGCCGGGCTGGCTGGGGCCGCTCCTCGGCGCGCTCGAGCACGACCCCGGGCTCGGCGCCGCGAGTCCGAAGATCGTGTTCGCCGACCGCTTCGTGGACCTCACGATCGAGGCGCCCACCCACCGGCCCGGGCGGGGGGACCGGCGAGACCTCGGCACCTTCGTCACCGGGGCCCGCGTGGACGGCGTCGACGTCTGGGGACGGGCCCAGCTCGTGCGCGGCTTCTGGGGCCGCGACCCGGCGCCGGACCGCGGCGAATGGACCGGGGCGTCCGCCGAGCTGCGACTGCCGGTGTCGTCAGACGGCCCCCGCCACGGTGAGCTCCGGCTCGCCGCGCCGTCCCCGATCCACGCCCGCGTCGCCTCGGGCCCCGACGGCGCCGACGTCGAGATGGGAGCCGAGCCGGCCTGGCACGACGTCCCGCTCACCGGCCCGGCGCGCACGATCGTCAACAACGTCGGCACCGACCTCGTGGCCGGTGGGTACGGCGCCGACCGCGGGTACCTCGAACCGGACGACGGGCGCTTCGACGCCGGCCAGGACATCTTCGCCTGGTGCGGCGGCGCGGTGCTGCTGCGTCGCGAGTACCTCGACGACGTCGGGCTCCTCGACGAGCGCCTCTTCCTCTATTACGAGGACCTCGAGCTGGCGTGGCGCGGCCGCCGGCGGGGCTGGCGCTACCGCTACGTGCCCGAGTCGACGGTCCGGCACCTGCACGCCGCGACGTCGGACGCGCACTCGGCGCGCAAGCACTACTTCGACGAGCGGAACCGGCTGCTCGTGCTGACGCGCCACGCGCCCTTCCGCTCGGTGCTTCGAGCCCTCGTGCGCTACCTGGCGACGACGGCGTCGTACGCACGTCGCGACGTCGTCAGCCCGCTCCTGCACGCCGGCCGGCCCCGGAGCCGGTTGGTCCGCGGGCGGCTCCGAGCGCTCGCGGGCTACGCGGTGCGGGCGCCACGAATGCTGGGCTCCCGATGGCGGGACCGCCGGCGGGGGCTCCGACGCCCGCGCGCGGAGCCCAGCCTCTAGACCCGCGCGCACGCGCCGACGGGCCCGACTTCTCGAGCCGGGTCCGAACGGTGGCGCCGCCCTCAAACACGGGGTCAGCTGGCGAGCAGCGCGCGGGCGAGGACGTCGGTTCCGAAGGCGGTCAGGATGGCCAGGTAGAGCAGGCCGGTCGTGGCCATCACCGCCGAGTAGTACGGCTCGTCGAGCGCGCGGCGGGCCAGGAGGGCGAGGCCGAGCGTCGTGAGCGCGCTGAGGACCCACGTCCATCCCAGCAGGCCGCCGTACCCGTCGTCGATGCGCCCGTCGAGCACGCTGATCATCCCGGTCGGCACGAGGAGCAGCGCCACCTCTAGCGGCCAGACCCACACCACCAGGCGGACGAGCTCTTTGATCGGGTCGCGCGACAGGCCCGGCTGTACGAGGTACCAGTGGCCGAGCAGCATGGCGTCGGTGACGAGCCCGAGGAAGACGGCGCCGACCAGCAGCCGACCGGCCGACAGCGCGTAGGGACCGCCGACGACTCGCGCCGCGCCGAGGAGCGCGATGGTCCCGGCCACCGGGCCGGCGAGGTCGAGCAGGGGCGGGAAGCCCCGCTCGCGGTCGGACACCGGGTTGCGCCGGCGCTGGACCGACACCGCGATCGCGGCGACGGCCAAGGCGACCATCGCCGCCCCGCCCCCGATCCGGACCGCGTCGCCGACGCCGTGGCTCGACGCCGTCACCGCCGCCGCCGTGCCGCCGGCCCCCAGCACCACGAAGACGCCTCGGAACAGCCAGCCGTAGCCCGTACCCACCACGCGGCGCCGGGTCGTGCACCAGCCCCCGAGCAGCCCGCCGGCGGCCCACTGCAGGAGCACCGTCGACACATCGAGGCGCATGGGCAGCTCGGTCAGCCGACGATGGCGAGGTCCCGAGGCGCGTCGTTGAGCCGCCGTGGCCCGTCCTCGGTCGCGACCACGATGTCCTCCAAGCGGAGGCCGAACCGCCCCGGTCGGTAGACACCGGGCTCAACGCTGAACGCATGCCCGGGCTCGAGCGGCCCCGCGTTCCCGGCCACGAGGTAGGGGTCCTCGTGGGCCTCCATCCCGATGCCATGCCCGGTCCGGTGCACGAAGAACCCGTCGAGGCCAGCCGACGCGAGGACGCCGCGGGCGACCGCGTCGACCTCGGCGCACGCGGTGCCGACGGTCGCGGCCCGGACCGCGGCCTCCTGCGCCTCCTGCAGCACCGCGTAGTCGTCTCGGATCTGGGGCTCCGGGTCCCCGACCGCGTACATGCGGGTGATGTCGGAGCAGTAGCCGTCCATCGTCCCGCCGAAGTCGCAGACGACGACGTCGCCCGGCTCGATGACCCGGCCCGCCGGCTCGTGGTGTGGGCTGGCACCGTTCGGTCCCGACGCGACGATCGCGAAGTTCGCTCGCTCGTGCCCGAGGTCGAGCATCCGCTCCACGACCTCCCGGGCCACGTCACGCTCCTGGCGACCGCCGAACGGCCGGTCCCGGAGCGCCAGCGCGATCTCGTCGACCGCGGTCGCGGCCCGCTGGAGGGCCTCGATCTCGGCCGCGTCCTTCACCATCCGCAGCGGGGCGGTCACCTGGTTGGCGGGGACGAAGCGCACCTTCGGGAGCGCGGCCTCGAGCGCGAGCACGAACCGGGCCCAGGTCTGGTCGCCGATCGCGGCCACGCCGGCGTCCGGGACCAGGGCCGCCACCAGCCGGATCGGGTCCTCGGTCTCGGCCCACGGCCGGATCGCGAACGCGCCCGCCGGGTCGGCCACGCGCGGGGCCTCGAGCTCGGGGACGACGAGCACCGCCTCGCCGTCCCGTGGCAGCACGAGCATCGTGAGCCGCTCGAGCGGCATGGCCGTGTACCCGGTCAGGTAGGGGAGGTCGGGACCGACCGACAGGCAGAGCGCGTCCACCCCGACGTCGGCCATGCGGGCGCGGGCTCGGTCGATCCGCGGCCGGTACATCAGCGGCCCGCCGCCAAACCGGGCAGGCCGGGCAGGCCGTCGATGCTCTCGGTGTTCTGGTCGGCCCGGTACTCCCGGACGCCGTCGGGACCCTTGTGCTCGGCCCACTCGATGAGCCGCGACCGCTCACCCTCGTAGCGCAGGAGCGGGACGGCGTAGCCGCACGACGTCGAGACGCGCGTCACCTCGACCCGGATCACGCTGCGGGCCCCGGGGTACGCGGACCACCGGTCCAGGAGGTCGGCGGCATCCGGTGCGGCGAGGTCGAGCACCTCGCCCCGCCCGTACAGCCGGACGATGTTCGGCTTGTCCTCGAAGGCGCAGAACATGAGGGTGATCCGACCGTTGTCGCGCAGGTGGGCGGCGGTCTCGATGCCGCTCCCGGTGAGGTCGAGGTACGCGACGTGGTGGGGATCGATCACGGTGAAGGTGTCGAGCCCCTTCGGCGAGCAGTTGATGTGACCGTCGCCGGTGGGTGCGGTGGCGACGAAGAACAGGTGCTGGGCGGCGAGGAACGAGGCGATCTCGGGCGTGATCTCGTCGAGGACGCGGCCCATCTCAGCGTCCGGCGGGCAGCGGGCCGCTCACGACGCCGCCGCGGTGACGGGCGCCGATGACGCCGTCGTCGCGCGACGGGCGTGGTAGCTGGAGCGGACGAGCGGCCCCGCCTCCACGTGCGTGAACCCGAGCCCGCGGGCGTAGTCGGCGAGCCGATCGAACTCGTCCGGCGTCCACCAGCGCACGATAGGCAGGTGGTCGGCCGACGGGCGCAGGTATTGCCCGACGGTGAGGACGTTGACCCCGACCGCGCGCAGGTCGGCGATCGCGCCCCGCAGCTCGTCGAGCGTCTCGCCGAACCCGACGATCAGGCCGGACTTCGTGAGCAGGCCGCGGTCGGCGGCGCGAGCGAGAACCCCGAGCGAGCGCGCGTACCCGGCGTTCGGGCGAGCCGCCCGCTGCAGGCGGGCCACCGTCTCGAGGTTGTGGTTCAGCACGTCGGGCCGGGCCTCGAAGATGACGTCGAGCGAGCTCGGGTCGCCCTTGCAGTCCGGGATGAGAACCTCGACCGCGGTCCCGGGCGCGCGGGCGCGGATGGCGCGGATCGTCGACGCGAAGATCGCCGCGCCGCCGTCCGGCTGGTCGTCGCGGGCGACGCTGGTGACCACCGCGTGGGCCAGGCCGAGGGCGGCGACCGCCTCCGCCACCCGCTCCGGCTCGGCCTCGTCGAGCGGCAGCGGCCGGCGGGTGTCGACAAGGCAGAAGCCACAGGCACGGGTGCAGCGGGAGCCGAGGAGCATGAACGTGGCCGTGCGGTCGCTCCAGCACTCGTAGATGTTCGGGCACCCCGCCTCTTCACAGACCGTGTTGAGGTCGAGGCTGCGCATCAGCCGCTTCATGCTGCGGTACTCGCCGCCGAGGTCGGCGCGCACCCGCATCCAGGCCGGGCGCCGAAACGTCGTGTCTTCCTCGGGGACGTCGACGCCGGCCTGCCGCAGCCGCAGGTGCGCGGGTCGCTCGTTCGGCCGGGCCCCGGGCGCGGGTTCCGACGATCGACCCGCGACGCGCTGGCGCTCGATGGTGCCGTAGCCGAACTCGGCCGCGAACCGGCTGGTGACCGCGTCGGTCACCGTCGTCATCGTCGGCGCGCGGCCGAGCAGCTTTGCCAGGGAGGTCACGCCCTTCCCGACGATCCCGCACGGGATGATGTGCTCGAACATGGTGAGGTCGGGATCGACGTTCAGCGCGAAGCCGTGGCGGGTCCGGCCTCGGGCCACGCGGACGCCGATGGCGGCGACCTTCTCGTCGCCGACCCACACGCCGGTGAGCCCGGTCCGGCGGCCGGCATCGACGCCGAGATCGGCCAGGGCGGCGATGAGCACCGACTCGAGCCGCCGGACGTAGCCCACGACGTCGCGGATGCCGTCGCCCCAGCCGGGGATGCAGACGATCGGGTAGCCGACGAGCTGGCCGGGTCCGTGGTACGTGACGTCGCCGCCGCGGTCGGTGCGCACGAGGGCGGCGCCGACCGAGGCCGGCGGGACCAGGACATGGGTGGGGTCGGCTCGCGTCCCGAGCGTGTAGACGGGCTCGTGCTCGAGCAGCAGCAGGTAGTCGTCGGCGGCCCGCGCGTGCAGCGCTCGCTGGAGCGTGTCCGCCTCTTGGTAGCGGACTCGCCCGAGCCACCGGACCCGCAGCGGACCGGTCAATACAGCTCCGCCGCCCAGTCGCGGTTCTCGAGCTCGTGCTGGAGAGCCTGCAGGAAGGCGGCGGCGTACGCGCCGTCGAAGGCGCGGTGGTCCCAGGTGAGGGCGAGCAGGCCGGTGTGGCGGACGGCGATGACATCGTCGCCGTCGGGACCGGTCACGACGGTCGGGCGCTTCCGGATGCCGTCGGTCGACAGGATCGCGACCTGGGGCTGGCTGATGATCGGGAGCGTCATGAACGTCCCGTACGGGCCAGGGTTGGTGATCGTGAACGTCGCGCCGAGGACCTCGTCCGGCATGAGCTGCTTGTTGCGGGCCCGATCGGCGAGGTCGCGGATCTCGCGCGCCAGGAGCCGCAGCTGCTTGCCGTCGGCGCCGCGGATGACCGGCGCCACGAGCCCCTGGAAGTCGAGGTCGACGGCGATCCCCAGATTCACCGCCTCGTGCACGAGGAGCGCGTCATCGCCGACGCTGGCGTTGACGTACGGATACTGCGCGACGACGGTGCCGAAGGCGCGGGCGACGAACGGCAGGTACGTGAGCGAGAACCCCTCGCTCGCCGTCCACTGACCCTGGTGCTCGGCCCGGACGCGCGCGATGCGCTCGAAGTCGACCTCCATCGAGGTGTACACGTGCGCGCTCGTCGCCTTGGACCGCACCATGTGCTCGGCGGTGCGTCGACGGATGTTCGAGAACGGCACCACCGCGGTCGGCCCCGCGTCCGGCGCCTGTCTCTTATACACATCTCCGAGCCCACGAGACAGGCAGAAA
>CALEYV010000053.1 GCA_937927875.1 uncultured Actinomycetes bacterium | reverse complement strand
GCGCTCGGCGACAAGGCCGGGGTCCGCCGCTTCGCGTCGGCGCTCGTCCCCCTCGATGAGGCGCTGGTGCAGGTCGCCCTCGACCTGTCGGGCCGGCCCTACCTCGTCTACGACGTCGACCCGGTCGCGGAGTGGATCGGCACCTTCGATCCCCAGCTCTGCGAGGAGTTCTGGCGGGCGCTCACGGTGGCGGCGATGCTGACCCTTCACCTGCGGTCGCTGTCGGGCCGCAACGGCCACCACGTGATCGAGGCCTCGTTCAAGGGCGTCGCCCGCTCCCTGCGCGACGCGGTGCGGGTCGAGGGGACCGCCGTCCCGTCCACGAAGGGCGCCCTGTAGGAAGGTGCTGACCCTCTACCCGGCCATCGACGTGCGCGCCGGGCGGGCGGTGCGCCTCACCCGGGGCGACTTCGCCGAGGAGACCGTCTACGCCGATGACCCGGTGGCGGTGGCGCGGTCGTTCGCCGGGGCCGGGGCCCACTGGATCCACGTCGTGGACCTCGACGCGGCCCGGACCGGCGAGCCCGCCAACCTCGCCGTCGTCGAGGCCATCGCAGCCGCGGTGCCGTGCCTGGTGCAGGCGGGCGGCGGCGTCCGAAGCCTCGAGGCCGCGGGCGCGCTGCTGCTCGCCGGTGCGGCCCGGGTCGTCGTCGGCACCGCGGCGGTCGAGCGGCCGGCGCTGGTCGAGGACCTCTGCACCGCCCACCCGGGCCGAATCGCGGTCGGGCTGGACGCCCGCGGCCGCGAGCTCGCGGTCGAGGGCTGGACCGAGGCGACCGGCCGCGACCTCGTCGACCTGGCGCGCGAGCTGGCGTCGGTCGGCGTCGCGGCGCTCATCGTCACCGAGATCTCCCGGGACGGGACCATGGCCGGCCCCGACCGCGACCAGCTGGCCGCGGTCCTCGGCGCCACGACGATTCCGGTGATCGCCAGCGGCGGCGTCGGATCGCTCGCCGACCTCACCGCCCTCCGGCATCTCGAGGTAGAGGGCCGTCAGCTCGCCGGCGCCATCGTCGGCCGGGCCCTGTACGAGGGCCGCTTCACCCTCGGCGAGGCGCTGGCGGCCGTGGCCCCGGGCCCGTGACCCCGGCGCCGGTCTCGGGTACCGTCCGCGGAGCGGCCCACCGGCGGGCCGAGGGGGAGGACACCGCATGGACGAGGTGGCGACGATCGACGACGCGTTTCTGCGGCGCTACCGCGAGCTGCTCGACGCCGAGGACGAGGCCTTCGACGAGCTCGAGCACGCCTACGAGGACGGCGACCGCAGCAACTTCGAGCACGATCTGACCCACTGGCGGACCGCCGTCGAGCGCCGCGCCGCCTTCCTCGACCGCCACGGCTTCGCGCCGGTCCTCACCCGCTGACTGCCCGGCGCGGGAGCCTGCTCGCGCCGCCCATTGCCGATCGCTAGGCCGCCCCCGGCGCCGTCGCGGCCGTGACCCGGTCGACGAACGCCCCCGCCAGCTCGACCACCCTCGTGGTGCGGCCCACGAAGAAGTGGCTCGCCCCCGGGACCACGACCACCTCGGTGCTGCGCCACCCGGCCACCCGTGCCTGCACGTCGGCCGGCGCCCGCACCTCGTCGTGCTCGGCCAGCGCGAGCAGCTTCGGGCGCTCGTCGCTGCCGGCCGGGGCCGGATCGTCGACGAAGTGGAACGGCGGCGCGACGGCCAGCCAGGCCGCGATCCGAGGGTCCAGGGTGGACAGGGCGATGTCGGCGCCGAACGACCAGCCGGCGATGACGAGCGGCGTCGGCGCCGGCAGTCGATCGGCGAGCGCCTCGACGGCGGCTCGGGCGTCGGCGCGCTCGCCTCGGCCGTCGTCGTAGAAGCCGTCGCTGCCCTCGACGCCCCGGAAGTTGAACCGCAGGCAGCTCACCCCGGTCGGCGGCAGGGCCTCGAAGAGGGCGCTGATGACGATCGAGCGCATCGTCCCGCCGTACTGCGGGTGCGGGTGACACAGCACCATCCCCGCTCGTTCGCCGGCGGCGACGGCGAGCTCGGCCTCGAGCCGAGTGCCGTCGTCGGTCACGATCGGGAGGGACTGCGGCGGGGGCATCGCGGCCGAGCGTATCGATGGGTACCGTCACCCGGTGCCAGCCGGCCCGAGCCTCGACCGGGACACCGCCGTCACGCGCGTGGACGAGGCCACGTTCCGGGCCCGGATCGAACCCGGCTGGTTCGTCGTGCGGGGCCCCAACGGCGGCTACCTCGCCGCCATCATCCTGCGGGCCCTCGAGGCCCGGGTCGGTGACCCGGCTCGAGCGGCCCGGTCGCTCACCATCCACTTCGTGTCGCCGTCGGACGCCGGCGAGGTGCTGATCACGACGACCATCGAGCGCGAGGGGCGCTCGCTGACCTCGTGCTCGGCCCGCGTCACCCAGGACGACCGACTCGTCGCGCTCGCCGTCGCCGCCTGCTCGGCACCACGTCCGGGCCCGTCGTTCTGTGACCTCGAGCCGCCCGAGGTCCCGCCGCCGCACGCGCTGCCCCGGACCGCCCCGATGCCGGAGGCGCCGCCCATCGCGTCCCGGTGGGACACCCGCTGGGCGATCGGACGGCCGCCGGAGCTGGGCGCGCCCCGCGCCCGTCACGCGGTGGCCGGCGGGTGGATCCGCTGCGAGGAGCCCCAGCTGCTCGACCCACCTGCCATCGCGGCGGTGACCGACGCCTGGCTGCCCGCGATCTTCACGCGGGTCGAGGAATCGCTGTTCGTCCCGACGATCGACCTGACCGTGCACTTCCGGTCGTCGCTGCCGCACCCGGGGCTTCGCACCGACGACTTCGTCCTCGCCGTGTTCCGGACCACCGTCACCGCCGACGGCTTCATGGAGGAGGACGGGGAGGTGTGGGCGCCCGACGGCACCCTGCTGGCCCAGAGCCGGCAGCTGGCGGCGACGATCCCGTGGACGCGCTGAGCCGTCAGCCCGCCGGCGGGTCCGCGTCGCCGGCGCCGACCGCGTCGAGCACGAACGCGAGCACGAACGCCTCTTCCCGCCAGGTGTCGTAGCGGCCGCTGCGGCCGTGGTGACCGGCGCCGAGCTCGGTCTTCAGCAGCGTCGGCTGGTCGCCGGTCGTCGTCGTCCGCAGCCGCTGCACCCATTTCGCCGGCTCCCAGTACTGGACGCGAGGGTCGTTCACGCCCGCGGTGACGAGGATGGCCGGGTACGGCGCGGCGTGGACGTTGTCATACGGGGAGTAGCCCCGCAGGTAGGCGTAGATCTGCTCGTCCGCGGCCGGGTTCCCCCACTCGTCCCACTCGGTGACCGTGAGCGGCAGTGATGGGTCGAGCATGGTGGTCAGGCAGTCGACGAACGGCACCTCGGCGACGACGGCGCGCCACCGGATCGGGGCGAGGTTCAGCGCCGCGCCCATGAGCAGCCCGCCCGCGCTGCCACCCCGGGCCACCAGCCGCCCCGGTGCCACGTGGCCCTCGGCGACGAGGTGGTCGGCGCAGGCGAGGAAGTCGGTGAAGGTGTTGCGCTTGTGGTCGAGCCGGCCGTCCTCGTACCAGCGGCGGCCGAGCTCGCCCCCGCCTCGGACGTGGGCGATCGCGTACGTGACACCCCGCTCGAGGAGGCTGAGCCGGCTGATCGAGAACGTCGGGTCGATGGAGATCTCGTAGGCGCCGTAGCCGTAGAGCAGCATCGCCCCGGTGCCGTCGAGCGGCGCGCCCCGGGGGCGGATCAGCGAGATCGGCACCGCCTCCCCGTCCTCGGCCCGGGCCCAGAGCCGGGCCGTCTCGAACCGGTCCGGTTCGTAGCCGTCGACGCGCTGGCGCTTCACGACGACCGCGGTGCGGGTCGGCAGCGCGTAGTCGTAGTCGGTGGTCGGCAGGACGAGCGAGGTCGCCACGACCCGGATCACGTCGGTGTCGAACTCCGGCGTCCCGCCGAGCCACGTGGTGGCGACCGCGTCGCCGGTGTCGACGACCTCGTCGGTGCCCGCCTCGAGGTCGATCGCCCGGACGCGGGGGAGACCGTCGGCCCGGTCCGACACCACCAGGTAGCGGGCGAACGCGTCCACGCGCTCGACCCGGACGTCGCGCTGCGGCGGCACCAGCGGCTCCCAGTGCGCCCGGCCGGGCGTGGCGGCCGGCGCGACCACGACCTGGAAGTCGCGTGCCCCGTCGGCGTTCGTCACGATGAACAGGCGGGTCCCGGCCCGGCCGCGGTGCGGCTCGACGTGGTACTCGAGACCCGGTTCCCGCGGGTGCACGACCGTGGCCGGCTCCTCCGGACGGTCGGGGTCGACGAGCCACGCCTCGCTGGTCGTCTTCGACGCCGTCTCGAGCACGACCCAGCCCGATCGGGCCCGGCGGACGGACACGTAGAACCGCTCGTCGGGCTCCTCGAAGACGATGGCGTCGTCGGCCGCGGCCTCGCCGAGCACGTGCCGCCACACCTGGAACGGGCGCATGGCCTCGTCGGGCCGGACGTAGAGGACGGTGCGCTCGTCGGCCCACGCCAGCCCGTAGTACGTGTCCGGGACCTCGTCGGGGAGGTCCCGGGCCTCGTCGAGGTCCCGGAACCGCAGCTGGGCCCGTTCGCCGCCGGTGCGGTCCACCGCGTACGCGAGCAGCCGCTGGGCCGGTGACACCGCGAGGCCTCGGAGCGCGAAGTACTCGTCGGGGCGGGCGAGCGCGTTCTCGTCGAGGAGCACCTCCTCCCCGCCGAGCCGGCCCGGCTCCTCGTGGGCCGCCGGTCCCGCCGCGGCGGCGGGGCGGCGGCAGTGCACCGGGTACTGGCGGCCTTCGATCGTCCGCGCGAAGTACTGGTAGGCGCCCCAGCGCACCGGCGCGGCGACGTCGGTCTCGACGACGCGGCGCTTGATCTCCTCGAAGAGCCGCTCGCGGTGCGGCTCGAGGGGCCCGAGGATCGCCGCGGTGTACTCGTTCTCGGCTTCGAGGTGGGCGAGCACCTCCGGGTTGTCCCGCTCGCGCAGCCAGTACCAGTCGTCGACGCGCACGTCCTCGCCGTGGCGCAGCACGGTCGGGCGCCGTGGCGCGCGCGGCGGCTCCGGGGGCTCGGCCATGGGGTGGCGAGTCTCGCGCGACGCCCCATTCCGGTCTGCGTTCGAGGAGGCGACGGCTACGCTCGAACGCGATGGCTCCCACCGCGACGCCGGTGCCGGTCCGCGACGAGGACCTCGGCGAGATCCAGTGGAACGCGGACGGCCTCGTCCCCGCGATCGTGCAGGACCAGTCCTCCGGGCGCGTCCTCATGCTGGCCTGGATGAACGAGGAGTCGCTGCGCCGCACCCTCGAGGAGGGGCGGACGGTGTTCTGGAGCCGCAGCCGGCGCGAGCTCTGGCGCAAGGGCGACACGTCGGGCGACCGCCAGTGGGTTCGGGAGGCGTACTACGACTGCGACGGTGACGTGCTCCTGTTCGTCGTAGAGCAGGAAGGGCGCGGCGCCTGCCACACCGGCGCCGTCAGCTGCTTCTTCCGGCGGTTCGGTGGCCCGGAGTCGTGACGGACGAGGGGCTGCGCCCGTCGCGCGACGAGTTCCGCTCGCTGGCGGCCGGGCACAGCGTCGTGCCGGTCTGGCGGGAGGTCCTCGCCGACGTCGAGACGCCGGTCTCGGCGTTCGTGAAGCTGGTCGGCGCCGACCCGTCCGGGCCACCGGGCTTCCTCCTCGAATCGGTCGAGCACGCCCAGCGCTGGGGGCGGTTCTCGTTCCTCGGCCGTGATCCCGCGCTGACCCTCGTCGCCCGCGGGCGGACGGTCACCGCCGAAGGCGGCCCGGTGCCAGCGTCGGTGCCGCTCGACCGGGGCGCGCTCGCCGCCCTCGAGGCGCTGCTCGCCGTCTACCGGGCGCCCCGGATCGACGACCTGCCGCAGTTCCACGGCGGGGTCGTCGGCTACCTCGGCTACGACGTGGTCCGCGAGGTCGAGCGGCTGCCGAACGTTCCCGCCGACGACCAGGGCCTGCCCGACGCGGTGCTGTCGCTGACCGGGCACGTGGCCGCCTTTGACCACTTCCGCCAGCGCCTCTACCTGGTGGAGAACGTGTTCCTCGACGCCGAGCCCGACGTCGACCGCGCCTACGACCGCGCCGTCGCCCGCTTGGACGCGCTCGTGAACGACCTCGCCCAGCCGCTGCCCTACGTGCCGTCGCGCCCACCGGCCGAGCAGCCGGTCGACCTCCCGGCGGTGCAGTCCACGATGCCCGGCGCGATGTACCAGGACGCGGTGGAGGTGGCGCGCGAGTACATCCTCGCCGGTGACATCTTCCAGGTCGTGTTGGCCCAGCGCTTCGACCTCGCCGAGCCGGTCGACCCCTTCGACGTGTACCGAGCCCTGCGGCAGGTGAACCCCTCCCGCTACATGTACATGATGCGGCACCCGGAGGCGACGCTGGTCGGGTCGTCACCAGAGCCGATGGTCCAGGTGCTCAACGGCCGCGTCATCAGCCGCCCCATCGCCGGCACCCGCTACCGGGGCCGCAGCGAGGAGCACGACCGCCGGCTCGCGGCCGAGCTGTCGGAGAACCCGAAGGAGCGGGCCGAGCACGTGATGCTGGTCGACCTGGCCCGCAACGACGTGGGACGAGTCGTGCGCTTCGGGACCGAGCGGATGGACGAGTTCATGACCCTCGAGCGGTACTCCCACGTCATGCACCTGACGAGCGAGGTGTCGGGCGAGCTGGCCGAGGGTCGCAGCGCCGTCGACGTGCTCCGCGCCACCTTCCCGGCCGGCACCGTCAGCGGGGCGCCGAAGGTCCGGGCCATGGAGATCATCGACGAGCTCGAGCCGGTGAAGCGGGGCCCGTACGCGGGCGTGGTCGGCTACGTCGACTTCTCCGGCAACCTCGACACCGCCCTCGCGATCCGCACCATGGTGTGGGGCCCCGACGGACGGGCCAGCGTCGAGGCGGGAGCGGGGATCGTCGCCGACTCGGACCCGGCCGACGAGGACCTCGAGTGTTCGAACAAGGCCCGGGCGCTGCTCACGGCGGCGGCCGCGGCGCGCCGCCTGGCGCCGCTGGTGTCGTGACGCGCTTCGTCGTCGACCGCTCGCCGCGCGGGCTGGTGGTGGCGTCCGGGCCTGACGCGACGTCCTTCCTCCAGAGCCTCGTGTCGCAGGACCTCGACCCGGTCGCCGACGGCGAGCACGTTGCCGCGCTCCTGCTATCGCCGCAGGGCAAGGTCGACGTGGCGCTGCGGGCCCTGCGGGTGGGCGACGACTGGTGGCTCGACACCGACGCCGAGTACGGGCCCCGACTCGCCGCCTCGCTGAGCCGGTTCCGCATCCGGGTCAAGGTCGAGCTCGACGACCGGACGGCTACGACCGGCCTGGCGACCCTGGTCGGCGCCGACGCCACGCCCCCCGGCCTGCACGCGCTCTCGACGCGATGGGGGAGTGACGTCGGCGTCGACCTCCTCGGACCAGCGGCCGCGGTGCGCGACGCGATCGCGGCGCTCCCGGCCGATGTCGAGCGGTGGTCGCCGGAGCGGTTCGAGGCGTTCCGCATCGAGGCCGGCGTGCCGCGCCTCGGCGTGGACGTCGACGACGCGACGATCCCCCAGGAGGCGTTCCTCGAGCGGGACGCGGTCTCGTTCACGAAGGGATGCTTCGTCGGCCAGGAGCTCGTCTGCCGCATCGACACTCGGGGCCACGTCAACCGATTCCTGCGGGGCGTCCGGATGGAGGGCTCCTCGCCGCCCCCAGCCGGCGCGACGGTCGTAGTGGACGGGCGGGAGCGCGGCGCGCTGACGAGCGCCGCCGCGGTCCCGGGCGAGGGCCGAGTGGTGGGCCTCGCCATGGTGCGCCGCGAGGTCGAGCCACCGGCGGACGCGCTCCTGCGCTGGGACGGCGAGGAGCGACCGGCGGCGCTGGTGACGGTGTGACGACCGCACTCTTCGCGTTCGGCTACCCAACCTCCATCGCGGTGATCGCCCGCTGGCTCCCCGTGGTTCGCGAACGGCGGACCGCCTGGTTCGTGGCCCACGACGTGGCGGTGGTGGCGATCGTCACCGGCTGGGCGCTGAAGCGCGACCCCACGGCGGTCGCCGTCAATGCCACCTGGCTCGCGGTGGCCACAGCCTGGTACGTGGCGGCGGGGCGGCGGAACACGCAGCGCGGCTGACGGGTCCGACGCCGCCCTCAGCTGTCGGCGCGCGCCGCCGCGCCGGTCATCTGCCGCCACGCCTTCAGGTCAGAGTCGTCGGCGTGCCGCCCGACGTGGGTCACGGTGTCGACGTCGGTCGCCTCAGCGCGCAGGGCGGCGACCGTGCACCGGTCGGCATGCCGGGTGCGGTACGGGTCGAACTGGTAGTGGCGCATCGCGTTCTCGTGCGTGATCTTCGCCACGACGGCGTCATCGACATCACTGAAGAGCTCGGCGACCCGCTCGGGCGCTTCCGGCCAGCTGCTGTCCGAGTGCGGGTAGTCGGACTCCCAACACACGTTGTCGACGTTGAACTCCGAGAGCAGCTTCACGCCGACCCGGTCGTTGATGAAGCAGCAGAGGATCTGGTCCCGGAACAGCTCGCTCGGCCGCCGGCCCTGCGGGAGCTCATGACCGATCCAGCCGTTGTGACGGTCGAAGGTGTGCTCGCCCCGTTGGAGGAAGTACGGGATCCACCCGATGTCGCCCTCGGTGAGCGCGAACCGCAACGTCGGGAAGCGCTTCCAGAACTCGGCCCACAGCAGGTCGCCGAGCGTGAAGATGGCCATGACCGAGGAGAGGTTCATCGGCACCGAAGGTGGCGCGTCCGGCACGGTGGAGGCGGCCTTGGATGACGAGCCGACGTGGCAGCACAGGACGGTGGCCTCGTCGGAGCAGGCCGCGAAGAGCGGGTCCCAGGCGTCGGTGTGGATGCTCGGCATGCCCATCCCGACCGGGTTCTCCGAGAACGTCACCGCGTGGCAGCCCTTGGCCGCGAGGCGGCGCACCTCCGCCGCCGCCAGGTCGGCGTCGAAGAGAGGGAGGATCCCGCAGGGGATGAAGCGCTCCGGGTGGGCGCCGCACCACTCGTCGACGTGCCAGTCGTTGTAGGCGCGGATCATGACCAGGTTGACGTCCCGGTCCGGCCCCAGGTTCAGGACCTGGCCCGCGAACCCGGGCCAGTTCGGGAAGTTCAGTCCCGCCAGCTGCCCGCCCGCGCTCATGTCGCGCACCCGCTCGTCGACGTCGTAGCAGCCGGGCCGCATGTCCTCGTAGCGCGACGGGTTCACGTTGAACATCTCGGGCGGCTTGCCGGCCACCGCGTTCAGCCCCAGGTTCCGGCCCCGGACGTCGCCGTAGTACCACTGCTGCGAGCCGTCGGGCTCGTCGACCACCCGGGGCGCGGCGTCGCGGTACCGCGCCGGGACGTGGGCGTCGAACATCGTGGCCGGCTCGCAGATGTGGTCGTCGACCGAGATCAGGATCAGGTCGTCGGCTCGCACCGCGCCGATGGTAGTGGCGGCGCCTTCGCGCCGGCGTGGGCAGCGCGGTCAGGCCGGGATCGTCACCGTGAACCGAGTCCCGCCGGCCTCGATCGGCTCGCAGCGCGCCGCGCCCCCCATCGCGCCGGCGAGCTCGTGGACGATGGCGAGGCCGATCCCGGTGCCGACCTTGCGACCGGGCGCGTGGCGGGCCGTATAGAGGCGCTCGAACACGTGGTCGCGATCGGCGGCCGGGATCCCGGGGCCGTCGTCGTCGACGTGGAGCTCCACCTGCCCGTCCTGACGGTCGACGTCGACCCGCACCGCGCTGCGCGCGTACTTCAGCGCGTTCTCGACCAGGTTGGCGGTGATCTGGGCCAGCCGCTCGGGGTCGAGGTCGGCCGGCGCCGGGGTGCCCCGCATCACCTCGAGCCGGAGCCCCCAGTCCCGTGCCGACGGCACGAAGCCCGCGACCGCGTCGTACACGACGTCGCGGGCGTCGACGGGCTTCGGGTTGAGCGAGAACTGATGCGCGTCGAGGCGGGCCAGGTCGAGGAGGTCGGCGACGAGTCGCTCGAGCCGCCGGGCCTCGGCCGCGATGATCGACCCGGCGCGGGCCCGCTCGGCGGGGTCGTCGACGAGGCCGTCCTTGATCGCCTCCGCGTAGCCGCGGATCGACGTGAGCGGCGTGCGCAGGTCGTGCGAGACCGAGAGCAGAAAGGCCCGCTCGTGGCCACGGGCGGTCTCGAGCTCGTTGGCCATGGCGTCGAGGCTGCGGGCCAGGCTTTGCAGCTCGTCGTCGGGTCCGCCGTGCAGGCCCACCCGCGCCGACAGGTCCCCGCCCGCGATTCGCTGCGCGGTGTCGCGCATGGCCGCGATCGGCTTCGTGAGCCGGCGGGCCAGGTAGGCCGAGACGAGGCCGGCGACGATGAGCGCGAGGGCGCCGGTGAGCAGGAAGTAACCGCCGGCTCGGCCCAGGGGCTGGGTCTGGACGCCCTGGGTCAGCACGACGACGGGAGTGATCGAGCCGACGGTGGGGAGCGGGTCGGCGACGAAGGCGGTGCCGTTCACGACCCCCGACTGACGCTGCCCCACGATCAGCTGGTCCACGTTCAGGTCGGAGGGCTGCAGGTCCCGGGGCAGCTGCACGTTGCCCTGGTTCGCGCACGAGCTGCCGAGGAGGGGCGCGACGCCCTCCTGGACGGTCCCGTTGGCGGTCACCACGACGACGCTGGTCCCCGAGATGCGGAGCACACCGCCGAGGCCGCGGCACAACGTGGCGGCGGCGTTGGGGCTGGTGGCCCGGTTGCGGCGGAACTGGCGGCCGAGGGTGTCGATCTCGGCCGCGACCGCGGGTGCCTCCTTCTCCAGGTTCCGCACCGCGGCCGCGTTGGCGGTCGAGCGGGCGATGGCGCCGGCGCCGACCGCGGCCAGGACGAGCACCCCGAACGCGATGGCGACCATCGCGACCAGCAGCCGGGTGCGCAGGCGCCGCCGGGGCCGGTCGGGCGCCCCGGGGGCCGGGCTCATGCGTCGGCGGTGCGCGAGGACTCGAGCCGGTACCCGACGCCGCGGACGGTGTCGATGGCGACCGCGTCCCCGAGCTTCTTGCGCACCTGGGCGATGTGGACGTCGACGGTGCGGGCGTCGCCGAACCAGTCGTAGCCCCAGACGCCGTCGAGGATCTGCTGGCGGGACAGGGCCAGGCCGGGCCGCTCGGCGAGGAACTTCAGCAGGTCGAACTCCTTGGTGGTCAGCTCGACCGCGCCGTCGTCGACGCGCACCTCCCGCCGGCCGGCATCGATCGTCACCCGGCCCGCCTGCACCACCTCGGGCGCGGGGCCGCCGTCGGTGCGGCGCAGCACCGCCTTCACGCGGGCGACCAGCTCGGCGGGGGAGAACGGCTTGGTGAGGTAGTCGTCGGCGCCGAGCTCGAGCCCGAGCACCCGGTCGACCTCGCCGTCGCGGGCGGTGAGGAAGATGATCGGCACCTGGGAGGTCAGGCGGATGCGCTTGCAGATCTCGAGCCCGTCCACGTCGGGCAGGCCCACGTCGAGCACCACGAGGCGGGGCCGGTGCTGGCGGAACGCCTCCAGCCCCGCGTCGCCGGTGGCGGCCTTCAGGACCCGGAAGCCCTCGCGCTCCAGGTAGAGGCCGACCAGGTCGGCGATGTTGTCCTCGTCGTCGACGACGACGATCGTCCCCTTCTCCACGCTGCCCATTCTGGTCGCTCCCCTCCCCGGAAGCGTCGACGCTCCCGGTGAAGGGACGGTGAGGGGCGGGTGATCAGTCGATGCGGTTCGACCGCACGACCTCGGCCAGCCAGCGCCCGCTCGGCTTGATGGTCCGGGCCTGGGTGGCCCGGTCCACGGCGACAAGGCCGAAGCGCATCCGGTAGCCGAACGCCCACTCGAAGTTGTCGAGCAGGGACCAATAGAAGAAGCCGCGCACGTCGAGCCCGTCGTCGATGGTGCGTGCCACCCCGGCCAGCGAGTCCCGCACGTACCGGATCCGCTGCTCGTCGTCGTCGGTGCCGATGCCGTTCTCGGTGACGTAGATGGGCGTGCGGGCGACCTCGGCGGCGTGGCGGACCGCGCCCTCGGCCGCCTGAGGCCAGTACTCGTAGCCCATCGGGAGCACCTCGACGCCGGGCTCCGGCCCGGCCACGCCGTCGGGCCCGACCCGGTTCCGCGAGTAGGCCTGGACGCCGACGAAATCGTCGCCCCGCGCCGCCTCGAGGTAGGTGTCCTCGTGCGCGGCGCGGTACCGCGGGAGCTCGTCCTCGTAGCCGGGCTCGGCGGCCCAGTCGGCCATCGAGAGCGTGAGCCCGACCGGGAAGTCGCCCGGCCCCTCCTTGAGGACGTCGTAGGCCTTGCGGTGCGCGGCCTGCAGGTGCTCGGTGACGCGCAGGTAGGCGTCGAAGCGGTCCTTCTGACCGGGTGGGAACATGCCGAAGAGCCAGCCCATCAGCGACACGATGTTCGGCTCGTTCAGCGTGCAGGCCATGCCGATCTCCTCGCCGAAGTGCCCGACCGCCCGCTCGCAGAACGCCGCGAACCGGTCGGCGGTGGCGGGGTTCTCCCAGCCGCCCTCGGCCACCGCCCAGCGGGGGGTGGTGAAGTGGTGGAACGTCACGACCGGGACCAGGTCGTGGTCGCGGCAGGCGGCGATCATCCGCTTGTAGTGGTCGAGGCTGGCGGTCGAGAACTCGCCGTACTCGGGCTCGATGCGCGACCACTCGAGCGAGAAGCGGTAGGCCCCGAAGCCGAGCTCGGCGAGCAGCGCGATGTCCTGGGGGTAGCGCCAGAAGTGGTCGCACGCGTCACCCGACGGCTCCTCGACCGGCGTGTCCTCGGCGTGCTCCCACGCCCACCAGTCGTTGTTCCAGTTGCTGCCCTCGACCTGATGGGCCGCGGTCGCGGTGCCCCACAGGAAGCCGTCGGGGAACGTCGTGGCTGCCACGGCGGGGATCCTGGCACACTCGGGAACCGATGAGCGTCCTCGACGACATCCTGCGCGCCAAGCGCGACGAGGTCAGCCTGCTCCACCAGCCGCAAGCACGCGACGCGGTGCACGAAGCGGCGCTGGTCGCGCCCCCGCCGCGCGACTTCATCGGCGCCCTCCGGACCGGCGGGCAGCTGGCGGTCATCGCGGAGCTGAAGCGCCGGTCGCCGTCGAAGGGTGATCTGGCGCCCGACCTCGACCCCGCCGCGACGGCCGCCACCTACGCGCGGGGAGGCGCGGCCGCGCTGTCGGTGCTGACCGACCAGCTCTTCTTCGGCGGCACCGTCGAGGACCTGCGTCAGGCGCGCGCCGCGGCGCCGGACACCCCCGCGCTGCGCAAGGACTTCGTGATCGACGCCGACCAGCTCTACGAGAGCCGGGCCATCGGCGCCGACGCCGTCCTCCTCATCGTCGCCGCGGTCCCGGACCTGGGGCTGCTGCGCGACCTGCACGAGCTGGCGGGCGCGATCGGGCTCGCGGTCCTGGTGGAGGCACACGACGAGGCCGAGCTCGACGTCGCGCTCGCGCTCGGCGCGGCGGTCGTCGGGGTCAACGCCCGAGACCTCGGCACCTTCGACGAGGACCTCGGGGTCGCGGAGCGGCTGGCGGCCCGCATCCCGAGCGACGTGATCGCGGTCGCGGAGAGCGGGATACGAAGCGCCGCCGACGCCGAGCGGGTGGCCGGTGTCGGCTACGACGCGGTGCTGGTCGGCGAGGCGCTGGTGCGGCGCGCCGATCCGGTGCCGCTCCTGACCGAGCTCGCTTCCCTCGAACGGGGGTCACGATGAGCACCTCGCGGGTCACCCTCTCCACCGACGAGATCCCCACCGCCTGGTTCAACGTGCTGCCGGTGCTGCCGACGCCGCTGGACCCGCCGCTGCACCCGGCGACGCGCCAGCCGGTCGGTCCCGACGACCTGGCGCCCCTGTTCCCGATGGGCCTCATCGCCCAGGAGGTGTCGACCGATCCGTGGATCGACATCCCGGGGGCGGTCCTCGACCTCCTCACCCTGTGGCGGCCGACGCCGCTGGTGCGGGCCGAGCGCCTCGAGCGGGCGCTCGGGACGCCGGCCCGCATCTACTACAAGGACGAGTCCGGCTCGCCGGCCGGCTCGCACAAGCCGAACACCGCCGTCGCGCAGGCCTTCTACAACCGGGCCGAGGGCATCGAGCGGCTGACGACCGAGACCGGCGCCGGCCAGTGGGGGACGGCGCTGTCCTTCGCCTGCACCCAGTTCGGGATGGACTGCACCGTGTACATGGTGCGCGCCTCCTACGAGCAGAAGCCCTACCGCACGGTGCTCATGGAGACGTGGGGGAGCGAGGTGATCCCGTCCCCGGTCGACGAGCCCGGGCACCCCGGGTCGCTCGGCCTCGCCATCACCGACGCCGTGCGCGACGCCGCTGGCCGGGCCGACACGCACTACGCGCTGGGCTCGGTCTTGAACCACGTGCTGCTCCATCAGACGATCATCGGGCTCGAGGCGAGGGAGCAGCTGGCCCGGGCCGGCGAGCGCGGTCCCGACGTCGTGCTCGGCTGCTGCGGCGGCGGCTCGAACTTGGGCGGCATCGCGCTCCCGTTCGTCCCTGACGAGGCGGTGCGGCTCGTCGCCGCGGAGCCGTCGTCGTGCCCGACGCTGACCACGGGCCGGTTCGAGTACGACTTCGGCGACAGCGCCGGCCTGACGCCGCTGCTGCCGATGTACACGCTCGGTCACGAGTTCGTGCCGCCGCCCATCCACGCCGGTGGTCTCCGCTACCACGGCGACGCGCCGATCATCTCGAATCTCGTGAAGGCGGGCCGGATGGAGGCCGTCGCCTACCCGCAGACCGCCACCTTCGAGGCCGCGGTGCAGTTCGCCAACACCGAGGGCAAGCTCCCTGCGCCGGAGGCCGGCCACGTCATCCGGGCCGTGATCGACGAGGCATTAGCAGCCAAGGAGGCCGACGAGGAGCGGGTGCTGCTCTTCAACTTCTGCGGCCATGGCCTGCTCGACCTCTCCGCCTACGACGACTACCACCGCGGCCGACTCATCGACGCCTGACGGCGCGTCTTAGCTTGAGCCAGTGAATGGGGTTAGCGCCCCTTCCACTGTGGCTTGCGCCCCTCGGCGATCGCGGCCCGTCCCTCGGCCGCATCCTCAGGGGAGAGCGAGACGCACAAACGGCGAATGGCCTCGCCCATGCGCACCGCGTCGATCCAGGGCAGCGCCTGACCCCGGTATGCCATCTCCTTCACGGCCCGCACCGCGAGCGGGGCGCCCGCGCACAGGCGGTCGGCCAGCCGGTGCGCCTCGGCCAGCAGCTCGTCTCGGGGCACGACCCGCGTCGCGAGGCCGATCTCGAGCGCGCGGTCAGCGTCGATGCGGTCGCCGGTGAGGAGCAGCTCGAGCGCGGCCTGCATGCCGATCCGCTTCGGGAGTCGGATGGCTCCGACGATGGTCGGGACGCCGAGGCGCACCTCCGGCATGCCGAACTGGGCGTCGTCGGCCGCGATCACGAAGTCGCACGCCGCGACCAGCGTCAGGCCGTAGCCAAGGCAGTAGCCGTTCACGGCCGCGATGGTCGGCTTCCACACCTCGAGCCCGGACTCGAAGGAGTTGATGGTCGGGATCTCCCAGAACGACCCCGGCCAGCTGCCCGCCGACGCGGCCCCGTCCTTGAGGTCGGCGCCGACGCAGAAGGAGCGGCCGGCGCCGGTCACGAGCGCGACCCACGCCTCCTCGTCGCCCCGGAAGCGCTCCCAGGCCGCGTTCAGGTCCTGGCGCAGCTGGCCGTTGATGGCGTTCAGCTTCTCGGGCCGGTTGTAGGTGATCGTCGCGACGTGGCCGTCGCGGTCATAGAGGACGGTGTCGCCCACCCCTACTGCGATCGGTGCGCGTCGGCTGGCGTCGGGTCGGCGAGCGCGGCCCGGCGGGCCCAGATGCGCTGCCACACGACGAACCCGCCGGTGGCGTAGACCCAGCCGAGGAGGATGTCGCTCACGTAGTGCTCAGCCCCGTACACGAGCACGGTGCACATGGTGAGGTTGTATGCGATGAGCAAGATCCGACCCCGCCGACCCAGGGCCGGCCACAGGATCAGCAGCACGAGCAGCGGCCACGCCGCGTGCAGCGACGGCAGCGCCGCCACCGGGTTCGCCAGCTGGGCGTCGCCGTTGAAGATCTTCGCCACGCCGGGCAGGCCGAGGTGCGCCCAAACGTCGTGCACGACCCGGGTCGTGTGGGGGAGCGCGCCCTGGCGGCTGGCGAGCCAGGGCGGCACCGCGGGCACGATGAAGTAGGTGACGAACCCGGCGACGCTGACGGTCAGCACGACCGCCGCCAGCCGGCGGAAGCGGGCCCGGTTCGCGAAGTAGAGGACGGCCGCCACCGACAGGGTCACCACGAAGTGGGACAGGTAGAACATCCAGGCGATGTAGTCCCACCAGTGCACGTGCCCGGCTCGCACGTGGAGCCAGCGCTGCAGGGAGACGGTTGGCGCGGTGCCGCCGAAGACGATCTCGTCGAAGCGCAGCTGGGGCTTGACGGTGGCCCGGGTCAGGAGCTCGGGGGCCTGGGCCCGCACGGTGTCGTAGCCGGCCGCGACGATGAGCACCGGCAGCCAGTCCATGAGCACCCGCCGGATCCCGCGCTCGGTGCCGGCGCCGGCGAGCGCCACGAGGCCGATGAGGAACCAGAGCACGGTCGGCCGGTCCACGGTGACCGAGACGCCAACCACGACCGCCAGCGCCAGGTAGGCGGTCACGATCTGGGCCCGGCGGCGGACGAGCAGGTCGAGGAGCGAGGCGCCGAGGCCGGCGGTGCCGACCGGGGTGGAGCCGAACGTGGGGTGGGTCATGGGCGCGCTCGCCTCCCGGGGCGCTCAGCGTAGTGCCGGGCCGGCCGCAGGCCCTCCGGTACCTTCGACCGTGTGTTCGTGAAGATCTGCGGGATCACCACCGAGGAGGACGGGCTCCTCGCGGTGGCGATGGGCGCCGACGCCCTCGGGTTCGTCTTCGCGTCCGGCAGCCCCCGCCAGGTCCGATCCCAACAGGTGCGCGAGATCGTCCACCGGCTGCCGCCCGGCACGACGACGGTCGGCGTGTTCCGGGACGAGCGCCGGGAGCGGGTGGTGGAGATCGTCCACTCGATCGGGCTGACCGGGGCCCAGCTCCACGGCCGCGAGCACCCGTCGGAGGTGCGGTGGATCGCGGAGCGGGTGCCGCTGGTGATCCACGCCTTCCGGGCCGGCGACCCGGCGCTGGCCGACGCCGCCACGAGCAACGCCGACGCGGTGCTGCTCGACGCGCCCGACCCCGGGTCGGGGCGGGTGTTCGACTGGTCGCAGGCCGAGGGTGTCCCGCCCGGGGTCCGCGTCCTGCTCGCGGGCGGGCTCACCGACGAGAACGTCGCCGACGCCATCCACCGGGTCCGGCCCTGGGGCGTGGATGTCTCGACCGGCGTCGAGACCGACCCCGGGTCGGGCCGCAAGGACGCGGTCCGGCTGCGCCGGTTCATCGAGGAGGCCCGCCGGGCTGCAGCCGAGGTCGCCCACGACGGGTGGATCCCCGACCGTGAGCCGGCCGGCCTCTATGACTGGTCGCTCGACGAGCGGGGTTGAGAACCCGGACCGGGCGGGCGCACCCACTCCCTAACATTCGCCCCGTGACCTCCCCCTCACGCGGCGCGGTCTCGCTGGCGCCGCCCGGACCCGAGCCGACCGGGCTGGGCCGCTTCGGCGAGTTCGGCGGCCGCTTCGTCCCCGAGCCGCTCGCGCCGGCCCTCGCCGACCTCGAGCGTGAGTTCCGGGTCGCCTGGGCGTCGCCCGACTTCCGAGGGGAGTTCGCGGGCCTGCTCGCCTCGTACGCGGGCCGGCCCACGCCGGTGACCGAGTGCGAGCGGCTCTCGGAGCGCCTCGGCGTGCGCGTGCTGCTCAAGCGGGAGGACCTCACGCACACCGGGTCCCACAAGATCAACAACGTGCTCGGCCAGGGGCTGCTCACCCGGCGGATGGGCAAGACCCGCGTCATCGCGGAGACCGGCGCCGGGCAGCACGGCGTCGCCACCGCCACTGCGGCCGCGCTGTTCGGCCTCGAGTGCCTCGTCTTCATGGGGGCGGTGGACGTCGAGCGCCAGGCCCTGAACGTGTGGCGCATGCGCCTGCTCGGCGCCGAGGTGGTGACGGTCGAGTCGGGGAGCGCGACCCTGAAGGACGCCATCAACGAGGCGCTCCGGGACTGGGTGGCGACCGTCGAGTCCACGCACTACTGCATCGGCAGCGTGGTCGGCCCGGCGCCGTACCCGTGGATGGTCCGCGAGTTCCAGCGGGTCGTCGGTGACGAAGCCCGGCCCCAGTGCCGCGACCTGCTCGGTGCCGATCCCGACTTCGTCGTCGCGTGCGTGGGCGGCGGCTCGAACGCCATCGGCACGTTCACCGCCTTCCTCGACTCGCCGTCCCGGCTCATCGGCGTCGAGGCCGGCGGGCTCGGGCTCGAATCCGGCCGTCACGGCGCGTCGGTGGCGCGCGGCGTGCCGGGTGTGCTGCACGGCGCCCGCTCGCTGTTCCTGCAGGACGAGGACGGCCAGATCCTCGAGGCGCACTCGGTGAGCGCGGGCCTCGACTACCCGGGCGTCGGCCCCGAGCACGCGGCGCTGGCGGCCACGGGGCGAGCCGAGTACCCGTCCGCGACCGACGCCGAGGCGCTGGCCGGCTTCCAGCTCCTCGCCGCCACCGAGGGCATCGTCCCCGCCCTCGAGCCCGCCCACGCGATCGGCTGGCTCGAGCGCGAGGCGGGCCGGGCCGTGCCGACCGGGTCGACGGTCCTCGTCACCCTCTCCGGCCGGGGCGACAAGGACGCCGCGTACGTGGCCGAGCAGCTCACCGGCGAGCCGATCGCATGAAGCTCGAGTCGCACCTGCGCGAGCGTCGCGAGGCCGGCCGCTCGCTGCTCGTCCCGTACGTGACGGGTGGCCTCGGCGCGGCGTGGCTCGACGTGGTGCGCGCGGTCGTCGACGCGGGCGCGGATGCGGTGGAGATCGGGATCCCGTTCTCGGACCCGGTCATGGACGGCCGCACCATCCAGGAGGCGTCCCAGCGGGCGCTCGACATCGGTGCCACGCCCGCGAAGGTGGTCGCGGAGGCGGCCCAGCTGGAGGTGGAGGTCCCGCTGGTCGTCATGACCTACTACAACCCGGTGCTGCGGGCCGGCCACGAGCGGTTCGCGGCCTCGCTGGCCGACGCCGGCTTCGACGGCGCGATCGTGCCCGACCTTCCGCTCGACGAGCTCGACGGCTGGGGTGGCGCGGCCGAGGACGCGGGGATCGAGACCGTGCTGCTGGCCGCGCCGTCGACGCCGCCCGAGCGGCTGCGGGCGATCTGCGACCGGTCGCGCGGCTTCGTCTACGGCGTGGCGCTGATGGGCGTCACCGGGGCGCGCGAGCGCCTGGCCGCCGAGGCGGTGGAGATGGGCCGACGCTGCAAGGCCGCCACCGACCGCCCGGTGCTGGTCGGGGTTGGCATCTCGACCCCCGAGCAGGCGGTCGGGGCGGCGGCCGCCGCCGACGGGGTCATCGTCGGCAGCGCCCTCATCGCCCGGCTGCTGCGCGGCGGCGGACCCGAGGATGCGCACGCGTTCGTCGCCGAGCTGCGCGCCGCGCTCGACGCGTGAGCGGTCCCGCCGGGCCGTCGCCCGACTGCGACCTGTGCGAGGCGGCCCGCATCACACCGTGGTTCCACGAGGACGACGTGTGCTGGATCGCGGAGTGCGAGATCTGCGCGGTGCCGATGGTGGTGTGGCGGGTCCACGACACCGAGCCGCCGCCGCCGGCGCTCGCGCACATGCACGACCGCCTGGCCGCGGTCGTGGCCGAGTACTTCACCTTCGAGCACTACGTCGACGACAACATGCGCAACATCCCGGACCACTACCACGCGCACGCGCGGCCCCGAGGCGGCTTCTTCGGGCACGGGCTGGCGCGCAAGCCCGCGCCCGACTCAGCTCAGTAGCCGTAGCCTCCCGAGCTGCCGCTGCCGCCGCCGGAGCTGCCCGAGCCCGAGTTCGACTTCGTGCTCGTCGTCTTGATGAGCTTCGCGCCCTTCTTGTCGAAGAAGGCGCCCTGCATGCCGAGGCTCTTGTGGAACCGGCAGTAGAAGCTGAAGGCGCCGTTGCCGGGGATGGCGACATTGAACACCATCGTGTCCCCGGGGTTCATGACCTGGTCGATGTGGTCGGCGGGCACGGTGAAGGTGTGCTGGGCCGAGCCCATGTTCTTCACCGTCACGGTGAGGGTCGCGGTGTTCTTCGGGATCTGCACGAAGGTGGGCGAGTAGAAGAAGTCGTGCTGGTCGAGCTCGATCGCGCCGCCGGTGGCGACCGCGGTGCCCTTGTTGGTCACCTTGCCGGGGAGCTTGACCGGCGGGTTGGACTTCGCCGCCACCCCGGCGACGGCGCCGGGGGCGACGAGGGCGACCGGGACGAGGGCGGCGGCGATGACGGCCACGCCGGTGAGCAGCTTGCGCATCGAAGGCTCCCAGGGTGAGGCGTTCGGGTTCCTAGAAGGAGGCTACGGCCCAGCGCGGCGAACGGATGGGCGGGGGGGCGCCTACGGTGGCCAAATCCACCGGACCCCGGGCCCCGTAGAACCATCTGTCATGTGGCAGGTCGCCGACGATGCGCTCGTGGCCGGGATGGCCGCCGGGGATCCGGATGCCGCGTCGGCGTTCGTCGAGCGGTTCCAGCGTCGCATCTTCGGGCTCGCCTTCACCATCGTGGGCGAGCCCCGGGCCGCCGAGGACGTCGCCCAAGAGGCCCTGCTCCGGGCGTGGCGCCACGCGGCCGTCTTCGACCCCCGCCGGGGCAGCGTCGTGACCTGGCTGCTCACGATCACCCGCAACCTCGCCATCGACGCCCTGCGGGTCCGCCGCCCGGTCGCCATCGACCCCGACACCCTCGTCGATCTCTCCGGCGCCGCCCCGGGCCGGGGACCGGCCGACGCGGCGGTGGTCACCGACGACGTCGGGCGGCTCCAGGAGGCCCTCACCACCCTCCCGGACGAGCAGCGCCGCGCCATCGTGCTCGCGGGCGTGGTCGGGCTCAGCGCCCGTGAGATCTCGGAGCGGGAGAACATCCCGCTCGGCACCGCGAAGACGCGCATCCGCGCCGGCCTCGGCCGGCTGCGGCTCGCGATGGCGACCGAGGAGGCGGCCGAGTGAGCGGCGTCGGCTGCGCGGCCACCCGCGACGCGGCGCCCGAGCTGGCGCTCGGGATCCTCGACGGCGCCGAGCGCGCCGAGGTGCTCCTGCACATCGCGTCGTGCCCCCGGTGCCAGCACTACGTCAGCGAGCTCGCCACCGTCGCCGACGGGCTCGCCCGCCTCGCCCCCGAGGCCGAGCCGCCGGCCGGCTTCGCCCGCCGGGTGCAGGCCGAGCTGCGAGGCTCACGGCGACGGGCCCGTCGTCGCTGGACGGCGGGCATCGCAGCGGTGGCGGCCGCGGCCGCGATCGCGGCGGCGGTGATCGTGCCGGCGGTTGAGTCGGGCCCGAGCGCCCCCGCCGCGGCGCCGGTGCTGCACAGCGTGGCGATGGTCGGCGGCAACGGCGTCCGGGTCGGCCACGTGGCGGTGTCCAACACGAACCC
>CALEYV010000052.1 GCA_937927875.1 uncultured Actinomycetes bacterium | reverse complement strand
CTCATCAACGTCGTCGTCATCGTCATCACCGCCGTGTTCGCAGCTCGGCGGGGCGGCCCGCTGGTCGGCACGGCCGCGATGGCGCTCGCGGCCGGGCTGTGCTGGGCCATGGGGAGCGAGGCGCTCTTCGAGCCGTGGCAGCCGTTCAGCCTGCTGCTGCCGTTCCTCTGCTTCCTCGTCCTGGCGTGGTCGGTGAGCTGCGGGGACCTCGTCGCGCTGCCGGTGGCGGCCGTCGTCGGCAGCTTCGTGCTCCAAACCCACCTCAGCTACGTGCTGCTCGTCCCGACGCTGGCGATCTGGGCCCTGGTCGGCCTGGCGCTCATCCTGCGCCGCGCCCGTCGCGACGACGCGGCAGGCTGGCCGCGCCGGCGCGAGCGCGCCCAGCAAGCCGTGCTGCTGAGCCTAGCGGTGGGTGCCGTGTGCTGGATCCAGCCCCTCGTCGACCAGATCACCGGGCAGGGCAACCTGGGCGAGCTGCTCGGCAACGCGAGCCCGCCGAAGCGGACCATCGGCTACGGCTACGGCACGCGCCTCATGGCGTCGGTGGTGGCGCTGCCGCCGTTCTGGTTCCGGCCGTCGATGAACCGGACCCTGCTCCCGATCTACGGATGGACGGCGCCGTCGCGTCTCAGCGCCGCGTCCGCGCTGACCGGGCTCGCGGTCGTCCTCGGGGGCTCCTGGTGGCTGGCGCGCCGTCGCCACGACCTGACGTCGGGCCGCGCCCTGATGACCGTCGTCGTCGGCCTCGCGGCCGGGTTCGCCACCGCCGGTCGCATCCCGGTCACGGCCTTCGGGCTCGAGGCCCACGTGTTCTGGTGGCTGTGGCCGCTCAGCGTCTTCATCTTCTTCGTGGTGGTGATCATCCTCGTCCGCAGCGTGGCCAGCCGGCTCCCGGCGCTGCTGCCCGTCGGCGCGCTCGCCGTCGTCGCGGCGGTCTTCGCCGGGTTGGCGGTGCCGACGCTCGCCCAGGGGCTCAGCCCCAACATCCGTGAGGACGCCATCCCGACCACCCGCGCCGTCGACGCGCAGCTCGGGCAGCTCCAGGGGAAGGGGCCGATCCTCGTGGACCCGCTCCTGAAGTCGCGACTCGCCGACCCGTACGGGCTCGCTTTCATCGCCGAGCTGCAGCGCCGCGGGATCTCCTTCGTCGCCAAGGATCCGCAGCTCGTCGGCCAGCTCGGATCGGCGCGCCGAGACACCGGCACCAAGGCCCGCTCGAAGCTGTTCCTGCAGGTCGGCGGCGACCCGCGACCCGCGCCGGCGGGCACCCCACGGATCGTCGACCATCAGGGCCTTCCCGGACCGGAGCTTCGTGAGCGCGCCCAGCTCATCGGCGAGATCACCGACTACATCCGAGCCGGCCGGCTCCGCCTGAACCCGCGCGGCCGACAGGCCCTCACCCAGCACGGCGGCGTCCCGTCCCTGCAGGACCCGGCCGCCCTGTTCGCGTACGGCCGGCTGTCCGACCTCGTGCACCACGGCTACCTGGACCTCGACGCGGGCTGGAAGCGCCGCTTCGAGCGGTACGCGCAGCTCGAAGACCGCTGGGACGTCAACACCGTCCAGCTGTACCTCGAGACGCTCCCGACCCGCGCCGGGGCGGTCGACCTCGTCCGCTGAGCCGCGAGCCGACCCGCCGCGTCCCGCAGCGCCCGAATCTCCCGACGCGAAGGCGGCGGGTGAAATCAGGTGCCCGGTATCGTCGTAGTCCTTGAGCGACCCGTGACGCTCAGGGGGGACACGTGGCGCAACACCAACGGCTGGCGTACCAGCCCGCACTCGACGGGCTGCGCGCGCTCGCCGTCGGCGCCGTCATCGCGTACCACCTGGATCCGTCCTGGGCCCGAGGCGGCTTCCTCGGCGTCGACGCCTTCTTCGTCCTCTCCGGCTTCCTCATCACGTCGCTGCTGCTCGGCGAGTGGGGCCAGTCCCAGACGATCAAGTTCGCGGCCTTCTGGGGCCGGCGGGCCCGGCGCCTCCTGCCGGCGCTGCTGCTGGTGCTGGCGGCGGTCGCGGTCTATGCCGCCACCAGTGTCCCCGCCACCAATCTCGGGCAGCTGCGCGGCGACGGGCTGGCGACGCTCTTCTACGGCGCGAACTGGCGGTTCATCGTCACCGGGCAGTCGTACTTCACCCTGTACACCGCCGCCTCGCCGCTGCGGCACATGTGGTCGCTGGCGATCGAGGAGCAGTTCTACCTGGTGTGGCCGCTGGTCGCCTTCGCCTGCTTGCGGCTGGCGCGAGGCCGACGCTGGCTGCTCGCCGCGGTGTGCGCGCTCGGGACCGTGGCCTCGGCCCTCATCATGGCGGCCGTCTACTCGCCGGCCGACCCGTCCCGCGCCTACTACGGCACCGACAGTCGCGCCCAGCTCCTGCTGATCGGCTGCCTGCTCGCCATCGTCCTCAACCGGTGGAAGCCTCGAGGCGCGTCGGCCCGAGCGACGGTCAGCGTCGCCGGCGTCGCCGGCCTCGCCTACTGCGCCTGGGCCTGGGCCGACATCTCGGACCACGCGGCCTGGATGTACCGCGGCGGCTACCTGCTGTTCGGGCTCGCCGTCGTCGCGGTCATCGCGGCGGTCGTGCAGCCCGACCGGCCCCGCTACCTCCTCCGCTCGCTGCTGTCGCTGCCGCCGGTGGTGTGGGTCGGTCGCATCTCCTACGGCCTCTACCTGTGGCACTGGCCGGTGATCGTCTACGTGACCCCGGACCGAGCCGGCGTCGACGGCTGGCAGCTCGCACTGCTGCGGGTCGCGCTGACCTTCGCCATCGCGACGCTGTCCTTCTACCTGGTCGAGCTCCCGATCCGCACCGGCCGGGTGCCGGGCCGGCGGCTGCGGGTCGCCCTACCGGCCGCGTTCGTCGCCGCCGGCCTCGCCGTCGTGCTGACGACCTTGAACGCGGCGCCGCTCCCCGCGTACCTCCAGCAGAACACCGACGTGCTGGCCGCCGCCCGGCGCCGACCCCTGCCGCCGCGGCCGCCGAGCGCGGTTCCCGCCGTGACCCCGGCCACGCCCCACCGGATCCTGCTGGTGGGGGATTCGGTGGCGACGAGCCTGTTTCCCGGTCTCCAACACGTCGCGTACGCGCGAGGCATCCAGGTCACCAACGGCGCGTATGCGGGGTGCGGGCTCGTCACCGGTTCGCCGCTCGACCCCAACGACCAGCCGTACCCGTGGAGCGACGCCTGCAGCAACGCGCTGCCGTTCATCGAGGACCGGGCCGTGTACGTCAGCAACCCGGACGTGGTCCTGTGGGTCAGCGGGGCCTGGGACGAGCGGGATCGCATCGTCGGCGGCAAGGTGCTCCGGATCAACACGTGGGCGGGCCAGGGCGTCCTGCTCGGCCTCATCGACCAGGCCGCCCACCGGTTCACGAAGAACGGCGCCCGGCTCGTGATCGTGACGCTGCCGCCGGAGACCTTCGGCACGTCGCTGGCGGCCGACTCGTCGCGGAACCAGCGGCAGTCGGTCCTCAACGACGTGCTCCGGCGGTACGGCGCGCTGCACAACATCCAGGTGGCGGACCTGGCCCCGATCGTGTGTCCCGGCTCGATCTGCCAAGAGGTCGTGAATCATCGAACGCTGCGGCCCGACGGCTACCACTTCGACGCGCAAGGCGCCGAGTGGGTGGCCGAGCGGCTGATCCCGCTCGTGCTCAACCCGGGCGCGCCGCCGCCGGCCTCCGTGGCGAGCGCGAGCAGCACCCGCTCGACGCGCCGATAGGACGCCGGAACCGCGCGTGACGCCTTGGGCGGGCCCATCCGTACGCTCGGCGGGCGAGTGGGCCGAACGGGCGCGGGAGGGGCCAGGACCGTCTCGATAGGCTGGCCCCCGTGCTGTGGTTCGAGCGCGCCGTCGTCGCCACACTCGTGAACCCCAACGACGACGAGCGACGGCGCGCCGCGATCGAGGACTACGTCGACAACGCCTTGCGGGCCATGCCGGAGTACCTGCGCGCCGGCGTCGCCTCGGAGTCGCTCCTGCTCGGCGCCTGGCCCCGCCTCGAGGCGGCCGTAGGCCGCTACGACCCGCAGGCGCTGCGCGCCCGCCTCGAGCGCTGGAAGGCGAGCCGCTTCGACGTGGTTCGCCAGTACGTGCGGCTGCTCCAGTCGCTCGTCCTGTTCGCCGAGAACGAGCTGGAGCCGGAACCGGCGTGACGGCCACGCTCGACACCGAGGTCCTGGTGGTCGGGTCGGGCGCCGGCGGCGCGGTCACGGCCGCGACGCTGGCGGCGGCGGGCCGCGACGTCACCGTGGTCGAGGAAGGACCGTGGGTCGACCCCGACGCGCTCGAGCCGTTCTCGCTCGAGGAGATGGTCACGAAGTACCGCAACCGGGGCCCGTCGGCCGCGCTCGGGAAGCCCGGCATCGCGTATGCCGAGGGTCGCTGCGTCGGCGGCAGCACCGAGATCAACAGCGGGCTGTACCACCGGCTGCCCGCCGACCTCGCGAACGAGTGGCACCGCGAGTACCAGATCGATGAGTTCAGTCCTGCCGTCCTGGATCGCTACGCGGCGTCGATCGAGGCCGAGCTGTCGGTCTCGCGGCTGCCCGGCGCACCGCCCCCGTCGTCGGCCGTGCTCGAGCGTGGCGCGACGAAGCTCGGCTGGCGGGCGGTGGAGTTCCCGCGCGTGTTCCGCAACCCCGCCGACGGGGGACGGGGCGTGAAGCAGACCATGGCCCGGACGTTGCTGCCGAAGGCGGTGGACGCGGGGACGCGGATCATCCCCGACTGCACGGTGCTGCGGCTGCTGAAGGACGGCGACCGCGTCGTGGGGGTCCGCTGCCAGCGTCGCGGCGCCGAGCCAGGGCCGCTCACGATCCGCGCTGACCACGTGTTCGTCTGCGCCGGCGCGATCCAGACGCCCGCGCTGCTGCAGCGCAGCGGGATCCGCCGGCGCATCGGCGTCGGTCTCAAGCTGCATCCCACGGTCAAGATCGCGGCCCGGTTCCCGCACCGGCTCGACCACGGCGACGTGCCGATGCACCGGATCACCGAGTTCGCGCCCAACCTCACCATCGGCGGTTCGGCGAGCAGCCGCGGCCACGTGGCGCTGGCCCTGGCTGACTCGACGGCGGACTACCGAGAGGCGCTCGCAGACTGGGAGCGCGTCACCGTGTACTACGCGGCCATCCGCAGCGACGGCGCGGGCCGGGTGACCGCGGTGCCGGGTCTGCAGGCGCCGGTCGTGACGTACCACCTCACCGACAGCGACATGAGCCGCCTCGCCCGTGGCCTCGTGCACCTCGGCGAGCTGATGCTCGCGGCGGGCGCGTTCGAGCTCTACCCGTCGGTCGCCCAAGCGACGGTCGTGCGGCACACCGACGAGCTCGGCAGCTGGTGGGACGCCGCCACCAGGAGTCGCACGAACCTCATGACGGTGCACCTGACGTCGACGGTTCGGATGGGCGAGAACCGTGATCGCACCGGTGCCGACAGCTTCGGTCGCGTCTGGGGCTATACGAACCTGCGAGTGAACGACGCGTCGCTGCTGCCCGACGCGCCGGGCGTGAACCCGCAAGCGGCCATCATGGCCATCGCCAGCCGGAACTGCGATCAGTTCCTGTCGGCGGCCTGATCAACACTCGCTGCAGCGGCGTTCGAAGGCGCTTCGGATACATTCCCCGTCCGTGGAGTTCGCCCAGTCGTCGCGCACGCCATTGCGCGACGTCGCCGAGCCACCCGACGAGCGCACCGGGGCACCGGTCGCACCGGCCGGCCCGTCGTCGGGCCGGCGTCGTGTGCGCATCGATCGTCGACACGCAGTGCCGATCGCGCTCTTCGTGCTGCTGGCGGTGCCGCTGGTCGTGGCCCTCGTCGCGCTGCTGCACCCGCGCTGGTACCCGCTCCTCGACATGGCGTGGACCGAGATGCGCCTGCGCGACGTCTGGAGCAGCCACCCGCCGCTGATCGGCCTGGCCGGACGGATCGGGCCGCTCGGCCACCAGGGCAGTCACCCCGGCCCGCTGAGCTTCTACCTCCTCTGGCCCTTCTACGAGATCTTCGGGGCGAGTGCCTGGGCGATGGAAGCCGCCTCGGTCATGGTGCACCTGCTCGCCATCGGCCTGCTGCTCTGGATCGCCAACCGCCGCGCGGGGCTCGGCCTCGTGCTGGGCGTCGCGGCTGGGCTCGCCGTGCTGCTCCACGGCTTCGGCCCGGTGCTCCTGACCCAGGCTTGGAACCCGTACCTCCCCGCCCTCTGGTGGCTGGTGTTCCTGCTCGCGGCGTGGTCGATCATCGACGGCGACCTGGCGCTCATGCCGGTCGCCGTGTTCGCGGGATCGCTGTGCGCGCAGACCGAGGTCGCCTACCTCGGTCTTACCGTCGGCGTCGGCGTGGCCGCCGTCGCGTTCGCCGGCTACCAGACGTACCGGCGCCGCGACGACCGAGACGTCGTACGGCGGTTCGCGCGGTGGACCGCGATCACGGGCGCGGTGGCGGTCCTCGTCTGGATCCCGCCGGTGGTCGAGCAGCTCACGACCTCGCACGGCAACCTGCAGGTCCTCTTCGACTACTTCCGCAACCCGCCCCAGTCGACGGTGGGGCTGCGGGAGGGGATCAAGGTCCTCCTCGCGCACCTCAACCCCGTCACGCCGATCACGAAGGCGCTGGTCCCGACCACGTCGCACGTCGACGTCACGACCGGCTCGGTCGTCCCGGGCTCCTTCTTCCTCGCGGCGTGGCTCGGTTCGGTCCTCGTCGCGTGGCGACTGCGGCTCGGGTCGATCCTCCGGCTCCACGCGGTGATCGCCGCGACGCTGCTGCTCGGCGTCTTCTCGATCAGCCGCATCTTCGGGGTCCTCTGGTACTACCTCGTGCTCTGGGCGTGGGGCGTGGACGTCCTCATGGTCGTGGCGGTCGGCTGGACCCTGGCCGTGCTCATCGGCGGGCGGCTCGGACCCGGCCCGCGGTCGCGGGCCGCGACGGCCGGCGCCGCGGTGCTCGTGGCCGCCACGGTCGTCCTCACGGTGCTGTTCGGGATCGACGCCGCCCGGGTCGAGTTCCCGACGCCGCGGCTCTCGGCGACCCTCGGCGCCGTCATCCCGCCGACCGTTCGCGCTCTCGACCGCCAGCCCGGTCTGCACTCGGGACGGGCGGGCCGGTACCTCGTCACGTTCGGAGACCCGGCGTCCCTCGGGGCGCAGGGCTTCGGTCTCATCAACGAGCTCGAGCGCGAGGGCTTCGACGTCGGCGCGCCAGCCCTGTACCGCGGGCCGGTCACCCCGCATCGGGTCCTCTCCTCCCGCGACGCCACGGCCGTCGTGCACCTCGCCATCGGCACCAACATCGCGTACTGGCAGGCCAAGCCCGAGGCCCGCCAGATCGCGTACTACGACCCCCGCAACGCCCGTGAGCGCGTGGAGTACCTACGGCTGCACGACGCCATCGTGCGCGAGCTCCAGGCCGCCGGGCTGTCGGACCTGGTCCCGGGCGTCGACGGCGAGCTGTTCGCGACCACGCTCGACCCCCGCCTGCCCGCGTTGCCCCGGCGCCAGCTGGCCCGGCTGTCGGATCTCGGGCTCCCGGCCGCGGTCTTCCTGGCGCCACCGTCGGTCACGGGCTGACGCGCATGCCGCACATCCCGTCGCGGCTGGCGCGCCGACAGTCCGACGCGGGTGCGGCGCGACCGGGAGGGGCGCGGTGACCGGCGGCGCCGACGTCGGGACGGTCACGCCGGACGCGGCCACCACCACCGGAACGCCGTCGTCCTCGTCACTGTTGACGGGCCGCCTGTTCCTGGCCGCGGTCGTGGCGGCGGTGGTTCCCGTCGTCGTCGCGACGGTCCGGGCCTTGAACCGGGGATGGATCCCGGTCGGTGACGACGGGCTGTTCCAGATTCGGTCGCTGGACGTGTTCGGCCACCACGTCCCGCTGCTCGGGACCTGGTCGTCGGGCTCGGTCAGCGCGCATATCGACCTGAACCATCCCGGCCCGCTGATGTTCGACCTGCTGGCGGTTCCGGTCCAGCTGCTCGGCGGCGCGGCCGGCGTCGCGGTCGGCGTGGCGCTCATCAACGTCCTCGCCATCATCGGCATCGCCGTCTTCGCGCACCGGCGCGGCGGTCCGCTGCTCGGCGCCGTCTCGATGGCGGTCGTCGCCGCGCTGGCGTGGGCCATGGGCAGCGAGCTGCTCTTCGAGCCGTGGCCACCGCACAGCCTGCTCATCCCCTTCCTGTTCTTCCTCGTGCTCGTCTGGTCGATGACCTGCGGCGACCTGGTCGCGATCCCGTTCGCCGCTGGGGTGGCGAGCCTGCTCCTGCAGACCCACCTCAGCTACGCCGCCCTGGTCCCGGCCCTGCTGGGCTGGGGCGTGATCGGGCTCGTGCTCACCCTCCGCCGCCAGCACCGGTCGGACGCTGACGACGCGCCCGACCGCCGGGGCCTGACGCGCGCGGTCGGCGTGAGCGCGGTGGTGCTCGTCATCTGCTGGATCCAGCCGCTCGTGGAGCAGTTCACGAGCAGCGGACCGGGCAACCTCACCCGTCTCGCTCGCACCGCCCGCGATGCGCACCTCCAGACGATCGGGTGGCGGACCGGGACCCTCATCGTGGCGTCGGTGTCGGCGCTGCCGCCGTGGTGGTTCCGCCCGTCCGTCGACCACACCTTCTTTGTGGGCAGCCGGGGTTGGACCCCGCCGTCGCTGGGGCTGGCCGTCGTCGCGCTGGCCGCCCTGGTCGGCGTGCTCGCCGGGTGCTGGTGGGACGCTCGCCGTCGCTCCGACCGAGCCGCGGTGCTCGGCGTCGTCACGGCCGCCGTCGCGCTGCCGGTGGCGCTGGCGACCGCGGCCCAGAGCCCGGTCAACGTGTTCGGCCCCTACACCCCGCACCAGTGGCGCTGGCTGTGGCCCCTCGCCGCGTTCGTCTTCTTCGCCATCCTCGTGGCGGTCGTGCGACGCCTCGACCTGACCCGTCGCACGGCGTCCCTCGCGCTCGTCGTCGGGTTCACCGTCGTGGTCGTGGTGCTCTCGGCGCTGAACCTGCCCTTCGCCAACCTGGCCGACGGGCCGAACTCCCAGGAGTGGGCGATCGGCCCCGCCCGGCAGCTGAACGACCAGCTCGGCCGGCTGGCCCAGCGCGGCCCGCTGCTCGTCGACGACCTGTTCCGCAGCTTCGCCAGCCCGTACAACACCACCGTGCTCGCCGCCCTGCAGGACCGCGACATCACCTTCGTCGCCCACGACGAATCGCTGGTCCGCCAGCTGGGTCCGGCCCGCCGCTACAACGGCCGCAACGCCCGGTCCGAGCTCCTGCTCCGCACCGGCGACGGTGCGCTGCGCGCGCCCGCCGGCAGCAGCCGGATGGCGTTCGCGGAGGGGATGTCGGCTCGGGACCGCCGGGACCTCGGCCGCGTCACGGCCGAGGTGAGCAGCTACATCCGCCAGCACGGGCTCCGCCTGACCCTGGCCGGCCTGGCGGCGCTCCGGCGCGGGGACCTGCCGAACCTGGCCCGCCTGGCCCCGGGCGGCGGCGACCCGACGCCCCTCATCCAGTCGCGCGAGCTGGTCGCGATCGCGAACCTCCACTACCTGATGCTCGACCCGAGCTGGGCCGCCCGCTTCGACCGTTACGCGGCGCTGCAGCAGGAGTTCGACCGTGAGACGGTGGCGCTCTTCGTCCGTCCGATCACCCCGGCCAGGACGACCGCCTTCGGCGGATGACGGTCCCCGACGAGCCGGACGGGCGCCGCCCCGGGGTCGGCTTCACGCTGGTCGTGCCGATCTTCAACGAGGCGGCGCGCTTCGAGGAGTTCGGGCCGGCGCTCGTCGACTTCATCGCCGAGCAGCCGGCCGGCAGCGAGCTCGTCTTCGTGGACGACGGCAGCACCGACGCCACCCCCGGCCTCGTCGAGCGGCTCATCCGCGATCACCCGGGACGGCCGGTGCGGCTGCTGGCGCGCCCCCACGAAGGGAAGGGCGCCGCCGTTCGCGCCGGGCTGGCCGCCGGCACGGCCCGGTTGCGGGTCTTCTGCGACCTCGACCTCTCGACGCCGCTGGAGCAGCTGGCGCGGCTGCTGCACGTCGCCGAGCGGGCCGACGTCCTCGCCGTCGGGTCCCGCGACCTCGCCGGGTCACGCCTCGTCCGACGCGAGAGCCACCTCCGGGAGTTCCTCGGCCGCAGCTACAACCGGCTGCTGCAGGCGACGATCGCGCCCGGCGTGCTTGACACCCAGTGCGGCGCCAAGGCCGCGTCGGCGCGCGTCTGGGCCCCGATCCTCGCCGCGTCCCGGGAGCCTGGCTACGCGTGGGACGCCGAGGCGGTCGGCATCGCGCGCGCCCTGGACATCCCGGTGCAGGAGGTGCCGATCGACTGGCGCCATGACGACCGATCGAAGGTGCACGTCGCGCGCGACGGCGCGGCGATGGTGCTGGCGACGCCGCGGATCTGGCGCAACGTGGGCCGGGTCGCCGCTACCCGTCGACGCGAGGGCCGGGATCGCCTCGACGCCGACGAAGAGCGGATCCGTCAGGCCGAGCGCGGCTTCTGGTGGTTCCGGAGCCAGGGGGCGCTCGTCGCGACCGCGAGCCGGCGCGTGCCGCCCCTCGCCGCGGCGTCGCCGTGGCTCGTCGACCTCGGTTCCGGGACCGGGGCCGTCAGCACGAGGCTGGGCTGGAACCCGGACCGGCTCGTCGCGATCGAGCCCGACGCCGCGCTCGCCCGCACGGCCCGATTACGGCACGGGCTGCTCGCGGTCCGGAGCGGCCTCGACGCGCTCCCGCTCGCCGACTCGTCGGTCGACGTCGTGTCGCTGCTCGACGTGCTCGAGCACCTCGACGAGCCGGCGGCGACGCTGCGGGCGGCCCGCCGGGCGCTGAAGCCGGGCGGGCGGATCATCGTGACCGTCCCCGCGCACCGGTCGCTCTGGAGCCCGGCCGACGAGCGCTTCGGCCACCGGCGCCGCTACTCGCGAGCAGAGCTGGCGGCCGAGCTCGGCGAGGCGGGCTTCCAGCCCCGGATCCTCACCCACGTGTTCAGCTGGCTCGTCCTGCCGCTGTGGTGGCAGCGCCGGGTGCGGGGCCGGCGTCGCCCTCGGCTCGGGCTGGAGCACGACTCGGTGCCCGTCGACCGGCTCGCCATGGCCCTGACCCTCCTGGAGCGCCAGCTCGTGGGACGGGTCAGCCTGCCCGTCGGAACCTCGATCCTCGCCGTCGCCGACAAGGCACCGACGGCCTGACACGCGCTCGGTCCTAGTGCAGCTGCTTCAGGACCCGGAGCAGGCCGAGCCGGGCCGGTGACTGGTGGTGGGAGCCGGTCGTCCCGTCGAGCTCGGCGCGGTGTGCGAGGAACCACTCGTAGGACTCGATCATCATCGACACGTTCGACTGCCGCGGCTCCCACCCGAGCTCGTCACGGGCCCGCGTGATGTCGAACCACAGCGACTCGCCGTAGAGGAGCCAGTGGTAGGGCGCGAACGGTGCCAGGCCGAGGCGGGCCAGGCCTTGCATCGCGGTGCGGGCCGGCCCGAGCGGGAGCGAGCGGACCACCGAGCCGGTCCCTGCGTGGTCGACGAGCGCCTGCAGCGTCTCGCGGATCGTCCCGA
>CALEYV010000051.1 GCA_937927875.1 uncultured Actinomycetes bacterium | reverse complement strand
GGCGGTGTACGCGAGCCCGATCGAGCGGACGACGCAGACCGCCCAGGCGGTCGCCGACCGCCACCGCCTGGCCGTGCTGCCGCTCGAGGGCGTGCTCGAGGCCGACTACGGCGACTGGACCGGCCAGCAGCTCTCCGAGCTGGCCAAGACCGACCTCTGGAAGGTGGTGCAGCGCGCGCCCTCCCGGGCGGCGTTCCCGGGCGGCGAGTCGCTGGCCGCCATGCAGGCCCGGATCGTCGCCGCGCTCGACGCGGTGGTCCTCGCCCACCCCGGGGAGCTCGTGGTCGTGGTCTCGCACGCCGACCCGATCAAGGCCGCGATCGCGCACTACACCGGTGTGCACCTCGACCTCTTCCAGCGCATCATGGTGGCGCCGGCGTCGGTGACGGCCTTCGCGTTCTCCAACGCGGGCGTCGCGCTGCTGAAATGCAACGACACCGGCTCGCTCGACGACCTCAAGCCGCCGCCCCCCCAGAAGCCAGGCGAGGAGCAGGAGCAGCAGTGATGCCCGACCCCATCGAGCTCGACCCGGTCGACGGGCTGGGCGCCGGCGCCGTGGGCGAGCCCGGCGACCGCGCCTTCTACCTGCAGGCCCGCAAGGAGCGGGCCCAGCTGACGGTGCTGGTGGAGAAGGAGCAGGTGGCGCTGCTCGCCACCGAGGCGGTCGCCTTCTTGGACCGGATCGCCGACGAGTACCCCGAGGACGCCATCTCGCTGCCGTCCGAGGAGGCCGACCTGCGGGAGCCGACCGTCCCGCTGTTCCGGGCCCGGCTCATCGGGCTCGGCTTCGACCCCGAGCGGGAGCTGGTGCTCATCGAGCTGCGGGAGCGCTCCTCCGACGACGACGACGAGGCGGCGGAGCCGCCGCCGGTGATCGAGCCCGAGCCCGACGAGGAGGAGGGGTTCGTCGCCCGCCTCTACGCCACCCGGCCCCAGGTCCGGGCCATGGCCGCGCGCGGCGCGGCCGCCGTCGCGGCGGGCCGCCCACCGTGCCCGCTCTGCGACCAGCCGATGGACCCAGCCGGCCACCGGTGCCCCCGCTGGAACTGAGCGCCGGCGAGGTCGCCGAGGTCCTGGCCCACGGGGAGCTCGAGGTCCTCGGGCGGCTCCGGTACTCGTCGAACGGGGCCTTCCTCGTGCAGGCGCGCTCGGACGGCGTCGAGGTGCCGGCGGTCTACAAGCCCCGCCGCGGCGAGCGGCCGCTGTGGGACTTCCCCGACGGGACGCTCGGCCAGCGCGAGGTCGCGGCCTACGAGGTGTCGCGCGCCCTGGGCTGGGACGTCGTGCCGGTGACGGTGTGGCGGGGCGACGGGCCGGCCGGCGAGGGCGCGCTCCAGCGGTTCGTGGAGCACGACCCGGAGGAGCACTACTTCACGCTGCTGCCCGACCACGAGGACCGGTTCCGGCAGTTCGCCGCCTTCGACGTGCTCGTCAACAACGCCGACCGCAAGGGCGGCCACTGTCTGCACGACCTCGCCAACGGCGTGATCCTCGGCATCGACCACGGCCTCACGTTCCACCGGGCCTGGAAGCTCCGCACGGTCATCTGGGACTTCGCCGACGAGCCGGTGCCGCCCGCGCTCACCGAGGACGTGTGCCGGGTCAGCGCCGAGGCGCTCGCCGGCCCGCTCGCCGACCGCCTCGACACCCTCCTGTCACCGCCCGAGCTGGCGGCCCTGAGCGTGCGGGCCGGCGACCTCGGGCGGGAGGCGACGTTCCCGGCGCCCGACCCCGGCTACCACTCGGTGCCCTGGCCGCTGGTCTAGGGCGTGGCGGGCGAGCCGACCTCGGGCCGGCGCTCGTAGACGGCGAGGCCGTCGATGCTGCCGTCGAAGCGGTACTGGGTGTCGATGATCGCCTCGAGGCGCGGGAAACGCCCGATCGGCGTGTACTGGGCGCCCCGGATGGCGGCCGGCGCGGTGTCGACGATGAACTTCGGCGCGTTCGCGGCCAGGTCCTCGTAGAACCAGTCCCACTCCCGCAAGCTCGACTTCTCGGGGGCGGCGTCGCGCGCGGGCCGACCCGGGAAGTTGTTGGTGATGTTCCCGATCGTGAGCAGGCGGGTGGCGGGCCGCCGGTTCGACGCCCAGTAGATCTCGGGGACGTTGCCCCACACGAGCACGGTGTCGTGCTTGGTGGTGTGGGCGGCGAGGAAGTGGCTGACCGTCCGGTACTTCGGCTCCTTGCCGTAGGGGCTCATGAAGTAGCCGGCGGCCGAGAAGGCCAGCCCCGCGATCGCGGCGAAGGCGACCGTGTAGGTGGCGAACCGGCGCGGGTAGCGGGCCAGCGCCCCCGCGGTGAGCAGGCACAGCGGCGGGACGAGCTGCATGTAGTAGTGCCCGAAGAACCGCAAGCCGATCGCGACCGAGATCACGGCCGAGAGCAGCCACAGCCACAGGTCGGTGTCGGTGCCGCCGTCGGCGCTGCGGCGACGCCGGATCCGCCACGCGTGCGGGAGCGTCCAGACGATCGGCAGGTTGCAGGCCGCGAAGGCGAGCGTCATCAGGAACAGCGTCGACAGCACGTACAGCGAGAAGGCGTGCACGCTGATGTAGGAGCCGTTGCCGGTGACCGTCCAGTAGAAGAGCTGGCCGGGGCCGAGCGCGAGCGAGACGAGGCCGATCGGCAACGCGAAGCCGAGGGTGGCGAGCCCGGCCCCCTGGCGCCCGCGTCGCTTCCACACCAGGTAGAGGACCGGCAGGAGGGTGGCGACGCCGGTCTGCTTGGCGAGGGTCGCCACCGCCACCGCGGCGCCCGACGAGGTGGCCCGCCCGCGGCGGGCCAGCAGCACCGCGGCCGTCATCGCCGGGAGCATGAACACCTCGAAGTTGGCGGCCTGCCCGTCCTGGGGCGCGAAGGCGACCATCGCGAAGACGCAGAGCAGCCCCGCGATCCACCCCGCTCGTCGGCCCCATCGTCGGGTCGCCTCGACGGCCAGCATCCAGGCCGTGAACGCGATGGCGAGCATCGCCACCACCCGCACCGTCCACAGCGAGGTCGAGCCGAAGAACTCGAACGAGGCCGCGTAGACATACGGGACGAGCGGCGGCTTGCGGTCAGCGGCCTCCTTGTAGAGGTTGCCGCCGTCGCGGATCACGTGGGCCTGGGTGGCGAGGAAGGTCTCGTCGGAGTTGAAGACGTCGACGAAGAAGGCCGGGAGGCGCAGCGCGACGGTCAGCAGCAGCAGGACCGCGAACACCCGCCACCAGCGCCGGCGGGCTGGCGCCGTGGACGGGGCGCGGGCCTCCGGCGCCGGCTCGGGGGGGAGGGCCGTCCGCTCGGGAGCGACCACCGGGACCGGGGTCGACATCCGGTCATTGTGGCCGGTTCGGGGCGGTAGCGCCGATCGGCGTACGGCGCGCGTAAAGCGAGCCCGGCCGGTCCGAGCGGGCGTTCGGCTCAGGCGGGGGCGAGGTCGTCGTCGAGGTACTGCGAGCGGCAGCGGGAGCGCTGCAGCTTGCCCGACGACGTCTTCGGGAGGCTGCCGGCCCGGACGAGGACCACCTCGAGCGGCGGCACGCCGACCGCGTCGCAGACCCGGTCGACGACGGCGTCGTGGAGCCGTTCGGGCTCGTCGAGCTTGGTCTCGGCGACCACGACGATGCCCTCCTTGCCCCGCCGGCCCGGCATCCCGAAGGCGACCACGTTGCCGTCCCGGATCCCCTCGACGGTCGAGGCGGCCCGCTCGATCTCCTCGGGGAACACGTTGCGGCCCCCGATGATGATCACGTCCTTGATGCGCCCGCAGACGACGACCTCGCCGTCGACGAGGTAGCCGAGGTCACCGGTGCGCAGCCAGCCGTCGTGGAGGGAGGCGGCGGTCACGTCGTCGCGACGGAAGTAGCCGGGCGTGACCGACGCCCCCCGCAGCTCCAGCTCCCCGACCTGGCGCTCGACGCACGGCGCCCCCGTCTCGGGGTGGCAGACCCGCACCTCGAGGCCCCGCAGCGGCCGGCCGAGCCGGGCCAGCCGCCGGGCCTGGAGGCCGCCGGCCGGCGTCGCGAACCCCTCGAGCTCGAGGCCGTCGCGGTCGACGGTGTCGATGGTCATGCCCGTCCCGGGGTCCGGGAACGACACGGCGAGGGTCGCCTCCGCCATCCCGTAGACGCAGAAGGCGGTCTTGGCGTCGAGGCCGTGCTGGGCGCCGGCGTCGAGGAACCGCTCCACCGACGCGGGGTCGATCGGCTCGGCGCCGTTCAGGCCCAGCCGCCAGCTGGTGAGGTCGAGGCCGTGCAGGCGGCGCATGGCGCGGGCCGCCAGCGCGTAGCCGAAGTTCGGCGCGCAGGTGACGGTGCCGCGGTAGTCGGACATCCAGCGCATCCAGTCGCCGGGCGCGGCGAGGAAGTCGGTCGGCGCGGC
>CALEYV010000050.1 GCA_937927875.1 uncultured Actinomycetes bacterium | reverse complement strand
GACAAGTCGAAGCAGGTCACGAGCCTGATCGAGGAGTTCAACTACCCGAAGTACGGGCCGGGGATGATGTGGGAGCGGGCCGCCGAGCAGGTGACGGCCCGGGGCACGAAGATCGTCTACGACAGCGCGGTCACCGTGGTACATCACGAGGACGGGCGGGCGGTCGCGGTGACCGCCATCACCGGCGGCGCGCCAACCCGTTACGACTGCACGCACATCGTCTCGTCGATGCCGATCTCGGCCTTGGTGCGGGCCATGGCCCCGGCACCCCCGCCCGAGGTGCTGGAGGCCGCGGAGGGGCTCGGCTACCGGGACTTCATCACGGTGGCGCTCGTCGTCCCGGCCGACAAGGTGCCGTGGGACGACAACTGGGTCTACATCCACGCCCCCGAGGTGGCGACGATGCGGATTCAGAACTTCGGCTCCTGGTCGCCGTACCTCGTGAAAGAGGGCCGCAACGTCCTCGGGCTCGAGTACACGGTGTGGGAGGGCGAGGCGGCGTGGACGGCCCCCGACGAGGAGCTCATCGAGCGCGGCAAGGAGGAGCTCGAGTGGCTCGGCCTGGTCCAGGCCGAGGACGTCGAGGCCGGGTACGTCGTCCGGATGCCGAAGGCGTACCCGATGTACGACGCGTCCTACAAGGCCAACGTCGAGACGCTCCGGAGCTGGCTGGCGGCCAACGCGCCCAACGTGTTCCCGGTCGGGCGCAACGGCATGCACAAGTACAACAATCAGGACCACTCCATGTACACGGCGATGCTCTCGGTCGAGAACATCTTCGGCGCCGACCACGACGTGTGGTCCGTGAACGTCGAGGCCGACTACCACGAGGAGCAGCGGGCACCGTCCGATGACTCCTAGTCCGACCGCCGTCCCGACGGCGCTCGTCCCCGCGGCGTACCGGCGTTGCCCACGCGGCCGCGCCCGCCCGCGACCCGCCGGCGGCTGAGGGGCCGACATGGCGTGGCTGGGCGTGGTGGCCGTCATCGGGCTCATCGTGTGCGGCGTCACCGCGCTCTACGACCTTCGGCGCCGCCGCAAGCAGCGGAAGCTGCCGCCGGGGGAGGTCCTCCCGCCGTCCTGGTGGACCGGGCCCCACATCGCCATGGTGGTGGGCGGCGGCGTGGTGCTCATCGCCGTCGCCATCGGGGTGCTCCTGCTCGTCTTCGGCAGCGGGACGACGACCAGCCCGGCCAAGCTCGTCACCGTCCCGACGTCGACCACGACCACGACGACCGCGAGCTCGAGCACCACGTCGACGACGCTCGGCCCGGCGCGCCCGCCCCAGCAGGTGCGCGTGGACGTGCTGAACGCATCCGCAGTCCCGCGGGCCGCGACGACGAAGGCCTCCGCGCTGGCCGCGCTCGGGTACCGGGTGACGAGCACCGGCAACGCCCTTCCCGCCCAAGGAACGGTCGTCGAGTGCAGGGAGGGCTTCGCCGCCGAGGCGGTCGCGCTCGCGCGCGCGGTCGGTCCCGGCACGCTCGTCCAGGGCTTCCCGGTCACGCCGCCACCCGGATCCGCGAACGCCGACTGCGTGGTCGTCCTCGGCCAGTAGTTCATTCGCGACGCGTATGCTCCCGCCGTGGCAGCGGGCCTCGTCAACTCGGCCGACTCGCACGTCGTCGAGCCGCTCGACCTCTGGGTCCAGCGCCTGCCCGCCGCACTGAAGGAGCGGGCGCCGCGCATCGCCGACGTCGACGGCGAGCCGCGGCTGCTCGTCGAGGGCATGGTCCCGCGCCGCATGGGCGGCGGCGGCAACACCGACGCCGAGCAGCGGGACCGCGAGCGCGCCGGTGAGGGGCACTTCCGCGCCGGCGGTTGGGACCCCGATCAGCGCATCGTCGACCTCGACGAGGACGGCGTGTGGGGCGAGGTGCTGTACCCGACGATCGCGCTCTTCGCCTTCATGATCCCCGACCCCGAGCTGCGGTGGGCGAGCGCCCGGGCCTACAACGACTGGCTCGCGGAGACGTTCGCCGCCCAGTCCCGGCGGTTCGCGGGCGCGGCGATGATCCCGGTGCAAGAGATCGAGCCCGCGGTCGCCGAGATCGAGCGGATCGCCGGTCTCGGGCTGCGCTCGATCATGCTCCCCATGCAGGCACCGGAGTCCCGGCCCTACAACGCCCGCGACTACGACCCGGTCTGGGCCGCCGCCCAAGCGCACGGCCTCCCGGTGAGCTTCCACGTCGGCACCGGGTCGAACCCGGTCACCGAGCGGGGCCTCGGCGGCGCGGTCATCAACTACGTCGAGGTCGGGCTGGGGGCCCAGCGCACCCTCGCCTACCTCGCCGCCGCCGGCGTGCTGGAACGGCATCCCGACCTGCACGTCGTGATGGTCGAGTGTGGGGCGGGCTGGCTGGCCTGGCTGCTCGAGCGCATGGACGAGGCGTTCGAGGAGCACGAGCAATGGGTGCAGCCGAAGCTGCCCGAGCCTCCCTCCTTCTATGTCCGCCGCCAGGGCCACGTGACGTTCGGCAACGACGGCGCCGGCGTGGTGAACCGCGGCTTCACCGGCGTCGAGCCGCTGCTGTGGGCGTCCGACTACCCGCACCCGGAGGGGACCTGGCCCCACACCCGGGAGACCCTCGACCGGATCTTCTCCGGCGTGCCGGACACCGAGCGCCAGCTCGTCACCTACTCCACGACGGCACGGCTGTACGGGCTCGACGCGCCGAGGCCCTGAGCCGGCCTCGCGGCGGGGTCGAAGGCCGACCGCCCGCGGGTCGCCGATAGCCTGCCGCCGTGGCCGATCCGCCGAAGTCGTTCTACCTGTCGCCTCCGATCCACGAGTACCTCGTCGCGCACGGCACGCCGCCCGACGAGGTGCAGCAGTGGCTCATCGACGAGACGAAGCGCCGCGTTCCCGACCGCTCGATGATGCAGGTCGCGCCCGAGCAAGGCGCGTTCATGACGGTCCTCACCCGGCTGCTCGACGCACGGCAGGCGGTCGAGGTCGGCACGTTCACCGGCTACTCCGCGCTCTGCATCGCCCGCGGCCTGGCGCCCGGAGGGCGGCTGCTGTGCTGCGACGTCAGCGAGGAGTGGACGAGCATCGGCCGCGAGGCCTGGTCGCGAGCCGGCGTCGCGGACCGGATCGACCTGCGGATCGCGCCCGCGATCGACACGCTGCGGGCGCTGCCGGCCGAGCAGACGATCGACCTGGCGTTCATCGACGCCGACAAGGTCAGCTACGCCGCGTACTACGAGGAGCTGTTAGCGCGGCTGCGACCGAACGGCGCCATCCTCGTCGACAACACCCTCTGGATGGGCACGGTCGTCGACGAGTCGGTCACCGACGACGACACCAAGGCCATCCGCGCCTTCAACGACCAGGTCGCCGCCGACGACCGCGTCGACTGCGTGCAGCTGCCGATCAGCGACGGGCTGACGCTGCTCCGCAAGCGCTGATCCGGGTCACCGCTCGAGCGCCAGCCGCCCGGGCCCGAGCACTCGACCCCGCACCCCGGTGCGGAACCGTTCGCAGCCGGTGAGGCGCGGCACCAGGTTCGTGAGCAGCAGCGCTCCGTCCTCCTCGTCGACCCGCCAGCGAGCGTCGTCGTAGACGAGCGCGTCGTCGGTGGGCGTCGAGACGGCGCTGGTGGGCCCGAGCCGCAGCCACCGCGCCACCGGCAGGCCGGCTGACGCGAGGCGCCGGGCCGCGTCGGCGTCGGCGGCGACGACCGCGCCGACGCTCACGAACACGTCGCCGAGCCCGCGGCCCAGCCCTTCGATGCCGTCGCACACCCGGCTGTCGATCCCGAGCACGACCGCCGGGGTCAGCTGCCGGGTCAGCGCCACCGTCCGGAAGGCGTCGAACGGGGTGGCGTCGGCCGACGAGTAGCGCGCGCCGAGCCGGCCCGCCGCCTGCTCGAACGGCACGACGTGGATCGCCTGCGACAGGAGCGACACCAGGAGCACGAGGCCGCCGTCGCCGAGCCCCAGCGCCGCGAGGCGCGGCGCGAGGGACTCCGCCTCGTCGTCGACGTCCGCCGATGACACCGGCCACGGGACGACCTCGTCGTCGACGGTCACCCGGCCGACGCCCCAGACGAGGGGTGGATCCTCGAAGCGAGCCGCGAAGGAGACCATCAGCCCTGCGTCACCCGCGGGATCTTGTGGGGTGGCCCCTGCCGCAGCAGCACGTCGTGCTCGACGAGCTCGACCACCGGCTCGAGGCCGACCGCCTCGTGCACGGCGTCGGCGACCCGGGCGGAGAGGTCCGAGAGCCCGCGGGGGCCGGGCGTCGCGTAGCCGACCCGCAGCCGCAGCGCGTCCATCTCGCGCCGGTCGCGGACGACCTGGAAGAGGCCGGCTTCGGTCTCGGGGATGCTCTCGATCGCACCCCACACGTCGCCGGGCAGCACCGACACGCCGTCGACGACGACCTCGTCGCCCTTGCGCCCGAGGGGCCAGATCCGGCCGTGGGTCCGGCCGCACGCGCAGGGCTCGGTCGTGCGGCGCACGATGTCGTCGGAGCGGTAGCGGACGAGCGGCGCGATCTTGTCGATCAGCGTCGTCGAGACCAGCTCGCCCCGTTGCCCGTCGCCGGCCGGCGTCACGCCGTCCGGCGCCAGGTGCTCGATGAACGCGGTGTCCTCCCAGTAGTGGCAGCCGTCGTGCTGCCGGCACTCGGTGGCGGCGCCGACGTCACCGAGGCTGGTCTGGATGAACAGCTCGAGGCCCCACGACTCGACCCGCGCCCGCGCCCGCGGCCCGATCGGCTCGCCCGCGAACACCACCCCCGAGTACGAGCGGAACGTCTCCTCGAGGTCCTCGCCGGTCTCGGCCGCCGCGGCCTCGATCATCATGAGCAGCGGGCCCGACAGCGTGTACCAGCCGGTCGGGCGCAGCTCGCGGCTGAACCGGAACAGCTGGGGGACGTCCTCGGGCTGATGGTCGACGAACACCGGCGTCGCCCCGACCCCCCGGACGGTGTCGTGGATGCCGGGGCCGCGGAACGTGAAGAGGCAGTGCAGGAAGTGGTCGCCGGGCCGGCAGCCCAGCTCCCAGAACTCGCGGACGAGGAAGCTCGGGCCGCGCCCCGCGTACGGGGCCGGCGTCGGGTCGCCGGTCATCCCCGAGGTGGAGAAGATGGCGCTGAACACGTTCTTGAGGCCGCCGTCGTCGGGGTCGAGGCACAGCAGCCCGCCGTAGGGGTCGTGGTGACGGTCCCGGAAGGCCCGGATCGCGTCCTTGTCGATGAACGGCGCCTGCTCGCGGAAGTCGTCGATCGAGCGGAGGTCGTCGGGGCGGACGCCGGCCGCGTCCCAGGTCTCGCGGATGAGCGCCGAGCGCTCGTAGGCCCACGGGAGCAGATCGCCGAGCAGCCGCTCGTCGCGCTGGCGCTCGATCTCGGCCCGGGGCTTGGTCTCGATCTCGGGGGAGAAGTACCGGCGAGTCGGGTCGAGGGTCGTCACGGCGAGCGGACCAGCCGCTGCGTATTCGCCGGCCCGGCGGGAGAGTAGCCGCGGCCCCTTCCATGAGTAGGCCTACTCATGGCAAGCCGGATGCCGCTGCGCATACTGACGCCGGCGTCAGCGCGGGCGGCAGGCCACGCGACGGAGCGACAGGAGGAACGACCGGTGGGTCGATGGGACAAGCAGATCGAGAAGCAACGAGCGATCGTCCAGGAGGCGGTGCCCGAGCCGATCGTCGCCTACGGCGTGCTGCAGCCAGCCGGGACCTGGGGCTCGTTCGGGCTCCGCCAGCTCAGCCCCGCGCTCGCGACGTTCCGGCAGCACAAGGCCAACAAGTCGGCCGGCGACCTGACCGGTCGGCACGGGCTGAAGATGAACAGCCAGACGTACGTCGCGTTGACGGCCGACAAGGTGTACGCGCTCGAGGGGAAGGCGAAGCGCTACGGCATCAAGATCGTCGGCACGCTCGCCGAGTGGCGTCGGTCCGACGTCAGCGTGCAGCTGATTCCGGGGCGGATGTCGACCAAGGTCGTGTTCGACCACGCCGACGGCGGGCACTACGAGCTCGAGGCGACGACCATGGGCGGTTTCAACGACCCGTTCCTCGCCGAGCTCGGCACGATGGCCAGGGCGTAGTCCGCCCGC
>CALEYV010000049.1 GCA_937927875.1 uncultured Actinomycetes bacterium | reverse complement strand
TCGTCGCCACCCACGGGAAGTCGGCCGGGTCGAAGAACGTCCGGTCGCCGACGAGCGAGTGCCGGCCGAAGTAGCGGTCGAGCCAGCGGAGCAGCTTCTCGCCGGCCCGGTTCGCGACGTCGACCGCCCGCTCCCGCAGCGTCCGTCCGGCGGTGTCGGTCGTCACGGCTGCGTCAGCGTAGTGCCCGCGGGCCCCCGATCGACCATGACCGGCCGGCGCGGCCGTCGTCGATAGCCTGCGCAACGGATGCGGCTCGGGATCACCGACGAGAACCGGCGCTGGTGGGTCGTCGTCGCCATGTCGGGGATCATGATCCTGCTCACCCTCGACTTCTTCGGCCTCACCGTCGCCCTCCCCCAGATCGGCAAGGACCTGGACGCGTCCACCGAGACGCTGGCCTGGACGGTGAATGTCTACCTGCTGGCGTTCGTGTCGCCGATGGTGGCCGTCGGCCGGCTCGCCGACATCGTCGGGCGGCGCAAGGTGGCGTTGGTCGGCGTGGCGCTGTTCGTCGCCGGCTCGATCGCGTGCGGCTTCGCGCCCGACGACATCTTCCTCATCGTGGCCCGGGCGGTGCAGGGACTCGGGGGCGGCGTGATCTTCACCACGTCGCTGTCGATCGTGAACAACGCGTTCGCGCCCGAGGACCGGCCGAGGGCGCTCGGCATCTGGTCGGGAGTGGGGCTGGTCGGCTCCGCGGTCGGCCCCATGGTCGCCGGGCTCCTGACCCAGCTGGCGTCGTGGCGCTGGTTCTTCTTCATCAACGTGCCGATCGGCGTCGGCGTGATCCTCCTCACGCTCGCCGCGGTCGAGGAATCGCGCGACGAGACCTTCACCGGCGGGATCGACTGGGCGGGGTTCGCGACCCTGACCCTCGGCTTCGTGCCCCTGATCTACGGGCTCCAGCAGGGCGCGCAGTCGGGCTGGTCGTCACCACTGGTCGCGGGCGGGATCGCGGTCGGCGTCCTGATCCTCGCCGCCTTCGCGGTCCTCGAGCTGCGACCCCGGCGGCACCCGCCGCTGGTCGAGTTCTCGCTGTTCCGCGACCCCCGGTTCGCGGGCGCCTCGGCGGTCGCGTTCCTCGGCAACTGGCAGTTCGGCGCCATCCTCTTCTTCCTCACCCTCTTCCTGCAGGAGATCCTGCTCAAGGACCCGATCACGGCCGGGCTCATCTTCTTGACCTTCAGCGTCCCGCTCGTCGTCCTGTCGCCCATCGGCGGGCGGCTCATCCCCAAGTACGGGTCGCAGGCGCTCATGGCCGTCGGCATGGCCGGCGTGGGCGCCGGGATGCTCGTGTTCGCGTTCCTCGACGCGTCCTCGGCGGTCCTCGTCGTCATCGCCGGGCTCGTCGTGGCTGGGCTCGGCCAGGGCTTCGCGTACAACATCTCGAACACAGCCGGCATGGAGTCGATGCCGGACGAGAAGGCGGGCGTCGCGTCCGGCGTGCTGCAGACGGCGCGGCTGATGGGGATCGTGGTCGGGCTGGCGCTGTCGGTGGCGCTGTTCCGCGGCCTCGAGAACCACGAGGTGATCCGCCGCGTCGATGTCGCCAACGGGCCGGCGCCGGTCACCGCGACGCAGCGCCACGACATCGCGTCGCTGCTCTCCGGCTCCCAGGACGCGCGCGCCGAGCTGAGGAAGCTCGCCGCGCCCGGGCAGGCGCAGGTGACGTCGATCGTCGACGACGCTTTCTCGAAGGGACTGCAGGCGGTCATGCTCCTCGGGGCCGGCCTCTCGTTCCTGGCCGTCGGCCCCGCGCTGTGGGGGCGGCGCCGCGCCCGGCACGAGGGACGGATCCACCGGCTCGCCCACGGGTTCACGCCCGCCCACTGGCGGCACGAGCCGAGCCCGTCCCCGGCCGGTCGCTGAGGCGCCGGTGCCGTACCGGGTCCGCCCGGCCGGGACCGGCGACGCGGCCGCGGTCCTCGAGCTGTGGCGGGTCGCCGACGCGGTTCCGAGCGCGACCGACGACCGGCCCGCCCTCGAGCTGCTCCTCGCCCGGGCGCCCGAGGGTCTGCTGGTGGCGGAGACCGACGACGCGGCCGTCATCGGCTCGGTCGTCGCCGTCTTCGACGGCTGGCGCGCCAACCTCTACCGGCTCGCCGTGCACCCCGAGCACCGCCGGCGCGGAGTGGCGACCGCGCTCGTGGAGAACGCCGAGCGCCGGCTCCGCGCCGCCGGGGGCCGCCGGATCAGCGCGCTCGTCGTCCACGACCACGCCGACGCCGTCGCGTGCTGGGCCGCGCTCGGCTACGAGCCGGATCGGCGCGTGACCCGTTCCGTCAAGACGCTGTGAGACTCACCGGTTGCGGCGAGCCGGCGGCGGCCAGGACCGCGATCGCCTCGTCCCGGTCGACGCTGCGGCGCATCGGCGGCAGCGCCTCCAGGAGCGCGCGCCGGTAGCCGGCGGTGGCGAGCCGGGAGTCGAGCACCGCCACCACGCCCTGGTCCGTCGACCGGCGCAGCAGGCGGCCCGCACCCTGGGCGAGCACGAGCGCCGCCGCCGGGAGGTCGACGTCGCGGAACGCCGAGCCGCCGGCGGCCTCGACCGCCTCCCGGCGGGCCTGCTCGAGCGGGTCGTCCGGACGCGCGAACGGCAGCCGGTCGATGACGACGAGGACGCACGACGGGCCGGGCACGTCGACGCCCTGCCAGAACGCGCGCGTCGCCACCAAGCACGACGTCTCCTCGGCCGTGAACCGCTCGAGCAGCTGCGCGTTCGCGGCCTCGCCCTGGGCCAGCACCGGGTGGGTCGTGCTCGCCCGCAGCGACGTCGCGAACCGCTCGACCGACCGGCGCGAGGTGCACAGGACCAGCGCCCGGCCGCCGGCACCGTCCACCAGCGCCGCCAGCTCCTCGGCCGCCGCGTCGGCCCAGGTGGGCTGGCGCGGATCGGGCAGCGACCGCGGCACGTAGAGCAGCGCCTGGGCGCGGACGTCGAACGGGCTGTCGAGGCGCGCCGCCGCGTAGCCGAGCTTGGAGGTGGGCTCCGCCTCGGGATCCAGGCCGAGGCGACGGGCGAGCGGCTCGAAGCGCGACCCCGGGCCGAGCGTCGCCGAGGTCAGCACGCACGGGAGCTGCTCGAAGAGTCGAGGCGCCAGGCGGGGGCCGACCGCGACCGGCGCCAGGCGCAAGACGGGCCGTTCGCCACCCTCGACCCACGCCACCTCACCCGTGGCGGGGGCCTGGACGTGCCGCAGCGCCTCGACACGCGCCGACGCGAGCTTCGCGGTCTGGGCCTGGCGCGGCTCGGTGGAGTCCTTCGGCAGCGACGCCGCCGCGCTTGCCATCCGCTCGGCGGCGGCGGCCAGGACCCCGGCCAGTCGGCCGTCGGTCGGGTCGACCCGGCCGTCGAGCTCGCCGAGGCAGTCCTCGAGCCGGTCCGCAACCTCGAACAGGCCGTCGGCGTCGGCCGCCGCCGCGCCCGCCGACCGCAGCCGAGCCCCGAGCTGGCGCAGCCCGCCCGGCGCGACCTCGGCGCCGAGGGCTCGGGTCGCGACGTCGGCGAGCGCGTGCGCCTCGTCGAACACGACGACGTCGTGCGCGGGGAGGACGCCGCCGCCGGCGGCGAGATGCGCGAGGTAGAGGGCGTGGTTGACGACGAGGAGGTCGGCGCCGTCGGCGACCACCCGGGCCCGCTCCGCGAAGCACTCGCCGCCCTCCGGGCACCGGGACGCGCCCGGGCACTCGTTCGGCCCGCAGCTCACCGCTCGCCACGCCTCCGGCGGCAGGTCGTCGAGGTCGGCCGCGTCGCCGGTCTCGGTGCGCGCCGCGTACCGCTCGAGGGTCCGGAGCTGGGCGGCGAAGAACGGGCCCGGTCGCTCGTCGAAGAGGGCCTCGCCGCCGACCGCGGCCCGCAGCCGGGCGAGGCACAGGTACTGGCTGCGGCCCTTCAGCACCGCGGCCTCGAACGGGACGCCGCCGTGCTCGCGGACGAGCGGCAGGTCCTTGCGCCAGAGCTGGTCCTGGAGCGCCAGCGTCGCGGTCGCGACGACCGCCACCCGCCCCGACGCCACCAGCGCCGAGAGGTAGGCGAGGCTCTTGCCCGACCCGGTCGGGGCCTCCGCGACGAGGTGGTGCGATCCCTCGAGCGCCTCGGCGACGGCGGCGGTGAGCTCCCGCTGCCCGGCCCGTTCCTCACCGCCGAGGCCGCGCACGCAGCGGTCCAGGATCGTCAACGCCGAGCGGTCGCTCACGACGGTCGAAACTACCGGCGGCCCCGCGGCGTGACGCGGAATGCCAGGACGACGCGTGGACCGGGTCGGCTCAGCCGGGTCTCGCGCCGGCGCGATCCAGCCGGTACAGGACGTGGGAGCGCAGCGGGCTCTCCGGGGCCAGCAACGGGTGCTCGAAGTCGTCCGCGGGGTCGTGGCGCATCCCGAGGCGCTCCATCACCGCGCGCGAGCGGACGTTGCGAACGGTCGTGAACGACACGATCTGGTCGAGGCCGACGACCTCGAACCCGAACCGCAGCGCCGTTCGTCCGCCCTCGGTCGCATAGCCGTGCCCCCACGCCGGCCGGGCCAGCCGCCAGCCCACCTCGACCGCGGGGGTGAACGCGGCCTCGAAGACGATCCGGCTCAGGCCGACGAACCCGACGAACGGCGCGACGCCCGGGATCTCGACCGCCCAGAGCCCGAAGCCCTCCCGGTCGAAGTGGGCCTCGCAGCGGGCGGCCAGGGCGTCGCTCGACTCGCGGTCCAACGGGCCCGGGAGGAACTCCACGACCTCGGGGTCACGGTTCAGCGTCGCGAACGGCTCGCGATCCTCCGGCCGCCAGGCGCGCAAGAGCACGCGGTCGGTTCGAAGCTCGGGGACCACGGGCCGCCCACGCTAGCGCTCGGGTGCGCCGCGTGATCGCAGCCAGGAGCGGGGCGGGGTCGATCCGTCCGCCGGTGGTCGAGGTCGTACCCTGCCGCCGTGCACCGGCGACGCCGCATCGGGATCGTGCTCGCGGCGGCCGCCGTCCTCGCGACGCTGCCGGGCTCGCCCGCGACGGCCGCGCCGCGGAAGCCGGCCACCTCCTGGCGGTCGCCGGCGCTCGACGGGATCATCCAGGGGCGCCCGGCCATCGTGGGCGGGACGGTCGTGGTCGGGACCGAGCACGATTCGCTGTACGGGCTCTCGCTGCGCGACGGCCACATCGTGTGGGGACCCCAGCACCTGGGCGAGCCGGTGCCGCACGCCGTCATCGCCGAGCTGTCGCCGTCGGCCACCCACTGCGGCGACATCGACCCGCTTGGGATCACGAGCTCGCTCGCCGTCGACCCCGCCACCAACCCGGCCCGGGTGTTCGCGGTCGCCGAGGTCCTGCCCGCCAGCGGGCGGACGCCGGTCCATGAGCTCGTGGGCGTGGACGCCGACACGGGCCGGGTCGTCGTCGGCCCGACGCCGATCGACCCGCCGGCCATGACCCACCCCGAGCTGGAGCAGCAGCGGGCCGGGCTCACCGTCGCCAACGGCAACGTGTACGTCGGCTTCGGCGGCCTGTACGGCGACTGCGGCGACTACCACGGGTTCATCGTCGCGGCCAAGGAGGACGGCAGCGGCGTCGCCGGGACGACCGAGCTCGCCAGCAGCGGCAACGGGAACCGCGCCGCGGCGGTGTGGGCGACCGCCCCGCCGCCGGTCGACACCGACGGGTCGATCCTCGTGTCGACGGGGAACAGCTTCAACGCCCCACCGCCCCCCGCCACCGACCACAGCGACGCGGTGCTGCGCCTGCCCGCCGCGCTCGGCGCGCCGACCGACGAGTTCCAGTCGCCGACGATCCAGGACGACAACGCCAGCGACCTCGACCTCGGCTCGACGGCGCCGGTGCTGGTGGGCGACGGGCAGGTGTTCATACTCGGCAAGCCACACCACGCCTACCTGCTGGCGGGCAGCCCACTCGGGGGCACCGACCGCCACACCCCGCTGGCCGCGCTCGACACCTGCGAGGCGTACGGCTCCAACGCGCTGCTCGGCACCTCGGTGTTCGTCGCCTGCCGCGACGGCACCGAGCAGATCGTGATCGACCGCAGCACCAGCCCGCCCCGGCTGCGAAGGGGGTGGACCGCCGACGCGAGCACCGACGGGCCGGTCACCGTCGGCGACGGCTCGGTGTGGTCGGTCGACACCTCGGGCGGCGTCCTCTACGGGCTCGACCCGGCCACCGGGCGCGTCGTGGCCCGGCACCCGGTCGGGCTCGACTCGAGCCAGCACTTCCCGACCGCCAACGTCGGCGGCGGCTGGGTGGTGGTAGAGGCCGCGAACCGGGTCGCCGCCTTCCGGTCGGCCGTCGCCGTCCCGCGCCGCAAGGCCTGAGATGCCGGGCCGGCGGCGGCGTCCGCACTAGCGTGTCGCCGCTCGTCCGCCTGGGCGACCGGACCCGAGAGAGGAACCCCACCCGAATGCGTCTCGCGCGAACGATCGCTCCCCTGGTCGGCCTGCTGCTCACGGCCGCCCTCGTCAGCCCCGCCGGTGCCGGGGTGCACGCGGCAGCGTCGAACCAGGCCATCTTCTCGGCCGGGTTGATCGCCGCCAGCGACGTCCCCGCCGGGTGGACGCCGTCGAAGCAGGCCGACAGCGGAGCGAAGGACTACCGCGGCATCTCGGCGTGCAAGCAGCTGGTGAGCGCCATCGACGGCCTCCGCAAGGGCGGGCCGCGCAAGCTGTCGCCGACCTTCACCGACGACACCTCGCCGAATCGGCTGACGTCGGCTGCCGACACGGTCTACGTGTTCAAGTCCACCGGGGCCGCGAGCAAGGCCGTCAACGCCCTGAAGGCCGCGCCGGCGCCGAACTGCCTGGCCCAGGTGGCCAAGAAGGGCGGTGGCCCCCAGACGACCGCGGACGTGGCCGACATCAGCAGCGCGCTGCAGGGTGCCGGTGACGACCAGCTCGGGTACGAGGTCACCGTGCACGCGACCGACCAGTCGGGCGGGCAGGTGACGGCACTCCTCGACATCGTGGTGGTGCGGGTCGGCCGGGCCGTGCTCGGCTTCGACTTCGCCAACCAGGACGCCCGGCTGCCGCAGGCCCCCGCGATCGTGAACGCGGTCGTCAACCGGGTCGCCAACGCCTGATGCGTCGGTCATAGCCCGCCGACCCCGCACCCGGATCCCGGCGCGGATCGTCGCGCCGCTCGTCGGCGTGCTCGTGGTCGGCGGGCTCGTCGGCCCGGCTGCGGCGCGGGTGCGGGCGCCGTCCAACTCGGCGATCTACGCGGCGGGCCTGCTCACTCGGGCCGACGTCCCGGCGGGATGGAAGCGCTCGAAGCAGGCCGACCCGGGGGCGGGCGAGTACCGGGGAATCCCGGGGTGCACGCAGCTGGTCAGCACCATCGATGCCCTCCGAGGGGCCGCGCCGCACAAGCTGTCACCGCAGTTCACCGACCCCCGCTCGCCCCACGAGCTCGCGTCGGCGTCGGACGCCGTGTACGCGTTCCCGGACCGCGGCGCGGCGGCGAGATTGCTGAACCGCTTCCGCCCGGCGGCCGTGACGACCTGTCTGGTCAACGCGGCCAAGAAGGGGGGCGGGAAGGGCGCCCAGGCCGCGGTCACGCCGATCACGAACCTGTCGGGGACCGGTGCCGACCTCGTCGCCTACCAGGTCTCGCTGCAGGCGCATGACGTGTCGGGCGCACCGGTGACGGCGGTCCTGGACATCGACGTGGTGCGGGTCGGGCGAGCCCTGGTCGGCTTCAACCTCACCAACCAGGACACCGACCTGAGCCAGGCGCCGGCCATCGTCGGCGCGGTCGTCAACCGGCTTCGGGCGACCGGGGCCTGAGCGGCGCGGGCCCGGGCCGGTCCCGGACCATCACGTGCTCGGGGGCGGGTTCACCGGTGACGGACGCGTCGCGCATCCAGCGGAACCCGGCCCGCTGGAAGGCACCGATGGAGCGCGCGTTCCGGACGTCGGGACCGGCGACGCACCGGTCGACGCCCGGCTCGCCGAAGACGACCGACGCCACGAAGGCGTCGATGACCTCGCTCCCCAACCCGTGCCCGACCTGATCGGGGTCGCCGATGAGCAGGTCGACGCCGGCACCGTCGGCCTCGCCGATCTCGGCCGCGTAGTCGGGCTCGTCGCGGAGCCGGTACCACTGGATGAGGCCGACCGCCGTCCCGCCGACGACGATCACGAAGCAACGCGTCGAGTCGCGGCCCTCGATCGGATCGTCGAACTCGGCCGCGACCTGCTCGAGCGTCGCGGCGTCCGCGCCGGCGCCGCCGATTCCGTCGGGCCCGGTGCCGACGCCCCACCACGCGGCGACGTGCGGCTCGTTCAGCCAGTCGCGCAGCTGGGGGAGGTCGGCGCGGGTAAGCGGCCGGAACGAGACCGCCCGCGCCGAGCTGCGGTCCGGGCGCCCCGGGGGCGACGTCAGCGCTGGCTCAGCCGGAAGTCGTCGTCGTCGGGGGGACGCCGCTTCCAGACCTGCCACCACTTGCGCGACCCGGCCGATTCCTGGCGCTGCAGCTCGATGATCGTGTCGTGCTCGGCGGCCTCGACGATCGCCTCCGCGTCCTCGAGCAGGGCGGCGGCGTCGTCCGGCCGCTCGTCGGGCTCGTCCTCCACCGGGGGCCTCGCCAGCGACCCGACCGTGAAGCCGCCCTCGATCAGCGACGGCTCGTACTTCGGGCAGTGGTCGGGGCAGCGCCACGGCTGCTCCGGCGCCAGCCCGAGCACGCAGTAGCGCGCGACCTCCCCGTCGTCGTAGCTCCGGCTCTCGAAGTGCCGGCAGTCCTCGCGCATGGGCATGGCGCACCCCCGGGGCCTCGCGGGCGTGGGTCTCGACGCCGACGGTCCGGCGTCGCGCCCGACGGTACCCGCCGGTCAGGGCCTCGTTGCCCTCCGGGCCGCCGCGCCGTCGGGCGGCCGCACCCGCAGCCGGACCGCGCCGTCGGCGGTGACGAGGAACGCCTCGCCGCAGCCGAGCGCGCGCACGTCGTCGGGACTGACGACGAAGCGCCGCCCGAGCCGCTGGCTGGCCCGTCCCGTCGGCGCGAGCCCGGCGAGGTGCTCGGTGCGCTCGAGGGCCCACTCGGTCCCGGCCAGCGCGACCAGGCGCTCGGGGGCCTTCAGGCGGTGGACGAGGATCGTGCCGACGGTGCCGGCCAACCGCTCGCGGACGGTGTCGGTGCTCCCGAGGCTGGCCCAGGTCTGGCCGATGAGGACGACGCCGACCCGGAACGAGCGCACCCGCTCGACGAGGTCGACGGCGGCGTCGGGCCGGGCCGCGAGCTTCGAGAACTCGTCGATCACGACGAGCGCGTCCCGGTGCCGGGGCTTGCGCGCCATCGCCCAGTGGAGCAGGTCCTCGAGCATGAAGGCGCCGATCTCGGCCGCCTGGTCGCGGTGCTCGGGCCGGCCGACGGGGACGTACGCGGCCGGCACGTCCTCGTAGGACCAGTCGCCGTCGAGCGCGGTGCCCACCGCCCACGCGACCCCCTCGTACCGGTACCGGGCACCGTTGAGCTCGGGCGTGGGGAGCCGGCGGATGGTGTCCGCCTCCCACGGGTCCTCGCCCCACTGCCGTCGCAGCTCGCGCTTGTCCATCCGCCGCACCAGCTCGGTGAAGCTGGACGGCGGCTCGCCGCCGACCGCCCAGCGCAGCACGTTGCGGGCGATCCCGGCGTAGTAGGGCTCGGTGAACCGCTGGGTGGCGAGCAGCCGGTTCACGATGCTCTCGGCACCGCCCCGCCAGCCGTCGATGGCGTCGCGCGAACCGTCCCGGGCGGGAACGCCCCAACGGCGGGCCAGCGCGGCGAAGCGCTCGGCGACCTCGGGGTCCGCCTTGCCATCGACCCAGTACACGTCCCAGCCGGCTCGCATCGCCTCGCTGGCCACCGTGAGCGCGGTCATGGTCTTGCCGCTGCCGGTCTCGCCGACCACGAGCGCTTGACGCTGCCAGGTGGCGTTCGGCACCGCGACGACCGGCGGCCGGCGGCCGAATCCGGTGCCGGCGCGGCCGTCGAGGCGCACCCCGAGGACGGTCTGGCCCGCCGGCGTCAACCACCGCCGTCGTCGCAGGGTCCGGTCCGCTTGGGCCACCGCGCGACGGTGCCGGCTCCGCTCGCTGGCGCGCCGGTGGTGCTCGTGCTCGTCACCGGCGCGCCAGAGCGCCTGGCCGACGGGTCCGGCGGCGGTGCCGAGCGCGAGGCCCAGGGCCACGCCGAACAGGACGTCAGGGACCGCGGGCGCGATGCCGGCGGCCAGCCGGGCGAGCACGCGGCCGTAGGCGGCCCCGGCGCCGGCCAGGCCGAGCGCCGAGCTGAGGACGAGCCCCGCCACCGTGGCCGGCCAGCGCCGCCAGCCGCGCCGGTCCACGACGACGGCCAGCGGACCGGCGACGACGACCACCGGCGCGAGCAGGACCGCCCCGAGCAGGACCAGCGCGCCGGCCCCGAGCCGTTCGAGCGGATCGTCGGGCTCGGGCATCAGCGCGTCAACGTCGGCAGAGCGAACGAGCCCAGATTCGTGATCGAAACCTGCGGTTGGCGACCCAGGTCGTCGACCGCCCGCTCGACCACGGTGCGCACCCGCGGTCCGGCGACCACGTAGACGACGTGCTCGTGGTCGAGGGTGAGCTCGTCGACGATCAGGCGCAGTCGCGACGCGCCTTTCGGCGTGAGCTCGACCTCGACCGCCGCCTCGCCCCGGCCGGTCCGGACCACCGCGTCGGCGACGTGCGCGTCCGCGCTCCAGCGGGCGCGGGCGAGGTGCAGCTCACTGGTCCACGCGCCACCGAGCCGCTCGACACCGAGGCGGACCAGGCAGAGGGCATGGAGGTGGGCGAGCAGGCCGAGCGGCGGCGGCGCGGCGCGGGACGGGACGGCCGACGCCCGCAGCCCGGCCGCGGTGGGCCACACCAGCGGGCTGGTGCCGAACAGCAGGCGTCGGCACTCGACGAGGCCGCGTCGCTGCCAGCTGCGAACCACGGCGCGGGTCCGAGCCGGTGAGTACGGCTCGGCGGGATCGAGGACGTGGGCGAGCACGTCGAGCCGCACCGCCCGCTGCTCGGCGACCCAGCGCAGCGCCGACAGGCCCCGGGGCGCCAGCCCGGGCCGCGAGCGATTCGTCGCGGCGCGGCGGCTCACCACGGTCGTCCGGTCCCCCCGGCCTGGACTCACATCCCACCGAGACGCCGAAGCGCAGCGAGCGTGATCGACTTCTGGCTCCGGACGCGAGCTGGCCGCCCCGAAGGGCGGCCAGCGTCGAGACGTTCAGGTCGCCCGTGCCGGATGGCACGGCCGACCCGGAGCAGGTGGCCTTACGAGCCCTGGCTCAGGTGGCTACCAGCGTTGTTGAACTGGCTGTTCACCTGGCCGCGCAGGAAGACCACGGCCGCGATCACGGCCAGCGCGATGAGCGCAACGAGGAGGATGTACTCAACGAGGTTGGCACCCCGCTCGTCACGACCGAGCTTGGCCTGCAGCCAGCTACGCAGTACGAAGAAGTTCATCAGGTTGCCCCGTCCTTCCGGTCGGATTCGTGTCCATAGCCCACGACCTCCCGGAAAGCCCTCCCCGCAGGCAGACATATCGTCCCGGCGGCTCGAAAACTTGAGCGTTCCCCGCGGTCCTTCAGCCCCCGCGCCGGCCGGTCGATCCCCGCGGGGTGACTCCCGGCCCTGATTCGGCTTCCCGGCTGGGCCGCCCGCGATGGCCCGGGCCCTAGCTCCGGCCTCGACCGCCGCGCCTCCGGCCCCCCGAGCCGCGCCGGGTCTCGAGCGGTCCTCGGTCGGTGGCGCCGACCCGGCCGGAGCGGACCGCGTCGGCCGCCGCCGGGCCCTGCTGCTGGGCGGCGTCCTGGCCGCCTACGCGGGGCTCAGCGCAGTCGGGCTCTGGCAGCACGTCATGTGGTTCGACGAGCTGCAGGCCTGGAACATCGCCCGGGCCAGCCACTCCCTCGGCGGGCTCCACGCGAACCTCCGGTACGAAGGCCACCCGATCGCCTGGTACCTGGTCCTGTACGTCCTGACCCGGTTCACCGGCGACCCGCGCGCCATGCAGGCACTCGAGCTGGTCGTCATGACGGCGACGGCGGGGCTCGTGCTGCTCCGGGCCCCGTTCTCGGTGCCGGGGCGGATCGGCGCGGTGACCGGCTACTTCCTCGCGTTCGAGTACGGCGTGATCAGCCGCTCGTACGGACTCGGCGCGCTCGCGCTCGTGACCGTCCTCGTCCTCGTCGCCCGGCCCCGGCCGGCGTGGAGCGCGGCGCTGGCCGCGGCCGTGCTGCTGGCCTGGACGAGCGTCGCCGGCGCGCTGGTGGCCGCGGTGCTCGCGGTCGCGGTGGCCAGCCGCGCCAGCGGGGACGGGCACCCGAGCCCGGGGCGCCGTCGCTTCGTGCTCGGAAGCCTGCTGGCCGCGATCGGTGCCGCGTTGACCTGCCTCCCGCCGTCGGACTTCCACGAGTTCACGCCCGGGCTGGGCAACCTGGCCACGGTCGGCGTCGCCGGTCCCACCCGCGTGCTCCACGCCGCGGGCGGCGTGTGGCGGGCCTTGGTGCCACTGCCGGCCCGGCTGGGGGGATGGAACACCCAGCTGCTCGACCGCCTGCCCGGCGCGGCGTGGGTCGAGGTCGCCGCCTCGATCGTGCTCGTGGTCGCGGTCGCGGTCACGCTGCGGAGCCCGCTGGCCCGCCGCTGCTGGCTGCTCGGCGTCGCGGCGGCGGAGGTGTTCTTCGTGGTCGTCGTGCTGCCCGACCACGCCCGGTACGCGGGCACCGTCTTCCTGGTGTTCCTCGCCGCGGTCTGGCTGGCCCAGACCGGCGTCGGCCCTGGCGGCGCGGCCGACCCTCGGCCACCGGGGCGCGGCGCGCGTGCGGGCCGGCTGCCGGCGATTGTCGTCGCCGTGCTCGCGGTCCAGGTCGCGGCCACGCTCGCGGTGTACCCGAGCGCGACGGTCCACCCGTTCTCACCCGACCGAGCCCTCGCCGACGCGGCTCGCGCCCACCACCTGTCGGACCGGGTGGCGTCGGGCGAGGACTTCACCGCCGTCGGCGTCGCCGGCTACCTCGACCACGCGACGTACTCGGTGGCGCGCCAGGCCTGGACCCGGTTCTTCGTGCACGACGACCTCCAGGCGCGCCGGATGCGGGCCCTCACCGACGCCGGGCTCGTCTGCGCGGCCGGCCGCCTCGCCGGGCAGCGGCACGCCGACGCCGGGCTGCTCACCGACCGCACGCTGCACGGCCCGGGCCTGGGGCGGGTCGCGCTCGCCGACCACGTCGCCCTGTACGAGGCCGGGCCGGCGGCCGCCGCGGCCTGCGCCCACCCCGCCTGACGAGCGGCGTGCCCTAACCGACGCCTAACACGAACCGCGCCACCGGCGAGCCCGTCCGTGCCAGTGTCACCGGCGGACGCGACGAGGAGAACCAACGTGGTGCAAGGCAAGAACCGGGTCCGGCTCGGCATCGCGGCGGCCGCCGCCGCGATGCTCGGCGTGACGGCCTGCGGCAGCTCAGGCTCGAGCGCCCAGGCGGCGACCAAGACCGCGGCCGGCGGCCTCCACAAGATCAAGCACGTCGTCGTGATCATGCAGGAGAACCGGTCCTTCGACAGCTACTTCGGCACCTACCCGGGCGCCGACGGGCTGCCGATGCAGAACGGGACCCCGACCACCTGCGTGCCGAACGGGCCGACCGGACCGTGCGTGCGGCCGTTCGTCGACCACGCCGACGTGAACGGCGGTGGTCCCCACGGCCAGAGCAACGCCACCGCCGACATCAACGGCGGCCGCATGGACGGGTTCGTCAACGAGGCCGCGAAGGGCCGGCGGGGCTGCCTGAACACGACCAACCCGGCCTGCACGAACTCGTCCCAGCCCGACGTCATGGGGTACCACACCCAGGGCGACATCCCGAACTACTGGAGCTACGCCAACAACTTCGTGCTCCAGGACCGCATGTTCGAGCCGAACGCGTCGTGGAGCCTGCCCGAGCACCTGTTCCAGGTCTCG
>CALEYV010000048.1 GCA_937927875.1 uncultured Actinomycetes bacterium | reverse complement strand
GTACTGCTCCTTGCAGAGGATCCCGCCCGCCCGCGGCCCCCGCAAGGTCTTGTGGGTCGTGAACGTGACCACGTCCGCGAACGGGACCGGCGAGGGGTGCACCCCGCCCACGACAAGCCCGGCGATGTGGGCGGCGTCGACGAGCAGGAGCGCGCCGACGTCGTCGGCGATGGCGCGGAACGCCTCGAAGTCGATGACCCGTGGGTAGGCGGTGGCGCCGGCCACGATGAGCTTGGGTCGCTCAGCGCGAGCGAGTGCCGCGACGGCGTCGTAGTCGAGCCGCTCGGTGGCGTCGTCGACGCCGTAGGCGACGAACCGGTACAGCCGGCCGCTGAAGTTCACCGGCGATCCGTGGGTGAGGTGCCCGCCTTGGTCGAGCCGCATCCCCAGCACGACGTCACCGGGGTCGAGCAGCGCCAGGTAGGCCGCCATGTTGGCGTTGGCGCCGGAGTGCGGCTGGACGTTGGCGTGCTCGGCGTCGAACAGCGCGCACGCCCGCTGGCGCGCCAGCTCCTCGGCTTCGTCGACGACCGCGTTGCCGCCGTAGTACCGGCGACCGGGGTAGCCCTCCGAGTACTTGTTCGTCAGCACTGAGCCCTGCGCGGCGAGCACGGCCGGGGACGTGAAGTTCTCCGAGGCGATGAGCTGGATGGTGGTGTTCTGTCGCTCCAGCTCGCGGGCGATGACGTCCGCGATCTCTGGGTCCTCGACCTCGAGGGCAGCGGAGCGCTCGGGCACCGGGTCACCTCCTGGAGCCCGCGGTCGACACCGGCAAACCCGGACGGCGGGGATCCGGGCGCCTCCAGCCAGCGCAGCGAGTCTAGGGGCCGACTCCCGCCACACCCGGGGGGCTTCCCGGCGTCGCCGACCGAGCTCGGACCGCCGCCGACCGCCGCCGAGCCAGCCGGAGGCGGCGGGCGGGCCGGCATCCCAGCTGCCCGGCCCCCTGCCGGCCTTCGTCGGATCCGCTCGAATGGGATCAATCGGCCAAACCATCCCTCCCGCCTCAACAGCCACTCTCCGTGGCGATCTGGGAGTCAAGCGGCCACTCTCCGTTGCCGAGAACGCTCGAGAGCGGAACTTTGGGAGCTGAGGAGGGACGGCATGGAGCAGCGGTCGGGCACCGTGCGCCCTCGGGCGCGTCTCGGACTGCTCGGCGCGGTGGCGGTCCTGGCGGTGGCCGGGGCGGCCTGCGGGCCGTTCGGGTCCGCGCCGCCGGCCCCGCCACCCCCAGCGCCGGTGAGCGCCCAGCAGCCGCCGTCGACGACCACGACGACCGCCCCGCCCAGCACCACGACGACCGCCCCGCCCAGCACGACAACGACCGGCCCGCCGTCGACGGGCGGATCGTCGGGCTCCAACGCGGGCCGGGTGGGCGTGGACAGCTCGCTGTTCTGGGTCGACGAGGCCACGTCGACCAACGCGCTCCGGACCCTCGCCCAGGGTGGGGTCACCTGGAATCGCACCGACTTCCTGTGGGGGTCGATCGAGCCGAGCCCTGGTCAGTGGAACTGGAGCCGCAGCGACCAGCTGATCGCGGCGTCGGCGACGACGAACACCAATGTCCTGGCTGAGCTCGACTACTCGGCGCCGTGGGCGTCCTCGGACCCGAGCGGCCAGGGGAACCAGTACTACCCGCCGCGGAACCCGTCCGATTACGCCGCCTTCGCGTCGGCGGTGGTGCGCCGCTACGGCCCCAACGGGTCGTTCTGGTCGAGTCGCCCGGACCTGACCGTGCACCCGCTGGCGGCCGTCGAGATCTGGAACGAGCCGTGGGGCGACTGGTTCTGGAAGCCGAACCCGGATCCGGCCGCTTATGGACAGCTCGTGACCGCCGCCGGGGCGGCGATCCGCAGCGCCAACCCCACGGTGAAGATCGTCGTCCCCGGCGACCCCGACGCGACCCGCAGCGACGGTGCACCGCAAGCCTGGCTGCAGCCGCTGCTGTCCACACCGAACCTGGGCGCCTACGTCGACGCGTGGAGCGTCCACCCGTACCCGGACCCGATCTCGAACAGCCCGCAGGTGGCGAGCCCACTCGAGTACTCGTACCAGCGGGTGAGCGAGACCCAGAGCATCGCTTCGGGCGCCGGCGTCAGCCGGCCGGTGTGGATCACCGAGATCGGCTGGACCACCGCCAGCACGAGCGGCGGCGTCTCCCTGGCCACCCAGCAGCAGTACCTGTCGCAGGCGCTCAGCACCGCGCTGGGTCCGTGGCGCAACTACGTGGAGCACACCTTCGTCTACTGCTGGGACCAGGACGGCACCAACCCCTCCGACCCGCAGCAGCACTACGGGCTGCGCAACAGCGACGGAACGATGAAGCCGGCGTGGTCGGCGGTGACCGCCGCCGCCAGCAGCTGATCAGGACGAGCCGACCGCCACCCCCGGCTCCACCCGGAGAAAGTCGGCCGCTCGCCGTCGGACCGGGTCCAGATCGTCCACGAACGCGCCTGGCACCTGCAGCCACGGATGGCGGCCCTTCAGCTCCTTGTGGAGCGCGAAGTTGACGATGAGGGTCGAGCGGTCCCGGCGGCGAGGCTTGGACCCGGTGTGGAAGCCGGAGGTGTCGGCCAGGATCACGTCCCCGGCCCGTCCGGTGACCGGGACCACCCGATCGGCCCCGTAGAGCTCCTCGAGCTGGGACCGGGTCCACAGGTACCGGGCCGTCCAGCCCGGGGGGCGGCCCCGGTGGCTGCCCCGCACGTAGAGGAACGGGCCTCCGTCCTCATCGACGTCGTTGAGGTAGGTGAAGACCTTGATGATCCGGAACGCGTTGGGGTCGGAGTGGAAGAGGTACAGGTCACCCGAACCGGTGAGATCGTTCACGAAGCTGTGCCGCAGGTCGGCACCGGTGATCGCAGCCGGGCACCGGAAGTACGCGGAGGCCAGGTCGAGCACGGCGGGGTCGAAGGCGAGCTGCAGCGCGGTGGGGCAGCGCAGCAGCGGCTCATCCACCGCCACCGCGTTCGTGCGCGATCGGTAGCGGTCGGGACCGGCGGCAACGTCGGCGCGGTCCACCCGGGCGTCCGGCCGCTCCCCGTCGCCTCGCGGGCCTGCGGCGTCGTCGCGCACCGGGTCGAGCGACTCCGGATCGTGCAGGCACGTGGCCAGCTCGGCGGCCAGCTCGTCGACCACGGCCCGGTCCGTGTGCCCACGGAGCACGACGAAGCCATCCCGGTCGAGGGTCGCGACCTCGGCCGACGGCGAACGCGCCCACCCCGCGCCGCGACACCGCAGGGACCGCTCGGCTCGGCGCCGCTCGTAGTCAAGGCGGCGGAGACCGGTCAGCATCGGCTCGATGGGTCGCCGAGCGACGAGTCTGCGCAGCTGCGCCCGGAGGTTCGCGGCTCCTCCTCTCCTGGCTGAAGCGAGGCCGTCAATTCTGGCGCGCCCACGACCACGCGCCGTCGACGCAGCCGACGGCCTCGACCACTGGCTTTAGCCCCCGCCGGTGGCGGCGGCCGCCCGCAGCACGGCCAGCGTCTGGTCGGCGGCGCTGGACCAGCGGTACCGGGCCGCGAGCTCGGTGCCGGCCCGCACCAGCCGCTCCCGGTCGTGGCGGGCCGCGTCGAGGCCGTCGGCCCACGCCGCGGCGGTGCGGGACCCGACGACGATCGCGGCCGACCCGGCGATCTCCTCCAGCGCCCCCGACTGGCCGGCGACGACCACCGGGGTGCCGCAGGCCATCGCCTCGAGGGGCACGATGCCGAAGCCCTCGGCCAGCGAGGGCGCGGCCACCACGTCCGCGGCCCGGTACAGCGACAGCAGCTCGTCGTCGGTGACCGGACCGAGGCGATGGCACCCGGGCAGCGCGTCCGCGGTGGCAGCCAGCTCGGCGCCGCGGTCACCGACCGCGCCGGCGAGCACCAGCGGCCAAGGCGCGCCGCGGGTGGCCGCGAGGCGGGCGGCGTCAAACAGGACCTCGAGGCCCTTCCGGCGCTCGAGGGTCCCGACGACGAGCACGAAAGAGTGGTCGAGCTGCCATCGGTCTCGGACCGTGGAGCGAGCGGCGGCGCGGTCACCGGGGCGGAACTGCTCGTCGACGCCGTTCCCGACCACAGTGACATGGTCGCCGGCCACGCCGAGCACGCGCTCGATCTGCCGCCGGGTCCAGTCCGACACCGCGATGACCCGCGTGGCGTGGCGAACCGAGTCCCCGAGGGCCCGGAAGCCGAGCTGGGCGCGCAGAGACTTGGTGTGCGCCATCGTCAGCGGCGTCAGGTCGTGGACCGTGACGACGGTCGGCGCCGCAACGTGGTGCGGGAGCACCATCTCGGGCGCCCAGTACACGTCAGGCCGTTCCCGTGCCACCCAACGGCGGACGAACAGGTTGCGCCACATCCCGCTGCCAGGTCGGTGCGCCGCCACCTCGCGGACACCGTCGATCCGCGAGAAATGGCGGCGGCTGGTGTTGGCCAGCAGCGTGAGCTCGACGTCAGGGTGACGCTGGAGTTGGCGCACGAGCCGGTCGGTGTACTTGGGGATGCCGCTCCAGCCGCTCGCCAGCGCGGTGGCGTCGACCGCGACATGCATCACACCGGGCCGGGCGATCGGCGCGCCGCTCATGACGAGCCTCGTCCACGATCCGTGCCGAGTTCGACGGTCCAGTAACGCTCTGGCTCGGCCAGCGCCTCGTCGAGGCGGGGCAACCCGGTCCGCAGGTGCTCAAGCTGCGAGTCGTAACACCGAGCGGCACGCTGTTTGCGGTCGTCGACTGCCGGTACCGGGGCGAGCGCCCGGAGCATCACCCGGCGCTCGAGCTGGCGGAGGCGCCGCCGGCGCTCGCCGGGGAACGCATGCGCGTAGGGCACGTCCTCGTACAGGTAGCAGCGCCACGGCGCCTGCGCGGCGAGGCGCAGACAGGCGTTGCTGACCGCGGCGTGATCGGGATGGTGCAGACCGAGGGGGGCGACAACCGAGTTGGGCCGCAGCGCGGCGAGCGCATCGTGGAGCGCTGGGGTGACCTGCTGTCCCTCCGGCCGACGGGCCCGCATCCACGCGAGGCGGCGCGCAACGAGGGCCCGCGCGGCGCGGGCGGCCAGGTTGGTTGCGGTTGCGTCGCGTCGGATCACCAGGTACTCGGCGTCGAGGCCGTCGAGCCACACCGGCCGCGCCCCGACCGTGTTGAGGGCCTGGACGTCCTCCGCCCGACGCGCCTGCAACGCATCGGGCGCGTAACGCTGCCCGGTGGTCTTGGCGTTCCAGCCGGCGTGGACCCGCCGCGCCGGCGCGCCGGCGAGGACGGTGAGCACCGTCATACCCGGATGGGCGGTCAGGTAATGGCCGCAGGACATCACGACGTCGTCCAGGTGCGGCGACACGAAGCACACCGGGTCGGCGGGCTCGAAGACGGGCAGATGTGTGGTCCCGCTCATGGCGCGGTGCTGGCTGGGCCCGTGCGTCGCGGTCAAGGCGAGCGCGGTCCGGCCGTCGTTCAGGGTAGGCGAAGTGCGGCCCACCGCCGGGCATCCTCGCGGCGCCGTAGGTGCCGAGCGCGCGGGGCTAGCGGTGGTCGCCGTTCGACGCCCGCGCGGCGGTCGCCGAGCGCGGCGCCATCAAGCCGAAGCGGGCGCACAGCCGACCGACGTCGTGCCGGTCGACCGCGCGGAGTGCGTAGCCGTGGTGGAGCACCAGCTGCCCTTCCGCCGACACGCATGGAACGGAGCGACCAGCGACGGTACCGACGGCGACGAGAGAATCGTCGAGGTCGTCGACCGGGAGCAGCTCGACGGTGCGGCCTGCCCGGTTCCCGAGGATCACCCGCTCGGGCAGCCACCGCCCCGGTGAGCCCTCGTCAGGCGTCACCGCGAAGCCGCGACGCTCGAACGCCTCGATCAGACGGTGTTCGTCGCCCTCGGTGGAGCGCGCGCGGCTGATCACAACGTCCACGTCGCTGTGGGGGCGAGTGTGCTCGCCGAGCAGCGCGTCGACGCCCCAGCCCCCGACGAGCCAGGCCGGGACCCCCTCGGCCTCGAAGAGGTCCAGCACCTGCAGGACGTCGGCGGGTCGCGCCGCCGTGAGTCGGCCGCGCAGGCGCGCGTACGCCGACGTCTCGAGCACCGCTCGCAGCGGCGATCGCCGCAGCAGGTCGTGGACTGCGCGCGCCACCCGGACCCCGGCCTGCCGGCCCGAAGCCCGCCGCGGCGCCGGCCGGCGCCGGTCCCCGGCCGGCTCGGCGGCCACGTCCCCGGGGTCCACACCTAGTTGAACGTTCGACAACTTGCCCACCCCTCCCGCGCCCAAGCGGGTACCCCGACCACTGTAGGTCACCGACAACGGGGCAGCAGCACCGGGATTTCACCCTCCGTGACCGGCGACCCCGAGTCAGGCCGAAGCCGGGCCGGGCAGGGCGCACCGGGCCCGCACGACCCAGCGGCCCCGGTGTTGGCGCAGCAGCCACACCTCCCGGGCGACCGCCTCGATCGGGAGCCGGCGGATGACGTCGGCCTCGAGTCCCTCCGGCTCCGGACCCCCCTCGAGCACGGTGAGGTGGGGCACCACCTCGTCGTACGCACCCTCGTAGGGGGGCGACTCCGGCCATCTCGCCAGCAGCGCTTCGGTGAGCGCCTGGAACGGTGTCGCCGGTTCCGGGGCGAGGTACAGCACACCCGGGAACCGCCCGGTGCGAGTCAACCGGAACGTGAACGACTGGAACCGGCCGAGCAGCGCCGAGAGCTCGGCGATCGTGTCGTCGGTGACACCGCCCGCGGGGCGGAACGGGAACACCAGCGTGACGTGCCGGGGTAGCTCGTCACCGCCCTCGGTCCCCACGGCCGCGACCAACGAGTCGGCTTCGGGGACCGGCACGAGCAGCGCATAGACGTCACGTCGCCACGCCAGCACTGCGTGAACCGCCGACCGCAAGCGTCTCACCGCGTACCCCGCGCCAACGCGTCGTGGCGGCCCCGGGCTTGTCCGGGTCGGACCAAAGTCGACCGCGCGCGGATCCAGCCAGCACAATGCAGCCGGTGAGCGCGACGGATGCCCGGGCCGCCCTGGTCGAATACCTCGAACGGTCGGCGGCGGCGAACAGCGGAGCACCGGACACCGCCCGTGGGCCATTGCGACGCGTTGGGCGGCGCGTGATCGGACCCGGCACTCGCTATCGGGTTCGTCGGGCGCTCACCCATCTCGTGGCGCGGCGAGAGCGCCGCAAGGCGGCCAGCCGGGCCCGGGCCGGCCCGATGCGCATCCACCTGGCCAGCGGCCTCGAGCGCAAGCCGGGATGGGTGAACGTGGACCTGTTCGGTCACCCCGTCGACGTCGCTTGGGATCTCAGCCGCCCCCTGCCACTGCCGGACGCCAGCGTGGACGCCATCTTCAACGAGCATTTCCTCGGCTACCTCACCGTGGAGCAGGCACTGCACATGCTCGAGGAATGCCACCGGCTGCTGCGACCCGGCGGGGTCCTGCGGTCCGGCGTGCCCGACTGCGGTCGACCCGAGGCCGCATGGCCGGGGACCCCGACCCGCCTGCTGGGGTTACAACTGTACTTCGTCAGCGACCCGAGCTCTCGGACCATGTTCGACGACGCGACGCTGCGGCTGGTGACCGAGGCGGCGGGGTTCCGCGGCGTGCAGGCTCGCGCACACGGCGACTCGGCGATCGAGCCATGCCCCGACACCGAGGCGCGCGCGGTCGGCACGCTGTACGTCGAAGGCACCAAGTAGTCGTCATCCGAGCCCGCGCCAACGGCGCGCGAACTGGTGACCATCACCACCGATCGCGGTCTTCACCGCGTAGTCTCGCTCCGGTGGCCGCGCCGCTACGTGCGCTCTTCTACAACGAAGGCGCCATCGGCACGGGGGTGCTCGGTCACGCTGCGATGGCTCAGACGCTCAGTGCGAGCACCGCCGCCCGTGAAGACCTGACAGCTCGACACATCGGACCCGGGCCCGAGGGGCCGCTCGCGCGCCTCATCGAACACCCGGTTCCGGGGCTCTTCGCGCTGAGCCTGGACCTCCAGCCGACCCGCTGGCACCTCGTCCAGAGCCGCCGGGCCCGTCGGGCCGTCCGACGCGCCCTCCGAGACGGTCCCGCCGACGTCCTGCTCGTGCATAGCCACGTCAGCGCGCTGCTTCTCGCGCCGATCATGCGTCGATGGCCGACCTTCCTGTCCGTCGACTCGCTCATCGAGTCGTACACGAGGCTCGGGGTGTGGCAGCGGGTCCGGCCGTGGACGAACGCGACCTTGGCGCTCAGCCTCCTCCTCGAGCGGCGGGCCCTGCGCCAGGCGCACACGGTGCTGGCCTGGACCCGGTGGGCGGCCGACGACGCGACGCGGACCGCGCCTGGGGCCCGGGTACTGGTCTGGAACCCTGGAGTCGATGTCACCCGCTTCCGACCCGCTTCGAACGCGCCGGGGGCCAAGACCCGGATCCTGTTCGTCGGCGCGCGGTTCGACGCCAAGGGCGGCGCCGATCTGCTGACGGCGCTCGGCTCCGATCTCGGCGCCCGTTTCGAGTTGGACGTCGTAAGCCAGGAGGAACCCCCGGCCGCGCCCGGCCTCCGCTGGCACCGGCTCGGCCCCGGCGACGACCGCCTCGTCGCCCTGTACCAGCAGGCCGATCTCTTCTGCCTGCCAAGCTACGTCGACGCGGCGCCCAACTCCGTCGTCGAGGCGCTCGCGTCGGGCACCGCGGTCGTGGGGTCCGATGTCGGCGGCGTCCCGGATCTCGTCGGCGACGCCGGTGTGATCGTGGCTCGTGGCGACCGCCGAGCGCTGCGCGAGACGCTGCTCGCCCTGGCGGCGGACCCCGACCGGAGGGATCGACTCGGGCGCGCGGGCCGTGCTCGCGCTGAGCAGCGCTTCGACTCGCGCCGCCAGACCGCCCGGCTCCTGGACCTGCTGCGCGAGGCCCGATGAGCGACGCGGGCGATTTCGGCGTTCCCACGCAAGCGACCCGCCCCGCGGCGCGCGGGTTCGTCCACCTCGCTTCGTCACGCGTGGTCGCGACCGCGCTGCTGTTCATCTCGTTCGCGATCACCGCCTCGGCGCTCGGGCCCAGCGGTCTCGGGGTCTATGCCTTCGCGCTCGCCACCGTCGCCTTGTTCCAGTACGTCGCCGACTTCGGCTTCCAGA
>CALEYV010000047.1 GCA_937927875.1 uncultured Actinomycetes bacterium | reverse complement strand
CCTTGGAAGCTCTTGAAGTCGACCTGGATGAAGTGGTTGATCTTGATGCCGAAGTCCTGGAGGAGCATGTCGATCACCCGCTGCGGGCCCGCGTTGTAGGCGGAGTTGATCTTCGACATCCCCAGCCCCGGGACCCGGACCCAGAGGTCACGGGGAAATGACACCACCAGCGTCTTGGAGTGATTCGGGTCGACCCGGACCACCATCATGGTGTCGGAGCGCTGGCCCCCGTTCCCAGCCTCGTTGCCGAACTGCTGCTGGAGGGTTCGGCTGCCGCTCGTGAAGGCGCGAGTGTCGGACCCGACCACGAGGAAGTTCATCGCGCTGCCGTGGCTCGACGCGGTGTGGACACCGACCCGTGCCGCCGACGAGAGCTTCGCGTCGATCACGTAGTTCACGGTGAGGACGGCACCGACCATGAGCGACGCCGTGATGCAGAGCGCGACCACGAGCCGACCGGCCAGCATCCGCACCGGGCCGCGCCGGGCCGGGCTCGCGTACGGGCGCGAAGCGCCGAGCCGTTCGGTCCGTGGCATCGGGAGCGAAGGCTAGGCTCCGCGGCCGCCGAGCCTCGGAACCCGGGTCGCCGCAACGCCGACCGGCTCCCTCCCTCCCCGCGCCTCCGCCCGCGCCATCGCGGCGGATGAGGAGCACGCCATGACCGACGACCGTCCCATCGAAGAGCAGGTCCGCCACCACGTCGAGAACGGCGTGGCATGGCTGGTGCTCAACCGCCCGGAGGCCGGGAACGCGCTGACCCCTGACCAGCGGAACCGCATCGTCGAGCTCCTCGACGATGCGAACGCCGACGTGCGGGTGCGGGCGGTCGTCCTGACCGCGACGGGCGACCGAGCCTTCTGCACCGGCGCCGACCTGCGAGTGGACCGCCCCGCCACCCACGCGCTCCCCGACGGGGCGCCGGCGCGACCCGTGCTCGCCGTCGACCGCACCTGCCTCGGTGCCCAGCGCCTGGTCGCCGCCCTGCAGGACTGCGACAAGCCGATCGTGTGCGCGGTCAACGGCACCGCGGCCGGCATCGGCGCCCACCTCGCGTTCGCCAGCGACCTCGTCCTGGCCGCCGACCACGCCCGGTTCATCGAGGTCTTCGTCCGGCGGGGGATCGTCCCCGACGGCGGCGGCGCCTACCTGCTGACCCGGCTCGTCGGACCCCAGGTGGCCAAGGAGCTCGTCTTCTTCGGTGATGACCTCGCCGCCGCCGACGCGGCTCGCCTCGGGCTCGTGAACCGCGTCGTGCCGGGCGCCGAGCTCCTCGACACCGCGCGCGAGTGGGCGACCCGGCTGGCGTCGGGCCCGACCCCGGCCATCAGCCTCTCGAAGCGGCTGATCAACCGGGCGCTCGACATCGACCGGGTGACCGCGTTCGGCGACGAGCGCTGGGCCCAGGAGATCGCGATGGAGAGCCACGACGCCGCCGAGGGTCTGGCGAGTTTCGCCGAGCGCCGCCCACCCGCGTTCCTCGGCTGGTGACGCTCCGGACCGCCCGGTCGACGTGGTAACACCGGCGGCGTGACGACGACGCGCACCGACGCCCTCGAGGCGGCGGTCGACGCTCGCCTCCCCGACTTCCGGCACCAGCTCGAGGACCTGGTTCGCATCCCGAGCGTCAGCGCCGACCCCGGCCACGCCGGCGACGTGCAACGCAGCGCGGACGCCGTCGCGGCGCTCCTGGGCGACGCCGGCCTCGAGGACGTGCACCAGGCGACCGCGGACGGCTGCCCGCCGGCGGTCATCGGCACCTGGCACCACGCGCCGGGCGCCCCGACCGTGCTGTTGTACGCCCACCACGACGTGCAGCCGCCCGGCTTCGTCGACCGGTGGTCGGCGGACCCCTTCGAGCCGCGCGAGCGCGACGGCCGGCTGTTCGGCCGCGGCAGCGCCGACGACAAGGCGGGTGCGGTCGCGCACGCGGCCGCGGTGCGGGCCGGCCTCGACCTCGACGGTGGCCTGCCCTGCAACGTCACCGTGTTCGTCGAGGGTGAGGAGGAGATCGGGTCGCCGCGCCTCGCCGCCTTCCTGGCCACGTTCGCGGATGAGCTGGCGGCCGACGTGCTGCTGCTCGCGGACGCCGGCAACTGGAGCGTCGGTGTCCCGGGCCTGACGTGCTCGCTCCGAGGGCTGGCGGGTGGGGACCTGCGGCTCCGGGCGCTGGACGGCCCCGTGCACAGCGGCATGGCCGGCGGCGTCGTGCCGGACCCGACGCTCGCGCTGGCGCGGCTGCTCAATTCGCTCGTCGACGAGCACGGGGACGTCGCCATCGACGGGTTCTGGGACGACGTGCGCACGCCCAGCCCGGAGGAGCGGGCGGCGCTCCGGAGCCTGGGCGACGACCCACGGCGAGTCCTGACGACCTACGGCGCCCGGGCCGGCGTCGAGCCGGTCGGTGACCCCACCCTGCCGATCTGGGAGCGGCTGTGGCTTCGTCCCGCGGTGACCGTCATCGGGTTCGACAGCCATCCCATCGCCGGCTCGTCGAACCAGATCGTCGCCGAGGCCGCGGCGCGCATCAGCGTTCGCCTCGCCCCGAGCCAGGACCCGGCGCGTGCCCTCGACGCGCTGCGCGCCCACGTCGCGACCCGAATCCCGTGGGGCCTCGAGTGGTCGTTCGAGCCGGACTGGAGCGCGCCCGGCTGGGCGTGCGAGCCGACCGGCTGGGCGTTCGACGCCGCCACCGACGCGCTCACCGCCGGGTTCGGCCGGGCTCCCGTGATCATGGGCGTCGGCGGCTCGATCCCGTTCGTCGCGCCGTTCGCCGACGCCTTCGGCGGCATCCCGGCCCTGCTGCTCGGCCCCGCCGACCCCGAGAGCCGGATCCACGGCGAGGACGAGAGCCTGCATCTCGGCGATTGGCGCCATCTCATCGTCAGCGAGACGCTGCTGCTCGACGCGCTGGCGGCGCGGCGGCCCTGACCGGCCCCGAGCAGCCGCCGGACGCGGCCGGCGACACCGGCGGCGCGGCGCGTGCCGTGTGGACGCGAGGGGACCTCGTGACCCCGATGGCGATCCGAGTCGCGGCGACGCTGCGGATCGCCGATCACGTCGACGCGGGCACGCAGACGGCGCCGGCCTTGGCCGCCGCGGCCGGTGCCGATCCGGTCACGCTCGACCGGCTCCTCCGCCACCTGGTGACGGCGGACGTGCTGCGCCGCGACGACGCCGGTCAGTACTCGCTCACGGCCGCGGGCGAGGCGCTCCGGGACGAGCAGCCCGGCGGCCTGCGAGCAGTCCTGGACCTCGACGGCGGCGTCGGCCGCGCCGACCTGTCCTTCGCTCAGCTGCTGCACAGTGTTCGGACCGGCGAGGCCGCGTTCCCGGCCCAGTTCGGCCGCTCGTTCTGGGACGACCTGGCCGCTGACCCCGCCCGGGCGGGCGCGTTCGACGCCCAGATGGGCTCGGACGTGACGGCGTGGGCCCCCGCCATCCTCGGGGCCCTCGACTGGGGATCGCTCCGGCACGTGGTCGACGTGGGGGGCGGCAACGGCGCGCTGCTGATCGCCCTGCTGACCGAGCACCCGGACCTGCGCGGCACCGTCGTCGAGTTGCCCGCGACGGCGGCCGCGGCGTCGGCGCGCTTCGCCGACTCCGGGCTCTCGGACCGCGCCGACGCGGTCGCGGGCAGCTTCTTCGACGCGCTCCCGCCCGGCGCCGACGGTTACCTGCTCACCGCGGTCCTGCACAACTGGGACGACGAGTCGGCGGGTCGGATCCTGCACCGCTGCGCCGAAGCGGCCGGGACGGCCGGTCGCGTGTTCGTGATCGAGAAGATCGGGGTCGACGGCGAGTCGCCGGGCACCGAGATGGACCTGCGCATGCTCGCCTACTTCGGGGGGCGGGAGCGCAGCCTCGACGAGCTCACCGCGCTGGCCGAAGCGTCCGGCTTCCGGCCGTTAACGGTGCACCGGGCTGGCGCGATCTCGATCCTCGAGCTCCGGGCCGGCTGACTGGTCGTTCCTACGCGACGGCGCGCTTGGCGCGGAAGTGCGGGATGACGTGCTCGCCCCACTGGCGGATCGTCTCGAGGCACGCGGCCTGCGGCACGGTGCCCATCTGGATGAGGCACATGACCTCGTCGGCGCCGGCGTCCTCGAGCCGCTCCGCGAACGCGATCGCGTCGCGCCAGGACCCGTAGGCGTGCTCGACCAGGTTGAACGTCGCCCCGCTGTTCGGTCGGACCGGGATCTTCGCCTCGTGGAGGTGGGCGATCATGCGATCCTTCGCCCGGTCGATCTCGGCCACCTGGTCGGCGTCCTCGTCGCCGACCTCGGGCGGCGGCCCGCCGCCGTACCAGTGAGCGATCGCCTCGGCGAAGAACCGCTGCCCGCGCGCTCCCACCTGGAGGGCCTCGTCGGCGTCGTCGAGCACGATCGTCGGGCACAGCGCCGAGAAGTGGTCGTTCACCTCGGTCGACACGAAGCGCTTCTTCGAGCGGTGCTCGATCGTGTCGGTGTAGCGGCGATGGAGCGCGCCCACGTCGTCGGGCCCCGAGAAGCCGAGCACGAGGGCGCCGATCCCGTACTCGGCGGCCAGCGTGACGGTGTCCTCCTTCGTGCACGCGAGGTAAAGCGGCGGGTGCGGCAGCTGCACCGGCCGGGGCAGCACCGGGTGCTCGGCGACCTGGAGCAGCTCCCCGTGCCACTCGAACCGCTCCGGGTCCTGCCACATCGACCCGATCATCCGCAGCGCCTCCTCCACCTCGAGGTAGGTCTGCTTGGGGTCGACGCCCATCGCCGACATCTCCTGGAGCGTGGCGCCGCGCCCGGCGCCGAGGTCGAGGCGACCGTTGGAGAGGATGTCGAGCATCGCGGCGCGCTCCGCCACCCGGATGGGGTGGTTGTAGTGGAAGGGCATGCACACCACGCCGTGCCCGACCCGGATCCGCTCGGTGCGCGCCGCGACCCAGGTCAGGAACACCTCGGGTGCGCTCATGTGCGCGTACCACTGCAGGCAGTGGTGCTCGACCGCCCACACCCGGTCGAAGCCCATCGCCTCGGCGTAGACGGCCTGCTCGACGCAGTCCCGGATGACCTGGCGCTCGTTGCCGACCGACGGGTCGGCCATCTGGGCCTCGAAGATCATCGAGAACTGCACGCCGGCTCGTCCCTCCACCCCGCGGGAGCCCCGAACGCCCGACCGGCCAGCCCGGTCGGGCGCCCTGCCGCCAGTACATATGACGATCAGTCATATGTCAACTCGTCATATTGGCTAGCCTGCGGCCGGTGGAGGAGCTCCCGACGACGGCGTGGGCGGTGCTCGGTCTCCTCTCCTTCGGGCGGGAGCTCTCGGGCTACGAGCTGCGCAAGTGGGCCGACGCCTCGATCCGCTTCTTCTACGGCAGCCCGGCCATGAGCCAGATCTACCGGGAGCTGCGCCGCCTCGAGGCGGTCGGGTACGTGTCGGCGCGCCCCGCCGCTCCGGACGAGCCCCGCCGCAAGCGGCTGTACCGGACGACGCCGGCCGGCGTCGACGCGCTGCGCGCGTGGCTGCGGGAGGCGCCGGTGGAGCCGCCGGTGCTCAGGCACGGCGCCGCGCTCCGGGTCTGGCTCGGGCACCTCAGCGACCCGGCGACGCTGCGACGAACGGTCGAGGAGCACCGCGACCTCGCCGCCGAGCGCGCCGAGGAGGTGTCGAAGGCCCGCGCCGTCGCCGAGCACGAGCCGGCGTGGACCTACCCGGCGGTCATCGAACGCTGGAGCGAGCGGTACTGGGCGGCGGAGCGGGACGCGGCCGAGTCGCTGCTCGTCGACCTCGACGCCGTCGCGGCGCGTCGCGAAGCGGAAGCGTCCGCCGGCTAGCTGCCGGTCACCGGGCGACTTGCTCCGGCGCGGCTACGTGTACCACTTCGTCACCGGACCGCAGCTGGTGGCGGGAAGGCTGGTGTGGGACCACTCCTTCGACGCCGACCGGATCGTGGCGAGGGTCGCGTGTCCCGCGCCGCCACCCTCCGGACCGCTGCTCCCGCCCAGCTACTGAGCGCTACTGGCCGCCGGTCGCGGTGACGCCACCGTCGACCACGACTGCCGCGCCGTGGACGTAGCGGGCCTCGTCGGAGAGCAGGAAGCGAACCACGGCCGCGACGTCGGCCGGGGCACCCAGGTGACCGAGCGGAATGTGTGACTCGAGCTGGGCGCGCGCGTCGGCGTCGCCGATCGCGGGGGCCAGCATCGGCGTCTCGATGTAGCCCGGGCACACCGCGTTGACGCGCACCCCCTCCGGCCCGAGTCGGTGGGCGAGGGACCGGGTGAGACCGATCATCCCGTGCTTCGCCGCCGTGTACGAGGGGATGGCGCCGTGTCCGACCAGGCCCTCGATGGACGAGATCCCGACGACGGCCGCCCCCGGGCCGGCCCGCCGGAGCTCGGGGAACACCGCCCGCACGATGAACGCGTACGCGCGCAGGTGGGTGGCGAGCACCTGGTCCCAGCTGTCGACGTCGATGACGTCGTCGAGCGCGGCCTGGACGATCCCCGCCGCGTGGACGAGCCCGCCGACCGGGCCGAGCTCCGCCGCCGTCGCGACGACCGCGGCGGCGACGACGTCGTCGTCGGTGACGTCGACGGTCGCCGAGTATGCGGTCACGCCGTGCTCACGACAGCCCGCCGCGACCTGCTCGGCGCCGCGGCCGTCACGGTCCCAGACCGCGATCGGGCGGCCGGCCTCGGCCAGGGCGGCGCAGATCCCAGCCCCGATGCCGGAGGCGCCGCCGGTCACGACGACGCCGGTCGTCGGCGTGCCGAGCCGGTCCGGCGTCACGCGGCGCCGAGGATCAGCGCGCTGGTCGGCACCATCGTGCCGGCGGTGACGAGCACGTGCTCGACGCCCTCGGGCTGGTTGTACGAGGTGCCGCGGACGAGCCGGACGCCCTCGGCGATGCCGTTCATCCCGTGGATGTAGGCCTCGCCGAGCTGGCCGCCGTTGGTGTTGATGGGCAGCCGGCCGCCGAGCTCGATGGTGCCGTCGGCGATGAAGTCCTTCGCCTCGCCCCGGCCGCAGAACCCGAACTCCTCGAGCTGCGGGAGGGCCAGCGGCGTGAAGTGGTCGTAGATGATCGCGGCCTGGATGTCAGCCGGGCCGAGCCCGGTCGTGTTCCAGAGCTGGCGAGCGATGAGGCCCATCTCGGGGAGGCCGGTGATCGTCTCCCGGTAGTAGCTCGTCATCATGTGCTGGTCCTCGCCCGCGCCCTGGGCCGCGGCGCGCACCATGACCGACGGCTGCGGGAGGTCGCGGGCCCGCTCGGGCGTCGTGACCACGAGCGCTTGCGCGCCGTCGCTCTCCTGGCAGCAGTCGAGGAGGTGCAGCGGCTCCACGATCCAGCGGGATGCCTGGTGCTCCTCGAGGGTGATCGGCTGCTCGTAGAACCAGGCCTTGGGGTTCTTCGCCGCGTGCTTGCGGTCGGCGACCGCGATGCGCCCGAAGTCCTCGCTGCCGGCCGAGAACTCGTGGCAGTAGCGCTGCGCGAACATCGCCACCCACTGCGCCGGCGTGAGCAGCCCGAACGGCGCGTACCACGAGAAGTGCGACGCCTCCGCGGTCGCCACCGCCGGGCGGCCCTGCACGCCGGACCCGAAGCGGTGGCCGGACCGCTCGTTGAAGGCCCGGTAGCAGACCACGTAGTCGGCGACGCCCGCGTTCACGGCCAGCACCGCCTGCTGGATGGTGCCGCAGGCGGCGCCGCCGCCGTGGTGGACCCGGGAGAAGAAGGACAGCTCGCCGATCCCGAGGTTGCGGGCGATCTCGATCTCGGGGTTGGTGTCGGCGGTGAAGGTGACCATCCCGTCGACCTGGGCCGGCTCGATGCCGGCGTCGGCGATGGCAGCCTCGCAGGCCTCCACCGCGAGGCGCATCTCGGAGCGGCCGGACTCCTTCGAGAACTCGGTGGCGCCGATCCCGACGATGGCGGCCGCGTCGCGGAGCTGGTTGGACTCGCTCACGGGAGCAGCTCGACGTCGACGGTCCCCGTCACGTGGTCACCGATCTTGTTCGCGCCCTTGAGCGAGACCTTGACGACGTTCCCGTCCTTCTTGGTCACCGAGCCCGACATCACCATCGTGTCGCCGGGGTGGTTCGGAGCCCCGAGCCGGATCTTCACCGAGCGCAGGACGGCGTCGGGGCCGGCCCAGTCGGTGATGAAGCGGCCGACGAACCCGTTCGTCGACAGGATGTTCATGAAGATGTCCGGGGACCCGCGCTCCTGGGCCAGGCCGGGGTCGTGATGGACGTCCTGGTAGTCGCGGGACGCGATCGCGGTCGCGACGATGAGCGTGCGCGTCAGCGGCACCGCCAGCGTCGGGAGCTCGTCGCCGACGTTGACGTCGGACGCGTGCCGGGAGGTCGTCGTGCTCATCAGGCGGCTCCAGCAAGGGTCTGGCCGAGGCGCGCCAGCTGGGCGCTGGCGCCGCCGAGGGTGTCCTCGATCTGCTTGCCCCAGAGGAAGTAGCGGTGGACGGGGTAGTCGACGTCGGCGCCCATCCCGCCGTGGAGGTGCTGGGCGATGTGCACCACCCGCTGCCCGCCCTCGGACGCCCACCACTTGGCGACGAGCACGTCGCTGGTGGCCTCCCGCCCGGCGTCGAGCCGCCACGCGGCCTGCCACGTCGTGACGCGGATGGCCTCGGTCTGGATGTAGCCGTCGGCGGCGTGCAGGGCGACGCCCTGGAACGCGGACAGGGGCTTGCCGAACTGGACCCGGTTCGAGGTGTAGTCGGCGGCGAGACGCACCGCGGCTTCGCACACGCCGATCTGCATCGCGCAGAGCCCGAGCAGTGCCCGGTCGACCATCCACGCCACCGCCCGGCCGCCGGCGTCGAGCGAGCCGAGGACCTCGCCGGGCGCGCCGTCGAGCAGCAGGTGCGGGTGGATCTCGCGGTTGGTCGTGATTGCCCGCTCCAGCGTGACCCCCGGGCCGCGGGGGTCGACGAGGAAGACACCGACGCCGTCCGGCGTCCGGGCCGGGACGAGCACCCGGTCGGCCACGTGCGCGGCCGGCACCGCGACGCTGAGCCCGAAGAGCCGCCAACCGGACCCGTCGGCTCGAGCCTCGACCGGCGGACGGTGGGGATCGTTGGTGCCCGGCCCGGCGAGCGCCGCGCTCAGCAGCACGTCGCCGCGCACGACGCCGGGGAGCCACGCCTGGCGCTGCTCGGCGCTCCCCCACTCCGCGATCGGGAGCGCGCCGAGCACGACCGTCGCCCACAGCGGCACCGGCGCCACGACTTGGCCCTGGGCCTCGAGGACGAGGCACAGCTCGAGCAGGCCGAGGCCGCTGCCGCCGACCGCCTCCGGGAGGCACAGCCCGAGGAGGTTGGCGTCGGCGAGCGCGGCCCAGAGGTCGCGGTCGACGCGCTCGTCGGTGGCCTCGACCGCCTTCACCCGCTCGGGGGTCACCGAGCCTTGGAAGATCTGCTCCGCGAGGTCGCGCGCTGCCGTCTGCTCCTCGCTGAGGGTGAAGTCCACGGTCGACTACTTCGCCGGCTTGAACGCCGGGAGCGACAGCTCCTCGTCGAGGTCCTGCCACTCGACGACGACCGGCATGCCGATCGTCACGGCGGACGGGTCGACGCCCACCAGGTCGGCGACGAGGCGGGTGCCCTCCTCGAGCTCGATGAGCCCGATCGGCAACGGGTAGTCGAAAGCCGGGATCTGCGGGTAGTGGTTGACGACGTAGCTGTAGACCGTCCCCCGCCCGCTGGCGTCGCGGACGTGCCAGTCGTACGACCCGCAGGCACAGCGCGGCTCCGGCGGATGACGCAGCGTGTCGCAGTGGTCGCAGGCCTGGATGAGCAGGCGGTGCTGCAGCGCGCCCTCGAACCAGAACGCGTTGTCGGGCGTGATCGAGGGCCGCGGCCGCCTCGGTCGCGCCTTCGCGCCGTCGTCGGACGGCGCCTGGCGGCCGGTGCCGGGCTTGAACTTCAGGATCCGGAACAGCATCCGGGCGACCGGCTCGCCGTCGAGCGTCTCGTACTCGACCCGCGTCGTCACGAAGTGGCCGACGCCGAGCCCGGTCTGCTTCTCGTCCGAGATGGAGTCAATGACCGTGCGCGTCCGCAGGTGGTCACCCACGTGCAGCATCCGGTCATACTCCTGCTCGCAGTTCGTGGCGACGACCGACGAGAAGCCGGCGTCGTCGAGCAGGCGCAGCAGCTCGTCGCGCGGCGACCCACCCTCGGCGGGCCGGTTCCGGATCCCGCGCATCACCCAGGCCTGCAGCATCACGGCCGGTGCGATCACCTGTCCGTGCACCGACTGCGCCGCCGCGTCGGGGTCGACGTAGACCGGGTTCGCGTCGCCGATGGCCTCGACCCAGTGCCGGATCATCGGCTGGTTCACCGGGTCGGCGCCCTCTTCGACGCCGACCTCCAGGCCCTCGAAGGCGCGCAGCTTGGCGACGAAGGCGGCCTTCTCGTCGACGTCGGTTGTCGTCATCGCTCCTCCACCACTAGCGCGCCCGCCGGACCATGCCGAGACCGGTGGCGGCCACCATCTCTCGGAGCACCTCGAGGACCCCGCCACCGAAGGTGTTGATCTGCGCGGCGCGAGCGGCGCGCTCGACCTCGCCCCGCAGCGCCGCGCCCGGCGAGCCCTCGCGGAGGTAGCCGGCCGCGCCGAGGATCCCGAGGAAGAGGCGGTAGGCCTCGATCTGAGTCTCGACGCCGTAGATCTTGGCCGCCGACGCGTCGCTCGGGGTCAGCTCGTCGGCCGCCACGGCGGCGGCCATGCGCCAGTTCAGGAGCTTCATCGCCTCGAGCCGGGCGTGGACGCTCGCCAAGTCCTGCTGCACCCACGGCACGTCGATCATCGTGCGGCCGAGCCCCTCGCCGGAGTCGGTGGCGCGGCACCAGTCGACCATGTCGTCATAGAGGCGGTGGGTGAGCCCGCCGAGGGCGGCCAGGCCGACCCGTTCGTGGTTCAGCTGGTTCGTGATCAGGCGCCACCCCGCGTTCACCTCGCCGATCACGTTCGAGGCCGGGACGCGCACGTCGTCGTAGTACGAGGCCTGGGTCACGACGCTGCCCACCGTCACGATCGGCGTGCACGAGAACCCGGGAGCGTCGGTCGGGACGATGATGATGGAGATCCCCTGGTGCTTGGGCGCCTCGGGGTCGGTACGGCAAGCCAGCCAGATGAAGTCGGCTTGGTTGGCCCCGCTCGTGAACACCTTGTTGCCGTTGATGCGCCACTCGTCACCGTCCAGAACCGCGCGCGTCCGCAGCGACGCCAGGTCGGTGCCCGCCTCCGGCTCCGTGTAGCCGATCGCGAAGTTGATCTCGCCGTTCAGGATCCCCGGCAGGTAGCGCTGCTTCTGCTCCTCGGTCCCGAACGCCATGATCGTCGGGCCCACCGTGTTGACGGTCACGAACGGGAACGGGGCGCCGGCCCGCTGCACCTCGTCGAACAGGATGAACTGGTCGATCGCGCCTCGGCCCTGCCCGCCGTACTCCTTCGGCCATCCGAGCCCGAGCCAGCCGTCGGCGCCGAGTCGGCGCACCACCTCCCGGAAGCGGGGGTTGCCCTCGCCCGGGTGTCCGAGCTCGGCGCGGACCTCGGGTGGGCCCAGCACCTCGGCGAAGTACTCGCGCAGCTCCTTGCGGAGGGCTAGCTGCTCGTCGGTGTAGCCCAGAAACATAGAACGCGTTCTACTCTAATCCCGGCGACGCTGGCACAGGCTGGCCGACGGCGGACGCGGTGGGGTCCGGCGGCGGCAGGACGCGCGCTCAGGATGGGCCCGCAACCAGGTCCCCGATGACGCCGGCCTCGGCGAGCGCGGCGAGCTCGTCTGCGCCGAGCCCGATCTCGCCGCCGAGGACGGCGGCGTTGTCCTGGCCGAGCGTCGGCGCGCCGAAGCGCTGCGCGGCCTCGGCGAACGAGAACTGCATCGGCCAACCCGGGTACCGGCGCGGGCCGGTGCGCGGGTGGTCGAGCGTGACGTAGTACTCGCGCGCCGTCAGCTGGGGGTCGTCGAACATCCACGGGACCGAGAGGACCCGAGCCGCTGGCACGCCGGCGGCGACCAGCGCGGCCACCGTCTCGCCGACCGGCCGCCCGCTGGTCCAGGCCGCCAGCCCGTCGTCGAGCTCGTCGTGACGGGCGTGGCGTCCGGCCGCCGTGGCTAGCGCCCGGTCGGCGCGCCAGTCCTCACGTCCGGTCGTCTGCGCCAGCGCCTCCCACTGGGCGTCGTCGGCGACCGTGATCGCGACCCACTCGGGGCCACGCTCCCCCGCCGGGCACGGGTACACGCCTTGCGGCGCAGCATGGGCGTCCCGGTTGGCGAGTCGCGGGAGCACGCGATGGTGCGCGGACCACTCGAGCACGAGCTCGGCCGTCAGGTTGGCGCCCGTCTCGAGCTGCGCGACCTCGATGAGCTGTCCCTCGCCAGTGCGCTCGCGGTGGGCCAGGGCCGCCTGGACGGCCAACGCGGCGTGCATGCCGATGACCGGGTCGGCGAGCCCGCCCGGGTGCATCGGCCGGTCGGGCGGTCCGGTGACGCTGGCCATGCCGGTCGCCTGCTCGATGACCATGGCCCAGCCGACGTAGTCACGCCAGGGTCCGACGAGCCCGAAGCCCGGCATCCGCACCATGACGATGTCGGGCTTGATCGACCGGACCTGCTGGTAGCCGAGCTCGAACTGCTCGACGACCCGGGCCGAGAAGTTCTCGAGTAGCACGTCGGCCCGCTCGAGGAGCGGCCGCAGCAGCGCCCGGCCTTCGGCGGTGGTGAGGTCGAGCGTCACGTCCCGCTTGTTGAGGTTCGTGCCCGCGAACACGCCGCCCCGCTCGTACCAGTCGGCGCCCAAGGCTGGGTTGGCGCCCTGGAACCGGAACCCGTCGGGACGCCGGGTCGACTCCACCTTGATCACGTCCGCGCCGAGCGCGCCGAGGTACATCGTGCAGTACGGGCCGGCCCAGAACGTCCCGAGGTCGAGGACCCGCAGCCCGGCCAAGGGGAGCCCTGGGGTGCCGATCGCCGGTCGCGCCGGCTCGCCCGCGACCGGGCGCAGCGTCGTCACTCCGAGCGCCGGCGCCGCCCCGGGCCGAGCCGCCGGCGTCGCGCTCAGCCGGTAGGGCGGCCCCGGGAGCGTCCGGTCGGCCTCGGCCACGAAGAACGGCCGCTCGCGGAACTGCGCGTACTCGAGCATCATGGGGCCGTCGCCGACCGGTGCCGCCGGCACTCGGAACGCCTGGCTGAGCTCCACCACCGCTTCGGCGTCGCGGGCCAGGAGCCACGGCTCGAGCCGGTCGAAGAACTCGGTGAGCGGCGGCCCACCCTCGGCCAGCTCGGGCTGGCGGTCCGCGTACTCGTCGAGCTCGAACATCGCGCACGCGTCCGCGAAGTGCTGCCCGGTGAGGGCGTTGATCCCGACCCAGCCGTCGCGGCAGCGCACGATGCCGGGGAGCGGGAAGTGCCGGGCCTGCGGAGGCGCGAGCCCCGCCGAGAGCATGTCCTCCATGACCAGGTTCGGGTACGGGAGCGTCCCGACCAGGCACTCGATGGTCGAGAGGTCGACGGTGACGACCTCGTCGGCGAGGCGCGCCGCGCGCACGGCGGTGAGCGCGGCCGCGGCGGCGAAGGTGCCGGCGACGAACTCGTGGAGGCGCAACCCCACCTGCACCGGGTCGACCTCCGGCACACCGTGGCTCGAGACCCAGGCGCCGAGCGCCTGGAGCACCAAGCCGCTCGTGGGCCGGCCGACGTAGGGACCGCGCTGGCCGAAGTCGCTGATCCGCACCACCGCGACCGGGGTCCCCAACTTGATCCCCAGGCGCTCGAGCTCCCCGGCACCGAGGCTCTCCACGACGACGTCGGCGTCCGCGACGGCGGCCTCCAGCACCGCCCGGCCGCCATCGGTGCCGAGGTCGGCGACGACGCTCGACTTCCCGCCGTTCAGATAGTCGAACAGCAACCCCGGCGGCCCGTCTTCTTCGGGGGCGGGCGTCCAGCGACGCAGCGGGTCACCGTCGGGCGGCTCCAGCTTCCCGACCGCCGCACCCAGCTCGACGAGCAGCTTCGTCGCATACGGCGCCGCGATCTCACCGCCCAGCTCGAGGACCCGCAGTCCCTCGAGGGCGCTCACCGACGCCGTCGGCCCGCCTCGCCGGTCACGCGTTCTTGGGGATGCTGCGGAACGGCTCGGTCTTGTCAGGCCGCCGCTCCGGCGGCAGCCCGAGGACGCGCTCGCCGATGATGTTGCGCTGGACCTGCTCGGTGCCGCCGCCGATCCGGACGCCCCACTGGCCGAGGAACTGCTGCTGCCAGAAGCCGCTCTCGAACGCGTCGCGACCGGACAGCATCCCGGCTGCGCCCTCGATCGCCAGGGCCAGGTCGCCGTTCTGGGCCGAGTGGTCCGAGATCACGAGCTTGGCGACCGAGCTCTCCGGCCCGAGTGCCTGCCCGGAGCGCGCCGCGGCCTGGGCGCGCTGGCCGAGCCAGCGCAGGATCTGGAACCGCGTGTACGCGGCCGCGAGGCGCTGGCGGATGTCGGGGTCGGCGGTCTTCCCGTGGTGACGGGCCAGCTCGACGTAGTCGCGGAACCCGAGCGGCGACGCGCCGCCGATGAGCGCTCGCTCGTTCATCAGCGTCGTCTGCGCGACGCCCCAGCCCCCGTTGACGGCGCCGACGACCTGGTCGGCCGGGATCCGCACGTCGGTGAGGAACGTCTCGTTGAAGTGCGCCACGCCCGTGATCTGGCGCAGCGGGCGCGGCTCGACGCCCGGCGAGTGCATGTCGACGAGGAAGTAGGTGATCCCCCGGTGCTTCGGCACGTCCCAGTCGGTCCGGGCCAGCAAGATGCCCCAGTCGGCAAGGTGCGCGAAGGAGTTCCACACCTTCTGGCCGTTCACGACCCACTCGTCGCCGTCGCGCTCGGCGCGGGTCGTCAGGCCCGCGAGGTCGGACCCCGCGCCCGGCTCGCTGAACAGCTGGCACCACAGCTCCTCGCCGCGCAGCACCGGGGGGACGAAGCGTCGCTTCTGGTCCTCGGTGCCGTGGGCGAGCAGCGTCGGCACGACCATCCCGAGCGCGACCGAGAACACGCCGGTGTCGATCTCGTAGCGCACGACCTCCTGGCGCCACACCCGCTCGAGGGCGGCGGTGTCGCCGCGTCCTCCGTAATCGCGCGGCACGCTGATGCCGGCGAAACCGGCGTCGAAGATCCGGCGCTGCCACGACTTGGACGCCTCGACGTGGGCCTGCTCGTCCTCGGGACCGGTCGCGGCCACCCGGCGCTTGAACTCGCTGCTGTCGTGCCGCCGGCGGGGGGCGTTCCCCTCCAGCCAGGCGTGCGCCTCGTCCCGGAACGCCGCCTGCTCGGCGGTCTCCGACGTCTCGGCGACCGCGGTCACCGCTTCTGGTCGACCGCGTCCAGCGTCGCGCCGACGACCCACATCGCGAAGTACTGGGCCGCGCCGCCGTACGCCTGCGCGAGCCCGACCTTGGCGTCCGGGACCTGGTGCTCGCCGGCCCGGCCCCGCACCTGGAGCGCGGCCTCCGCGAACCGCAGCATCCCGGAGGCACCGATCGGGTTCGACGACAGCACGCCGCCCGACGGGTTCACCGGGAACTCGCCGTCGATCTGGGTCTCGCCGCTCTCCACCATCCGCCACCCGTCCCCCGGCCCCGCGATGTCGTGGCCTTCCAGCCACATCGGCTCGTACCAGGAGAACGGGACGTACAGCTCGGCGACGTCGCACTGCTTGCGGGGATCGGTGATCCCCGCCATGTCGTAGACCTCGTGCGCGCACTCGACCCCGGCCTGCGGGCGCACCGGGTCGCGACCTGGGAAGGTGCCCAGCTCGCTCCGCATGGCGGTCCCGAGCACCCACGCCGGCGGGTGGGGCGCTTTCTTGGCGCCGTCCTCGGTGGTGAGCACGAGCGCGCAGGCGCCGTCGGAGGACGGGCACGACTCGTGCCAGTGGATCGGCTCCCAGAGCATCGGGGACTCCTTGACGTCCTCGATGGTGAGGTCCGGCATCTGCAGGTGTGCGTACGGGTTCTTCGCCGCGTTGCGCCGGTCCTTGACCGCGACCATCCAGCCGATGTGCTCGGGCGCGCCGGACCGCGTCATGTACGAGCGCATCCACGGCGCGAAGATCCCGCCCGCGCCCATGCCGCCGCTGCGGCCACCGGCCAGGCCCCACTGGGCGTTGCCCTCGGCCTGCTTCTCGTAGGCCACGGTCAGGACCTTGTCGTGCACGCCGGTCTGGACGAGGTGCGTCGCCACCAGCGCGGTCGAGCCGCCGACGCTGCCCGCGGTGTGAACCCGCATGATCGGCTTGCCGGTCGCGCCGAGCGCGTCGGCGAGGCTGAGCTCGGGCATCATCACGCCCTCGAACGGATCGGGGGCCTTGCCGAGCACGACCGCGTCGATGTCGGTCCAGGTCAGGTCGGCGTCGTCGAGGGCCCGCTGGGCGGCCTCTCGCACGAGGCCCGGCAGCGAGACGTCGTCGCGCTTCTTCTTGTGCTTGGTCTGGCCGATCCCGACCACGGCCGCGGGGCGACTCATCGCGTCACGCCCCCTCCAGCACGCACACCAGGTTCTGCTGGAGACACTGCCCCGAGGTGGCGTGCGCCACGGCCCGGCCGGCGCCGCCCTCGGAGATGGCGCGGGCGGCCTCGGCGATCCGGGCCAGCCCGACCGCCATGACGGGGTTGGCGGCCAGCGGGCCCCCGGACGGGTTCACCCGAACCGTGTCGTCGAGACCCATCGCCTCCCGCAGCAGCCGCTCCTGGTGCGTGAAGGTCGCGCAGAGCTCGGCGACGTCGACCGGCGCGTCGTCGACGCCGGCGTGCTTGGCAGCCTGGCGGGTCGAGATGGATTCGGTGAGGTCGCGCATGCCGGGCTGGTGCGGCTCGACCCGGTGGTCGATTCCGCGGATCCACGCCGGGCGCTCGCAGGTGGCGCGGGCCCGGTCGGCGGTGGCGAGCACCACCGCGCACGCCCCGTCGCTGACCGGCGGCAGGTCGTGGCGCCGCAGCGGCGCGGTGAGGTAGGGCTCCTGGAGCAGCGCGTCGGCGTCGGGGCTGCTGCGAATCTGGGCGTGCGGGTTGTCGGCCGCGCTCTGGCGGCTGCGGGCCGCGATCTCTGCCATGTCGCGCTCGGTGATCGTGCCCTTGTCGAGCATGGCCCGCGCCTGCAGCGCGGCCAGCGACACCGGGTCGGCGCCGAGCGGCGTGAGCGTGTACGGGTCGAGCTGTAGCGAGAACACCTCGTCGAGCCGGCCCGGTGACGACTTGCCCGACCCGAAGGCGAGGGCGAGGTCGATGTCGCCGTGCTGGAGTCGCACCCAGGCCTCGTAGAGTGCCCAGGCGCCGTCCATCTCGACGTGGGACTCCGAGATCGGCGGCCACGCGCCCACCGCCTCGAGGTTCGACACGAAGGCGAACGTCTGCCCCGACAGGTAGTCGCAGCTCCCCGCGCACGTGAAGCCGATGTCGCGGCGCTCGATCCCGGCCCGCTCGATCGCCTCGCTGATGACCGGGAAGAGGAACTGCGGCTCGGTCAGCTCGGCGTTGCGCCAGCTCGGCGACTGCGCGTACCCGACGATCGCGACGTCGAGCACCTAGAACGCCTTGTCCCGGAGCTGCTCGGCGGGTACGTCGGGGTCGCCGGTCGGTCGCCAGCCGTCGATGCAGCCCTCGGCGCTCCCCCAGCTGCGGTTCGAGATCTCGTCGACGTTGCGCTCGCCGGGCGGCTTCCAGACCGCCTCGACGCGCATGCCGACGTGGACGTCGTCGACCGGCACGTCGACGATGTCCTGCAGGTTCATCATGCCGCCCTCGCCGTCGAGGAGGATCGACGCCCGCACGAACGGCTCGGTCTCCTCCTGCCCGTAGTACTGGACGGGCGTCACGACGGTGTAGTTCGTGACCGTGCCCTTGTCGGCGAGGACGATCTCGTCGGCGTCGGTGGTCTCGACGACGCAGATCGGGCAGTAGCCGCGGGGCGGCACGTACACCAGGCCGCAGCTCGGGCACTTGTGCCCGACCAGGCGCCCCTCGAGCAGCTGGCTCGCGTAGCGGCGCACGACCGGGCAGAGCAGCTCGTGGTACTCGAGCTGCATGAAGTAGTCCATCATCGTCACCGGGCCGTCCTCGGCCGGCGCGGTGTCGGCGGCGCTCATGCCGCCGCCTCGGGGACGAACACGACGTCGGTCATGTGGCCGATGCGCTCGTCCTTCCACCGGGCCGTCACCCGCATGCCGGTGCGCATCTGGTCCATCGAGCCGGCGTCGACGGCGTGGAGCAGGCCGGTGCTGGCCCCATCGAGCCGGATCAGCGCGAACGCGAACGGGTGGTCGAGCGGATGCTTGCGCGACGGCTGCGTGACCCAGGCCCACGTCTCGACGGTGCCGCCCGGCCCGACCTCGACCAGGTCGGGCTCGATCGCCTCGCCGGTCGCCGGGTCCCACTCGAGCGGGGGCACGAGGACGCCGCCGTTCGGGGTGCGGGCGCCGAGGATCCGCTGGTCGCGCAGCCCGGTCAGGAACGGGCCGATGACCGGGCCGAGCGTCCGGGTGTAGGGGAACTCGATCGTGTGCGTCGTCCGGGGCGGCTCGGGCACGGGCCGGAGTAGAACACATTCCATTTTGTGTCCACAAGTGGTGGCCTCAGCGCCGCGCGAGGAGGAGCCGGGTCGCCGATTCGAGCTCGGCGTTGACGGTGGCGGTGTCGTGCCAGCCGTTCACCCAGCCCACCAGCCACCCGAACCACGCCATCCGCAGCGTCCGGGCGGTCGGCGCCCGCAGCTCGGGCTCCAGCCCGTCCATGGCCGCGATGAGCGCCGCGTCCATGATCGCCATGATCTCGACCTGGCAGTCCCGCACCGCCGGGTCGGGCGACCCGGTGGCGGTGACGAGCGCGGCGGTCCGCCGCGGCTCGAGCTCGGCGGCCCGCATGGCTCGGGCCAGCAGGTCGGCGACCCGCTCAGCCGGGGTGGCGCCGGCGGGGGGCCGCCGCGCGAACCGCTCGGCCATCCCCCGCCACAGCTCGACCTGGCAGGCGGCGAGGAGATGGTCCTTCGACGTGAAGTAGCGGTAGATCGTGCCGAGGGCGACCTGGGCTCGGGTCGCGACGTCGCGCATCTGGACCGCGTCGTAGCCGCCCTCCGCCGCCAGGTCGAGCGCGGCGTCGAGCACCCGCTCCCGTCGTGCGGCCTGGTTCGGGGTGAGCGCCTCGTCCTCGACGGCCACGGTCAGGATCCCGACTCCGATGGGATCGGCAACGCGCCGACGACTCGCTCCTCGGCGACCGCGCTGTCGTCGCGCACCAGGTCGAGCACGGCGTCGGCCACGACGTCGGGCGACAGCAGCCCCATCATGGTTTCGGCCGCGTACGCCCAGCCCGCCCACCGCTCCCCGTCCCCCGACTTGGCGAGCAGCGGAGTGTCGATCAGCCCCGGGAGCACCGCGTTCACGCGGATGCCCTCCTCGGCGAGCGGAGCGCAGGCGCGGGTGAACATGGTCACGCCGGCCTTCGTCGCCGAGTAGATGGGGTCGGGGGTCAGCGGGAACAGGGCCGCCATCGACGCCGTGTTGACGATCGCGCCGCCGCCCCGGCGGCGCAGCACCGGGACCGCCAGCCGCGTCCCGACCACGACGCCCCCGAGGTTGACGTTCAGGACTCGCAGCAGCGTCTCGGGCGTGATCTCGGGCCACTCCGGCTCGCCGCTGACCAGCCCCGCGTTGTTGTGCAGGATGTCGAGGCCCCCGTGCTCGGCCTCGGTGGCCGCGAAGAGCGCCTCGAGCGACCGGGGCTCGGTGACGTCGGTGCGCACGAACGAGGCCTGCCCGCCGGCGTCGTGGGCCAGGCCGACCGTCTCGACGCCCCCCGCCTCGTCGATGTCCGCCACGACCACCGCCGCGCCGGCCCGGGCCAGCGCGAGCGCGGTGGCGCGCCCGATGCCGGACCCGGCGCCGGTGACGACCGCGACCCTGCCCTCGATCTCCACGGCCAGTCATGCTCCCACGGCCACGAGAACACGTTCCACTGTCGGCGCGTACGCTTCCTGGTCGTGGACGAGCACCGCGAGACGCCGGACGGGCCGCGCCTGGCCTTCGTGCACCTCGACGACGTCCCCTGGCGAGAGGTCATCGCCCAGGAGCACGGCGACCGACGGGTGTCGGTCCACGAGAAGTTCCTCGAATGGACGCCGCAGCGGATGGTGGTGCTCGGCCGCTACGACCCCGGGATGGTCATCGAGCGGCACGGCCACGAGAGCGACAACCTCGTCTACGTGCTGGAGGGCGACCTCGACGTCGGCGGGCGACCGTGCCCGGCGGGCACGCTCATCATCCTCGAGCGGGGCGCGGTGTTCGGGCCGCTCACCGCCGGACCGGACGGCTGCCTGCTCTTCGAGACCTGGGGTGACGACGTGACGCCGGTGCCGGCGGACAAGGACGGCTACGCCAAGCTGCTCGCCGAGCGCGGCATCCGACGGCTCCCGAACCCGCCGTTCGAGCGGCCGGCCGGCGCCCCCGACAGCGACCTCGGCACCGGCGACCGCTGGTCATAGCTCGTCGCTAAGGCGCGACGAGCGCCGCGATCGTCGCCGTCGCGGCGTCGAGGCGGGCCGCGGTCGCCCGGACGACGTCGGCCGACTCGCCGAGCGGGTCGGCGACCTCGTCCTCGGGCCGCCCGACCACCCGACCGGTGGGACGGCGCGCCGCGACGCGGGACGCCCAGTGGCGAAGCGACTCGTCGGCCCGGCGAGCGCCGACCTCGCGCCCGAGCCGGACCAGCTCCTCGACGAGGAAGGTGCGGGAGTCGGCGTCCGTGTCGCGGGCGAGCACCCCCCACACGTGGTCACGCGTCATGCCGAGGACGAGGTCGGCCTCGGTCACGAGCGTGGTGCGGAGGGGCTGGCTGGCGTGCGCCGACACGTCGAGGTCGAGCTCGCGCATGGCCGCGATGACCGTGGGCGGCGGCGGCCCCGGCCACGGCACGAGCCCGGCCGAGCGGACCCGGGTCGGCGGCGTGCGGCCGTCGAGTCGGGCGCGCAGCAGGGCGGCGGCCATCGCCGAGCGCGCGATGTTGCCGGTGCAGACCACGAGGATGGTGGACGCGGCGTCGTCGGGCTCGTCGATGAGCCGACAGAGTACGGGCCCTTACACTGCGCGCCGCAGGGAGGGAGCACGGTGACGACCACGCTCGAGGACGTCGAGGTCATCGACGTCGACGGCCACGTCTGGGAGCCCGACGAGGTGTGGGAGCAGCACCTCGACCCCGCGTTCCTCGACCGCCGGCCCCGGATCGTCCGCGACGACCGCGGCACGACGCGGTACCTCCTCGAGGACCGGCTCATGCCGATCGGCACCGGACGGGGCGCCTGGGCGCCCGAGGGGTTCCGGGAGGCGTCGCTGCACCGCCCGGGCGGCGTCGACCCCGACGCGCGGCTCGTCGACATGGACACCGACGGGATCGACGTCGCGGTGCTCTACGGCACCCTCGCGCTCGGTCTGTGGTCGATCCGCGACCTCGGGCTCCAGGTCGCCTGCTGCCGGGCGTTCAACGACTGGCTCGCCGGTTACTGCGCCGCCGATCCGGCCCGGCTGCGCGCCGCCGCCGCGCTGCCGCTGGCGTCGATCGACGACGCGGTCGCCGAGGCCGAGCGCGCCGTCACCGAGCTCGGCGCCGTCACGCTGACCGTCCACGGCGCGATCGCAGGCCGCAACCTCGACGACGCGTCGCTCTTCCCGCTCTACGAGGCCGCCGAGCGACTCGACGTCCCACTGGGCGTCCACGCCGGCGGCACCGGGCTCGCGGTCGACCGCTTCGTCGACCAGTACGCGCTCGTGCACGCCTGCGCGTTCCCGATGGACGTGATGCTGGGTGTGACGACCCTGCTCGGCGGCGGGGTGCTCGAGCGCTTCCCGCGGCTGCGGGTGGCGCTGCTCGAGGCCGGCTGCGGATGGTTCCCGTCCTTCCTCGAGCGGCTCGACGAGCACTACGAGAAGCGGGGCGACGAGATGCCGGTGCACCGACCGCCGAGCGAGTTCGTCGCCGAAGGCCGGGTCGTCATCTCGTGCGAGCCCGAGGAGCACGGGATCGCGTACGCGGTCGACCGGCTCGGCCCCGGCGCCGTCGTGTACGCCTCCGACTACCCGCACTGGGACGCCGAGTTCCCGGGCTCGGTCGCCGAGGTCCGCGACCGCGAGGACCTCGACCCCGACGCCCGGCGCGCGATCCTGGCTGGGAACGCCCGTCGGCTGCTCGGGCCCCGCTTCGACCGGGTGGCCGCACCATCGAGAGGGGGACGGCGATGACGGCGCGCACGCCGGTCACGAAGCTGCCCGAGCCGGACCTGGGCCAGGCGCTGATCCCGAAGGACCGGTACCTGTCCAGTGAGTTCCAGGCGCGCGAGCGCGACCGGCTCTGGCCGCGGGTGTGGAACTTGGTCGGCCCCACCACCGACGTCGCCGAGCCCGGCGACTACCTCGTGTTCGAGCTCGGCGTGGAGTCGGTGCTGGTGGTGCGGGGCGACGACGGCAGGCTGCGGGCCTTCCACAACGTGTGCCAGCACCGCGGCCGCCGCCTGCGGGAGCCCGGCTCCGGTCACGCGGCGGCGTTCCAGTGCCCGTACCACCTGTGGACGTACGAGCGCGACGGCCGCCTGTCGTGGGTGCCGGACGCCGAGGACTTCCCGCAGGGCGACCCGACCGGCTGCATCGGGCTGCCCGAGGTGCGCTGCGACACCTGGAACGGCTGGGTGTTCGTCAACCTCGACGGCGCCGCCGAGCCGCTCGACCAGTACCTCGGCCCGCTCACCGAGCACCTGGCCGCGTACGACTTCGCCACCAACTACCACCTGGTCGAGGACATCTCGATGGCGTGGGACTGCAACTGGAAGGTGGGTGTCGACGCCTTCAACGAAGTGTACCACGTGCAGGGGATCCACCCCGAGCTGCTGTCGTTCACCGACGACGTCGACTGCCCGGTCGACCTCCTCGGCAAGCACAGCCGGTTCATCTTCCGGGTCGGCTACCCGAGCCCGCGCTGGACCGACGAGCTCGCGCAGCGGGAGGGCTACGCCGACCGCCACCAGGTCACCCAGATGATGCGGGTGATCATGGAGGGGGCGGGCCTCGACCCGGTGGAGTTCGAGGGAAGAGCCGAGGACGTGCGCCCGGCCCTGTTCCGCGCCCGGCGCGAGTTCGGACGCCAGCACGGCCTGCGCTACGACGACCTCGCCGACGAGCAGCTCACCGACGACTTCCACTACTTCATCTTCCCGAACATCACGCTGAACATCAGCGCCGACCACTTCTGGTTCTTCCGCCACCGGCCCCACGCCGCGGACCCGGAGCGGATGTGGTGGGACTTCCAGACCTACGCCCGGCTGCCGCCCGGCGTCGATCCGCCGCCCCGGCCCGAGACCATCGTGTGCACGTTCGGTGACGGCACCGAGCAGAAGCTGCACCTGGCCCTCCAGCAGGACGCCGCCGCCGCGCCGCCGGTGCAGGCCGGGATGCGCTCGGCCGGGTACACCGGCCTGTACCTGGCGCATCAGGAGCGGCGGATCCGTCACTTCCACCAGGTGCTCGAGGACTACGTCGGCTCGTGACCACGTACGTCCGCGTCGCCGACGTCGGCGACGTGCGCCCGGGCCGGGCCCGGGCCGTCGCGGCGGCGGGTGAGCACCTGCTGCTCTGCAACGTCGACGGCGCGCTGTACGCGATCGCCGACCTGTGCACGCACGACCGCGGCCCCCTCGGCGAGGGTCGCCTGCGCGGCGCGACCATCGAGTGCCCGCGGCACGGGGCGCGCTTCGACGTGCGTGACGGGTCGGTGGTGACGCCACCGGCCGTCCGCGACTTGGCCACGTACCCGCTGCGAATCGTCGACGGGAAGGTCGAGGTGGCGGTCGACGGGGGCGACGCCTCGTGAGCGGACCGCTGGCCGGCGTCCGGGTCGTCGAGCTCGGTGTCTGGGTCGCCGGCCCGGCGACGGGCGGGATCCTCGCCGACTGGGGCGCCGACGTGGTGAAGATCGAGCCGGCCGATGGCGACCCGGCCCGCCAGTTCCTGTCCATGCTCGGCGGCGACCTGCCGTTCAACCCGCCGTTCGAGCTCGACAACCGCTCGAAGCGCAGCATCGTCATCGACCTCACCGTGGCGGCCGGCCACGCGCTGGCCCTGGAGCTGCTCGCCGACGCCGACGCCTTCGTCACCAACATCCGGCTCGACGCGCTCGAGCGGCTCGGCCTCGACGCGCCGACCCTGCAGGCAGGCAACCCGGGCCTCGTCTACGGCGCCCTCACCGGCTACGGCCTCGAGGGCCCGGAGCGGGACCGGGCCGCCTACGACGTCGGGGCCTTCTGGGCCCGCAGCGGCGTCGTCCAGCTGCTGACCAAGCCGGGCGGCGAGCCGCCGTTCCAGCGGGGCGGCATGGGCGACCACGGCGCCGGCATGGCGCTGGCGGCCGGGATCTGCGCCGCCCTGGTGGCGCGGGCGCGGACCGGGCAGGGCCAGGTCGTCGCCACGTCGCTGCTGCGCCACGGCATGTACACGATCGGGTTCGACCTCAACACCGCGCTGCGGCTCGGCCAGCCGATCGGGACCGCGACGCACGCCACGATGGGCAACCCGACGATCAACTGCTACCAGGACCGTGACGGCCGCTGGTTCTGGCTCATCGGGCTCGAGGGTGATCGGCACTGGCCGGACTTGTGCCGGGCCGTGGGCCGGCCGGACTGGATCGACGACGAGCGCTTCGCGACGGCGCGAGCCCGTCGCCACAACGTCGGCGAGCTGATCCCGGCCCTCGACGCCATCTTCGCGACGAAGACGCGCGAGGAGTGGGGCGCGGTGCTCGACGAGCACGACATGTGGTGGGCGCCGGTGCAGACGACCGAGGAGGTGCTCGGCGACGCCCAGGCGTGGGCGGGCGGCGGCTTCGTGGAGGTGCCGGACGGTGACGGCACGGCGACGATGATCAACACGCCACTCGACTTCGTGGGCACACCCGGCGGTCCCCGCGCCATGCCGCCGACGCTCGGCCAGCACACCGACGAGGTCCTCGGCGAGCTGGGACGCACCGCGGAGCAGATCGCCGCCTTGCGGGCGGACCATGTGGTCGGCTGACGACCGCTAGCGAGACCAGGCTTCCGGGAAGACGCCCCAGCCGGTGTCGTGCGCCGGCCAGTCGGCGGGCGGGAGCCCGAGGGGGGACGTGCCGACGTCGCGCCCGTACCAGAGGAGATGCTCGCGACGCACGAACAGCCACTGGCCGTGGCGCCGCTCGTACTCGTCGCGGTACTGGATCATCTGCACGATCCACCGGTCGTCGACCTGGAGCTCGGCCCGGCAGTAGACGATGCCGCGGGCGTGGGCTGCGTCCTGGAGCTCGATCAGGTGGGTGCCGACGTTCAGGACGCTGACCGTGATCCGAGCCAACGAGTCGGCGAAGAACTCGCGGAGCGCGAGCCGGCCCCGCCGCCCTCGGCCGACGCGCACGTCGTCGACGAACAGGCCCGCCAGCTGGTCGAGGTCCCGGGCGTCGAGCGCGACCGCGTACCGCGCCACGAGCTGTCGGAGCTCGTCGCGGGCGACCGCGCGCTCGGCCGGCGACAGCGCCTCCACCGGCTCATCATCGCAGCGTCGCCCGACTGGGGCCCGGCCGTCAGGCCAGGTGCTCGCGCACGAGCCGCTCGGCCCGGGCGGTGTCCTCCTGGAGGAAGAAGTGGCCGCCGTCGACGGGGACCATCGGTGCGCCGGCGCGGGCGGCCTGGGCCTCGAACCACTCGAAGGGCAGGTCGGACCTCGTGCCCCCGAGCACGACTGCCTGCGTGGAGAGCGCGGCGAGGTGCTCCCAGGCCGCCGGGGCACCACGCGCGTCGGCCGACATCTCGAACAGCGTCGCCTCGGCCTCGGGCGGGCACGCCAGCTCGATCTGCCCGTCGGGACGATCGACGAACCCCCAGCGGATGTATGACGCCAACGCTTCCGGTGCGAGCTCGTTGAGCGGCGGCCGGCTGCCGTAGGACGCGAGGACGGTGGCCCGGTCGGGCCAGACGGCGCGGCGCTTGCGGGCGATGGTCGCCATGTAGTTCCCGCTCGCCTCGCCGGTCGGCGTCGGCCGCGGCGGGCGGGGCGGGAACTCGAACGCGATGGCCTCACAGAGCATCACTGCTCGTGTCGCGCCGGGCCGGGCCGCGTCCACCATCGAGCACACGCCGCCGCCGAGCGACTCGCCGAGCGCGACCCAGCGCGACGCCCGGAGGGAGTCAAGGACCGCGAGCACGTCGCTGGCGAGCCGGGCGAACGCGTAGTCCTCCTCAGGATTCGGCGGGACGTCGGTGCCGCCGTGGGCGCGCAGATCCACCGCGATGGGTCGGTAGCGGTCGGTGAGGCGCCGCGCCAGGGGGTCGAAGAGACCGGCGCAGAAGCCGTTCGGGTGCAGGAGGAGCAGCGGCTCGCCGGCTCCGCCCCAGTCGAGGGCCGCGATCCGCAGCCCGTCGTGCGAGACCGCGAGCTCGGTGGGGTCGGCGGCCAGGCGACTACCCGACCGGCTCGGCGGCCAGGATGCGGCCGAGCGCCAGCAGCTGCGGCGTCGTCCCGCCGAGCGTGAGCTCGATCTGCTTGGCGAGGAGGAAGTACCGGAACAGCGGGTAGTCCCGGTCGACGCCCATCCCGCCGTGCAGGTGCTGCGCGGCGTGCACCACCCGCTGTCCGCCCTCGGCGGCCCAGAACTTCGCCACCGCGACTTCCGCCGCGGCCGACAGCTCCTCGGCGAGCCGCCAGATGGCCTGCCACGCCGTGAGGCGGATGGCCTCGGTGTCGATGTACGCGTCGGCCGCCCGCTGACCGACGGCCTGGAAGGTGGCGATCGGACGCTCGAACTGCTCTCGCGTCTTGGTGTACTCGGCGGTCATGCGCACCGCCTCCTCGCACACGCCGATCGCGAGCGCGCAGAGCGCGGCCGTCGCGCGCTCGAGCGTCCACTCGAGCACCACGGCGCCGGAGTCGGCGTCCCCGACCAGGTCCGCGTTCGCGACGCGCACGTCCTGCAGCCGGAGCAGCGCCTCCGCGTGACCGCTCGTGGTCTGCTGGCGCTCCCGGGTGACGCCGGGCGCGCTCGGGTCGACGACGGCGACGATGATCCGGTCGTCGTCGGTGGTCGCGGGCACGAGCACCCGGTCGGCGAGCATGCCGTCGGGCACGCAGGTCTTCTCGCCGTCGAGCACCCAGGCGTCGCCGTCGCGACGGGCGGTCGTGAGCGGCTGGCGGGGATCGCCGCCGGCTTCGACGAGCGCCGCGGTCAGCCGCGTGGTGCCGGACGCGACGCCGGGCAGCAGCGCCTTTTGCAGCGCATCGCTGCCGAAGCGGGCGATCGGCAGCGCACCGTCGACCACCGTCGAGAGGTACGGGACGGGCGCCACGGTGCGGCCGATCTGCTCGAGGACGATCGCGGCCTCGAGGAACCCGTAGCCACCGCCGCCGTGGGCCTCGGGCAGCGCGATGCCGAGGAGGCCGGCCTCGGCCAGCTTCGCCCACAGCTCGCGGTCGAAGTTCTCCTCGCCGGCCTCGATCTCCTTCAGGCGCTCGTGCGTCACCTCGGCGTCGAGGATCTGGCGGGCGAGGCCCTGGAGGTCGGTCTGCTCCTCGTTGAACGCGAAGTCCATGTCGGCTCCTGCTACCGGGGGGCGAGCGGCATGCCGAGCCCGAACACCGCGATCAGGTCGCGTTGGATCTCGTTGGTGCCGCCACCGAAGGTCAAGATGATGAGGCCGCGGTACGAGTGCTCGAGCCGGGCCTGGAGCATCGCCCCCGGCGCGTCGTCCTTCAGGTACGACTGCTGGCCGAGGATCTCCATGAGGAGCCGGAACGCCTCCAGGTAGAACTCGGTCCCGAACACCTTCGTCGCCGACGCGTCGGCCGGCTGCAGCGACCCGGTCGTCGACGCCCAGGCGATCTTCCAGTTGATGAGCCGGAGGAACTCGAGCCGGGCGTGCACCCGGGCCAGGCTCAGCTGGACCCACTCCTGGTCGATGACCCGCCCGCCGCTGGGCAGCCTGGTCTGCTGGGCCCAGGCGCGGACGTCGGCGAGCGCCCGCTCGACCATCCCCGACGAGCACAGCGTCACGCGCTCGTGGTTCAGCTGGTTCGTGATCATCCGCCAGCCGCCGTTCTCCTCCCCCACCAGGGCCGAGGCGGGGACCCGCACGTCCTCGTAGAAGACCTGGGCGATGTCGGATTCGCCCATGACGTGGATGGGCACCACCTTGATCCCCGGCGTGTCCATCGGGACGACGAACAGCGAGATCCCCTTGTGCTTCTTGACGTTCGGGTTGGTGCGGACGGCGAGCCACACGTAGTCGGCGCCGCTGGCCAGGCTCGTCCACATCTTCTGGCCGTTGATGACGTACTCGTCGCCGTCCCGCTCGGCCTTCGTGGTCAGGGCGGCGAGGTCGGTGCCGGCGCCCGGCTCGGAGTAGCCGATGCAGAAGTGGATCTCGCCCTTCAGGATCTTGGGCAGGAAGAAGGCCTTCTGCTCGTCGGTGCCGAACTGGCGGATGGTCGGTCCGACCGTGTTGATGGTGAGCATCGGGACCGGCGCGCCGGCCCGCATGGCCTCGTCGAACCAGATGAACTGCTCGACCGGCGTGAAGCCGCGGCCGCCCCACTCCTTCGGCCACCCCACGCCGAGCCAGCCGTCTTCGCCCATCTGACGCACGACCTTGCGGTTGGCGTCGCCGACGCCACCCGAGCCGGTGAGCTGGGCGCGCACCTCCGGGGTGAGGAGGCGCTCGTAGTAGGCGCGGACCTCCTGGCGGAGCCGATCCTGGTCTTCGGTGAGGCCGATGTACACGCGACGTCCTTCCTCGCGCGAGGGCGAAACGAGAACAGGTTATAGAGAGCCCTGTGGGGTCGCCAACGGGCCCGCGTCACGAGTCGAGGAGCAGGTCGGAGAGCCCCGACCGCATCCCGGCCGTGAACCCGCCGTCGACGACGAGCGCGTGGCCGGTCACGAACGAGGCGTCGTCGGAGGCGAGGAACAGCGTGGCGGCCGCGATCTCCTCCGGCCGGCCGAACCGGCCCAGCTTGTGCTCCTCGCGGTAGCGCTCGCGGTACTCGGCCATCGAGCCCGAGCCCATCACCGACTCGAACATCGGCGTCTCGATGAACCCGGGGCAGACGCAGTTGACGCGGATCCCGAGCCGGCCGTAGTCGATCGCCAGGTTCTTGGTGAGCAGCACCACTGCGCCCTTCGACGCGTTGTAGACGCTGCCGCCCTCGGTGCCCTCGAGCCCTTCGATGCTGGCGAAGTTCACGATGCTCCCCGACCGCTGCTCCACCATGTGGCGCAGCGCGTGCTTGCACACCAGGTAGGTGCCGGTCAGGTTCACGCGCAGCACCCGGTCCCACTCGCCCGCATCGAGGAGGTGCACCGGGCCGCCGCCGGCGACGCCGGCCGAGTTCACGACCACGTCGAGGCGGCCTTCGGCCTCGACCACCGCGTCGATGGCGCCGGCCACGGCGGCCTCGTCGGCCACGTCGACGCGGTGCTCGATCGCCACCGGCGCCCCCGGGTTGAGGTCGAAGCCGGCCACGGTGGCGCCCTCGGCCGCGAACCGGCGGGCGCACGCGGCCCCGAGCCCCGAGGCGGCGCCGGTCACCACCGCGACCCGTCCGGTCAGCCTGCCGTCCGCCACCGGTCCTCGCTCCGCCTCGGTGCCGCCGCCTGTACAACTGTATAGTTCATGTTCAGTTGTACACCGTCGTCCCTGCCGAGCCGGCCGCCGCCACGCCCGAGCGCATCCTGCGCGCGGCCGAGGAGTGCGTGCGGCGCTGGGGAATCCGCCGGGTGTCGATGGGCGACGTCGCGCTGCAGGCCGGCGTCTCCCGCGGCTCGGTCTACCGCTACTTCACGGACCGGGACGCGCTCGTGCAAGCCGTGCTCGAGCGCGTCGCCGAGGTTCACGTCGCCGAGGCCGAGCCGGCGGTGCGCCGCCAGCGCACGCTCGCCGGCAAGGTCGCGGAGGCGGCGGTGGTCGTGCGCAACCTGGCCGAGGACGAGCGCAGCCTGGGCCTCCACGAGCACCCCGGCGAGCCGGAGCTGGCGACGCTGCGACTGGCGTCGGGACGCATGTTCGCCCGCTGGGTCGACTTCTGGATCCCGTTCCTCGAGGCCGCCCGCGCCGACGGCGAGGTCCGGGCCGACCTCGACCTCCGGCAGGCATCGGAGTGGATCATGCGCATCCTGATCTCGCTCGTGACCGTCCCGTCGGCCACCATCGCCCTCGACGACCCCAAGCAGGTGCGGCGCTTCATCGAGGACTACCTCGTGCGCGGCTTCCGTGACTAGAGGAGACGATCGCCCGTGAAGTTCGCGCTGTTCTACGAGATCCCGGTCCCCCGGCCGTGGACGCCCGACCAGGAGCACCAGGCGTACAAGAACACCCTCGACCAGGCCGTCCTCGGCGACGAGGTCGGGTTCCACGCCTTCTGGACCGTCGAGCACCACTTCCTCGAGGAGTACTCGCACTGCTCGAACCCCGAGGTGCTCTACGGCGCGGTGGCGGCCCGGACCAAGAACATCCGCATCGGCTACGGCGTGCGGCTGCTCCCGGCGCCGTACAACCACCCGATCCGCTCCGCCGAGTCGGCGGCGGTCCTCGACCTGCTCTCCGACGGCCGGGTCGACTTCGGCACCGGCCGCTCGTCGACCCGGGCCGAGCTCGAGGGCTTCGGGGTCGAGCCCGACCAGACCCGCCAGATGTGGCGCGAGGCGCTGCACCACATCGTCAGCGCCTGGACCGAGGACGAGTACCAGGCCGACGGCCAGTTCTGGCGAATGGGCGCGCCGCGCCGGGTGCTGCCGAAGCCGCTCCAGAAGCCGCACCCGCCGATCTTCGGCGCCACCAGCAGCCTCGACGGCCACCGCGAGGTGGGCAAGCAGGGCATCGGGCTCTGCTCGTTCACGGTCGGGCTGCCGCCCGAGGAGCTGGTGCAGAAGATCGCCGCCTACCGGGAAGGCCTCGCCGAGTGCGAGGAGCCGGTCGGCAAGTTCAAGAACGAGACCGCGGCCACGTTCACGATGGTCCACTGCGCCCCGACCAAGCAGGAGGCCTACGAGGTCGCGACCCGCTCCTTCGAGTGGTACCCGAAGCACGGCGCGAGGCTCATCGGGTCCGTCGCGGAGTGGATGGAGGAGCGCAAGCAGGACCTCGGCACCTACCAGTACGCCGCCGACCCGCTCCAGCACGACCGCGAGGGCGCGCTCGACCACCTCACCTTCGACTACGTCCACGGCTGCGGCGCCGGCGTCGTCGGTGACCCCGACGAGTGCATCGAGACCTGCAAGCGGTACGAGGCGGCCGGCTGCGACCTGCTGCTGTGTCTCGTGAACCCCTACGACATCCCGCACGACAAGGTCATGCAGTCGATCGAGCTGTTCGGGAAGCACGTCATCCCCGAGTTCGACAAGGAGCGGGCCACCACGGCCGTCTGATCATGAGCCTCGACACCATCGACCTCACGAACAAGGACGTCTTCGTCGAAGGCGTCCCCCACCAGTGGTTCGAGACGCTGCGGCGCGAGGCCCCCGTGTACTGGCACCCCGAGCCGGACGGCGGCCCCGGGTTCTGGTGCGTCACCCGCTACGAGGACGTCGTCACCGTCAACCGCGACAACCAGACGTTCTCGTCGAACCGGGGCGCGGTGTTCATGTGGGACCTGCCGCCCGAGGACCTCGAGCAGCAGCGGCTGATGATGCTCAACATGGACCCGCCGATCCACACCCGCTACCGGCGGCTCGTCAACAAGGGCTTCACGCCCCGCATGATCGACGAGCTCGAGGCCACGATCCGCGAGCGCACCCGGTCCATCCTCGACAAGGTGGCGCCGCGCGGCGAGTGCGACTTCGTGGTCGACGTCGCGGCCGAGCTGCCGCTCCAGGTCATCGCCGACATCCTCGGCGTGCCGCAGGCCGACCGGCACAAGATGTTCGACTGGTCGAACCGGATGATCGGGTCCGAGGACCCCGAGTACGGCGTCAGCCAGGAGCAGGCCCAAGAGGCCTCGATGGAGCTGTTCGCCTACGCGGCGAAGCTCGCCGAGGAGAAGCGGGCCCAGGACCCGCACGGCGCCGACCTCATCAGCGTGCTCAGCGAGGCCGAGGTCGAGGGCGAGCAGCTCACGCAACTCGAGATCGACCTGTTCTTCATGCTGCTGACCGTGGCCGGCAACGAGACGACCCGCAATCTCATCTCCCACGGGATGCTGATGCTGCTCGACAACCCGGACCAGCTCGCGCGGCTGCGCGACCACCGCGAGCTGCTGCCGGGCGCGGTCGACGAGATGCTGCGCTGCGCCAGCCCGGTCATGCACTTCCGGCGCACCGCGACCAGGGACCTCACTCTCGGCGACACCGCCATCGCCGAGGGCGACAAGGTCGTGATCTGGTACGCCTCCGCCAACCGGGACGAGACAGTGTTCACCGACCCGATGCGCTTCGACATCGAGCGGTCCCCGAACGAGCACGTCGCCTTCGGCGGTGGAGGCCCGCACTTCTGCCTCGGGGCGAACCTGGCCCGGATGGAGATCCGTGTGATCTTCGACGAGCTCCTCGACCGGTGGCACGACCTCGAGCTCACCGGTGAGCCCCAGCGGCTCCGATCCAACTTCATCAACGGCATCAAGCACATCCCGCTGCGGTTCTCGGCCTCGCCCTGATCCGCGATCGTCGCCGGCGGCTCGGCGTCGGTGGTGCTCGAGCAGTGACCGCGCTCTGGCGCAAACCGTTCGACTTCACGCGCCGTAGTCCCGGCTGTGACTTCGGCACGACCCGCGGTCAAGCCCCGGCGACCGTGGCGAGGCGTGGGGCGCCACGTCGCCCTGTTGGGCTTGCTCGCGCTCGGCATCCCGTCGGTGCCCGGACTGCTCCCGGCTGCACACGCGAACGCCCTCGGGCGCGGTGACCGGACCCCGAGCGGGGCCTTCCAGTGGCTCGTCGCCCGCTCAGCCCCACCGAGCTGGCCGCGGGTCGTCACGCCGAGCACCGCCGCCACGCTCTCCTACCCGCCCTCGTTCGGACCGGTGAGCGGCGATCCCGGCTCGGTCTCGGCCGCGGTACGCAGCCCCACCGGCGTGTACGTCGCCTACCTGAACGCCACCCCGCAGCAAGGTGCCGAGCGGCCCCGCGGCTTCGCGGCATTTCGAGTGCACCTCCTCGGCGAGGACCACGACGAGGCGGTCCACGAGGAGGCGAGCGCCGAGCGCGTGGCCTTCCAGGGCGGTCGCGGCTCGTGCGTGATCGACACCTACGTGACGCGGGTGCGCCACCGTCGTTACCGCGAGATCGCCTGCCTCGTCGCCGGGACTCACGCCGGCACCGTTGTCGTGGCAGCGGCGTTGACATCCCGCTGGAACCAGTTCCGGCCGTGGCTGCAGCAGTCGATCGCCGCGTTCACCGTTTCGTAACCGAGAGTCTGGCCGCGCTCGCAATCCGGGTCCGAGGGTCGCTCGTACAACCTCACGACCCGTCACCGACACGGAGCGAGAGGGAACCCATGCAGCCGACTGAGGTGGTGACATCCGCCCGCCGCAACGCCCGCGGCGCGCGCTCGCGGCCGTTCGTCGCGCCGGGGGGCTTGGCACGGCTGGCGTTCGCGGGACCGACCGGCGCCCCCGCCCGCCGGGCCGCCACCGACGCCGCGCTCCTCGCCGGCGCCGCGCTCCTCGCCGCGTCGGGGCTCATCCACCTCTACCTCTGGGCCAACGGGTACCGGAACATCGCCACCATCGGGCCGCTGTTCCTCGCGCAAGGCATCGTCGGGCTGATCCTGGCCGTGCTGCTCGTCGCGTTCCCTCGCGTCGCGACCGCCGCAGCGGGGACCGGCTTCCTGCTCGCGACCATCGCCGCCTTCACGCTGAGCGCGTCGGGCGGCCTCTTCGGCTTCCAGGACACGCTCGACGCCCCGTGGGCCACCGGCGCGCTGCTCGTCGAGATCGCCGGCCTCGCGTCGCTCGTCGTCGGAGGCGCGCTCCCGATCGCAGCTCGCTCGAGATCCTGACCGTCAACGAAATCGCCGGGGGACACGAGAAAGGAACGAACCATGACCGGACCTCGGCTCCTGGCCACGATCCTGGCTGCCCTCGGCTTGGCCGGGCTCGGGACGGCCATCGTCACCACGACGTCGCCGGCCTCGCCGGGCGCCGTGGTGGCGGCCCGGCCGCCCGCGACGACGGCGCCAACCCTCGCCCCGAGCACGACGACGAGCACCGAGCCGCCGACGACGCAACCCCCGGCAACGTCCCCACCCATGAACGTGCC
>CALEYV010000046.1 GCA_937927875.1 uncultured Actinomycetes bacterium | reverse complement strand
CTCGGCGAGCTCGCCGAGGCGGTGCATGTTCGCTGCACTGACAGCCGGGATGTCGAGCTCGGCGACGATCTCCTCCCCGCGTCGGCCTCCCGGTGACGTCAGCAGGATCGGCGCCCGCCCGTATACCGCGGTAGTGACCACCACGTAGGCGTCGGCGGCGATGCAGAGGCTCGCGCCCGCAACCGCGGCGGCGACGTCCTCCATCGTTGCGTCCGGCGGCCCGACGTGCTCGAGCTCCGGCAGGGCGACCCGCAGTGCCGAGGCAAACTCCTGATCGTCCCCTGTGAGCTGCAGCGCCGCGAGGCGCCAACCTGGCCGTGCGTTCAGCAGACCTCGGAGTGCCGGTGCGAGCTCGGCGATCAGGGGCAGGGCGGCCGTGTCGCCCTGAACAAGGATGACCGGGGCGCGCGGGTACCAGTCCACGTGTTGCAGGTACTCGAATCGGTCGCGCAGCGTGGTCGCCGCCGCGATGCGAGGAAGCAGGGTGCTCAGTGGGGGCACCACGTCGATCTCTTGCTTCACGCTCCCCAACAAGAGGCCGCGGCTCGCCTCGTCGGTCACGGCGATGCACGCACCCCCGTCGATGATCCGCGCGATCGACCTGAGCACTACCGGCGGAACATCGCGGTCGACCGTGATCGCACTCCAAGCGACGGGGATCTCGTCACCGAGCGCGCCGAGATCCCAGGGGGTGCGCGGCGTTCCACCGGCGGGGCGCGTCTCGCTGCCGACATCGGCGAGGTCCCGTGCTCCCAGGTGCGAGATATCGCCCACGATCACCAGCGCGTCCAGGCTGCTCCGAGGCGCCATGTCAACCTCGGTGAGTCGGCCGGAGGACCGCGGCTGCCCGCCGGCCCTGCCCGCTTCGAGGTCGCGCATGACGAACGAGGCGGCCGGCAGGCGGTCACCGAGGGCGGCCAGCGTGACGTTCTGGTCGACGGCCTGACGGAAGCCTTCGGGACCAGACGCCAGCCAGAGGCCGACCTGCCCGGCGCGCCAGGTTCGTACAACGACCAGCCCACCGACCATCAGGTCGCCCGTCGAGCCCGTGCGCGAGCTGCGAGCGGTTCACCCAGAGAGCTGCTCGCTTCGCGAACCCCTCGTCGAGCTACCGCGACATCACCGGATAGCCTGCGCCGGTGCCGACGCTGCACCTTGACCGTCGGGCTTGGAAGCGACGCCGCGCCGCGGAGGTCTCGTACTGGTGGCACTCGCTCGACTTGGGTGACGGTGTCATCACCTCCGGGCACAAGACCCGGGACATGCTGAGCGCAGAGCTTGCGGCACTCAGTCTGCCGGTGCTCGCCGGGAAGACGGTGCTCGACGTCGGCTCCTGGGACGGATTCTTCGCGTTCGAGGCCGAACGCCGCGGTGCGCGCCGGGTCGTGGCGCTCGACTACTTCTTCTGGCGCGTTGACCCAACCACGTTGGATCAGTTCGTCAGCGGCGGGTACGCGGAGGGGCGGGCGCCGGCCCACTGGGAAGAGCTGCCGCAGCTGTGGAGTGACGAAACGCCAGGCAAGCTCGGCTTCGACGTCGCGCACGAGGCACTGGGCAGTCAGGTGGAGGACATGGTCGCCGACTTCATGACCGTCGATCTCGACGAGCTGGGCTCGTTCGACGTGGTGTTGTTCTTGGGGGTGCTGTATCACCTCCGGCATCCGCTGGCGGCGCTCCAGCGATTGCGGGCCCTCACCAACGAGGTCGCGGTCATCGAGACGCACGCCAACTTCTGGCCGGGACTTGAGAACCGCGCGTTCTGCGAGTTCCTCGAGCTCGATGAGCTCAACCAAGACCATGAGAACTGGTGGGTGCCGAACCTGAAGGCCCTCCTCGCACTCTGTCGAACGGCCGGGTTCGGGAGCGTCCGGGTCTGCCAAGGTCCTCCCTCCGCGTACGAGGCGATGCCGGTTGGCAGTCCTCCGATTGGATACCGAGCCGTCGTCCACGCGTACCCATGACCGGTCAGGCCGGGACGGGAGCCGAGCGAGCGAGCAGGTCGAGCACCACCGCTCGTGCCCGAGCCGAGGAGTAATGGTCCGCGATGTGCTTTGCGGCTGCACCGCCGATTCGCCGGCGTAGCTCGGGCTCGTCGAAGAGCAGCCGCATCCACCGGGCCGCTTCGTCGAGGTCCGGCTCCGCCCAGTAGGTGAAGCCGGGCGGGTACACCGCGGTCCCGTCCGGCCACCACTCGTGGTCGAGGTCAGTGATGAGCCGGACGCGATAACCGACCGGGCAGCTGATCTTCGGTCGGAGGAAATCTACGTTCCCCGAGAACGCGGTGCCGATCACCGGCTTCCCAAGCGCCATGGCCTCCGCCATGCCGATGCCGAAGCCCTCGCTGCGGTGGAGCGACACGTAGACATCGATCGAGGACAACAGACCATTCATGTCGGCATGCTCGAGGTCGCCGCTCAACACGACGCCGCCGATCTCATCCATCGCTCGGTGCAGCGCGGCCGCGAAGGCGGGTCGGGGAGCAAGGTTCGTGCACTTGATGACGAGCTGTGCAGCACGGCCGCGTTCCGAGGCGTTGAACGCACGCTTGAAGGCGGCAATGACGCCGAACGGGTTCTTTCGCCCGACGATGGAATACGAATCGAGGTTGAAGAAGTACACGACGGCGTCGTCGGGGAGGTCATAGTCGCGTCGTCCGAAGGAGATGGGGAGACGGGGTTCGATCGGGACCGGGACCACATGCACCGGGCGGGTCGTGTGCTGTCGCATCGTGTCGCGCACGAACTGGCTCGCCACCCAGATCTCATCGACACGTTGCACCTGGCTCGCGACAAAGGCCGGGAGTCGGGGTAGCTCCCAGAACCACAGCCCGATCACGCGCCCGCTCGCCCGAGGCGGACGCAGCGACGCCTCGTCGATATGCACGAACTCGTTGATGTTCGCAAGCCACAGGCGGTCGCCCTCAGCGCTGGGGAGTCGAGAAACGGACGCGAGCTCGGGCTCGGCCCGCGAGACGCTGTGGCTTGGGCCCAAGGAGATGATGTCGGCGATGCGAACGTCGAGCGGCGAGTCCAAGAGCGCCCGGGTCAGCCGCCGCCCGACCTCCATCAGTCCGGTCGCAGCCAAAAAGTCGCCGTGGATGTTCAACGGCCGCCTCGGACCTGCCTTGGACACACTGACTCGCGGCCGCCGCGCCAGGGTCGCCTGAGCCACTTGCAGCTGTCGGACGGCGACCTCCGCGACGTCCCATTCCGCGGCCTGTCGGCGGGCCGCGGCGCACGCTTGCACGAGGTCCACCCGGCGTCCCAGCACGCCGAGCACATGATCAGCAGCTTGTCGAATGGCGCGCGGCGCACTCTCGCGAACGCGCCAGCAGCATGCCGGATCGAGATGCTGGAACTGCTGAAGATCGGTGGTGATCGCGGGGATGCCCTCGGCGAGCCCCCGCACGAGACTCGTTGGAACGCAACCAGCGCCGCTCCGCAGATCGAGGAGGAGATCGGACGCGTCAATGCACGCGTCGAAGGCCGCCGCCGTGACGTCCGTGGCAACGACACCAGCGCCGCTCCCCATCGCCGCAATCGCCGCGTCGAGACGGTCGACGGTGGCAACGTCGGGGGCCCGGCCCGCGACGAGGAGCCGCACGCGCTCGTCGACGGCTCGGCAGGTGGCGACCACGGCCGCGCTGAGCTCCGGCCGTCGCGAGGGGTCGAGGGTGCCGATGGTGCCGATGACAAAGTCGTCGTCATCCCACCCGAGCTCGGCTCGCAGGTCGAGCGCGGCCGCGTCCGGCGTCCGGGGCGGCCGAGGACGGGGCACGACGTCGAGGTGCAGCGCCGGGAACCTGCGGCCGATGTCAGCCGCCGTTCCCGGGGTGTCGACGACGATGCCGAGGCTGGCGTCCACGATCCGTCGTAGCAACACGGCGCGAGGAATCTCGCTTTCGGCGACGTTCCCGCCGTGGTTCCGCCACAGCTCGACCTGCAGACGTTCCGGGCTCCGGAGCCACATCGTGCGGTAGAACGACGGCAGGCCGAGATCGTGGAGCACGACGAGCCCCGGACTTCGAAGCACCGCCTCGTGGATGTACGCGTAGGCATCGAAGTCATCGGCCAGGTGGTACACGTTGAGATCCGCGGGGCTTCCCAGAGCCACGAAGTCCGATGCTCCGATCAGTCGGCAGCCGGGGGGTTCCGCAGCCAGCGGCGCGACCCAATCGTCGACGACGACCGTGACCTCGACGTGCCGAGCGAGCTCGGGCGCGAGCGCGGCGTTCTGCAGGGCGACGGAGCCCCGATGCGGTGGCAGCGGGGTCCAGATGGCCACGCGCGTCAGCCCTGTGCCCATGCTTCCTACTGGTCGGGTCTGCGTGCGATCGCGCCCACGTCGCGCGGCCCGAAGAGCTGCTGGTTCAAACAGCGCACCAAGGCGTCGGTGGGGTTCCGTCCTGACGCCGGAGGCTCCAGCAGGTCGTCGTCCGGGTGGAGGAAGGAGAGCTCGACGTCGACATAGCCGCGGGCGACCAGCAGCATGCGAAGTAGCTCCGGATGGATCGGTTGCCGGTGCGTCGGGTCGAGATAGAAGGTGGCGGCGCCGACAACGAGGTTCGTCGGGTTCGGGGTCTCGACCACGAGCAGACCACCGGGCTCCAGAACGCGGAGTGATTGGTCGAGAAGGTCGACGAGCGTGTCGAACGGCAGGTGTTCAACGATGTGCAGGGCGGCGATTCCAGCTATCGAGGCGTCGGGCAGCTTGGCGAGGTGTGAGACCGCGTCTCCCTCGAGCACCTCCAGTCCGCGGTCGCGGCATCGTTCGACGAAGATGGGGTTCAGATCGACGCCGTACGCGTCGATCCCGGCTGCCGCGAGCAGCTCGAGCAGTTCGCCTCTTCCCGGTCCAAGATCGAGGACGCGTCCGCCGCGACACGCTTCGAAGGCCGGGAGGTACACCTCGAGTCGCCGCCGAACTTCGTCCGGCGGGCCTCGGAACACGTCGTGGATCGCGGCGTGTAGCTCCGGCCGACCTTCCTCGGTCGAGATGGCTGGAACCTCGACCCGCTCGTCCGCGATCCGACTCGGCACTCGTTGAGAAAGCTCACGCAGCGACGCGGTGAGGCGCTGCTGCTGGATGAACTGCTCGAGGGTGCGCTGGACGCCCGCCAGCCGAGATTCCAGCGCGGCCAAGTCGGCCGCCGCCCGCTCCAGCCGGACTCCCAGGCCTTGCACCTGCCCGTCGCTTCGGAGCTGACCGCTCTCCAGCACGGCGTGCGCTCCCGAGAGCACCGCCAACTCGCTCCGCACCACGGAGAGTTGTTCTGCGAATACCTGATCGATGAGCACCGGACTGGCAGGGCCAAGCTGCAGCCGGCCATCGACGTCTCGGATCAGCTCGAGCACCTGATGGTTGAACGCGACCTGGCGATGGTTGGTCAGCCAGAACAGCCGTGCCAGCAGTCGCTTGAGGAATCGGAAGCGCGTCCCGCGGGGGACCGGAAGCCCAAGGTCAGCGTTGACAGCTGCCTCGTGGAACGAGTCCATCAGTGACGAAAACTCCGTGCCCGACGTCCGCGAAGAGAGCCCAGCAGGCTAGCCGGGCAGCGACCGCTTCGGCCGCGGTGAAGCGGCGGGGAGCCCCGATGCTCCGGAGCCCTGAGCTATCTCGAGGCAGCGTTCAGGGCGAGGATCGCAGTCGCGACGGTCGCCGTCACGCGTCGTTCGCCGGCCGCGAATGTCGTGGGGCAGACCACGTGCTTGGCGAAGTCCGGATCGGAGCAGAAGTGCAGCCCCTGGTCGCCGGGCCAGCGCACACCGACGGTCCCCGACGAATTGCAGCCCTGCTCATGAGCGACGCAGGGCATCCGCCATTGGTAGCGACCAGAGCCATCGCGCAGGAACACCCCCGGATCGACGACCGTGACTGACTTGGGGTGCATCCGCGCTACTTGGCGGTACACCGTCCCCGTGCCGTCGAACGATGCCATCGAGGAGCCGGCCGGCGGAACATCGGCGACCAGGAGCACGTGGACGCCGGCGTTCACCCAGACGCGGACGGTGTCCCGAACTTCGGTCGGATAAGGCTTGCTGTTCGAGCAGGTCGGCGCCTGGGGATTCGGGACCGGATACTCGAAGAGCACCGCGACGGTCGGCCGGTCCCGCGAGTGCAGGGGCCGACGGATCGCGGTGGCCAAGTTACAGATGGTGTCCCCGATTTGCAGCACGGGATCAAGCCGTGCTCCACGAGCGCGAAGGAACGTGCCGAGGCATAAGTTGATCTCGCCCGCGAACGAGTTCCCGACGAGCTGCACCCGGAACGGTCGCGCCGGCGTGCCGAGCAGTGGCGGGTCCTGCACCGGGGCGTCGCAGCGGGGAGCCGCCGCGTACCGGAGCGTCACAGCCCGAGTCGACGCCGACACTCCTACGGCGGCCGGCACGGAGACCACTGCCGGGGCGATGGTCGCAGGCACCAGCAGCAGTCCCGCCACGGCAGTGACGAGAACGGCGGGGGCGAACGCCGGATTCCGCACTCCGAACCGCGGCAGCCGACCACGACGGATCGGCATCTCGACGAGGTAGTAGCTGGGGATCGCCACCGCCAGCGTCGCTGTCGACCGGGCCAGGAAGAGCGCGGTGCCGGTGAGGCCCGTGCTCGTCGGGGTCAGCCAGACGTAGAACGGCCAGTGCCAGACGTAGACGCCGTAGGAGACCAGGCCGAGCGCGACCAGACCCCGGCTCTCGAGGATGGCGCGCAGCGGGCCACGGCCGGCCTGAGCGGCGAGCAGCACGCCGACGACGGCGAGGCCGATGCCGATGTACCCGCCTTCGTAGAGCCACGCCGTGTCGATCGTCAGCGAGGTGAAGGCGACGGCCAGCGCACCGGCGGCGACGAGACCGATCGGGACGAGTGCAGCCCGTGCAGCCCGACCGAACCTTGGCGATCCTGCCGTCGCTACGCCGAGGGCGACGCCGACGAGCAGAACCCCGGCGTGCGTGTCGGTGCCGAAATAGACGCGGGTTGGGTCGTGGCCCGGTCGGTACAGCATCGCCATCCGCGTGAACGAGGCAGTGGCAAGTACCAGGCTCGCGCCGAGCAGACCGCGGCGAAACAGGCTTCGTTGTCGTGCCTCACGGCGGTGAGACCGAGCCGCGACGAGGCCGACGAGCGCGACCACGAGGGGCCAGACGACGTAGAACTGCTCCTCGATCGCCAGCGACCAGACGTGCTGGAGCGGGGTCGGTGCCCGATTCGCGCCGTCAGGTACGACTGGCTCGACGCGATGAAATGCCAGTTCGCGACGTATGTGAAGGCGGCCAGCCCGTCGTAGGCGACTCGGTGGGCTTCCACCGGCGGCGTGGCGAGGAGCGCCCAGATGCCACAGGCGGCCAGGAGCAGCCCGAGCGCCGGGAAGAGTCGTCGGGCGCGGCGGATCCAGAACGCCCGCAGCCCGACGGCGAGATCACGTTGCCATTCGACGACCAGCAGGCTGGCGATCAGGTAGCCGCTGAGGACGAAGAAGACGTCGACGCCCAGGAAGCCGCCGGGCGCGATCCCCGGCGCATAGTGGTAGAGGACGACGGCCAGCACGGCGACGCCTCGGAGGCCGTCGAGCGACCGAATGTGTCCGATCGACGGTGGCGCGCTCGAGGGTACGGGGCGACCGGGTGCGGGCCGCCGTTGCGCGCCTCGCAGCTGCTTCGGCGGCGGGTAGTCCTCGAGGAGCTCGTCGGTCCTCTCCAGCGAGGCGCCCCCGCGTCGCGGCGCGTCGGCCGTCAACACGAGGCCTCAGGGTCCTGGGCTCGGGACCACTCGCCACCCGGCGCCGCCTGCGCCCATCATGAGGGCGCGAGGTTAGCGGCGCCCTGCTCCACGGCCGGGCGGGCTTGTCACGCCGAACGTGACGAGCCTGCCTCGAGATCGGTCGGGCGGAGCCCGAACAATCGCCGCCCGTTCTCGCCGAGGATCGCGGTCTTCTCGGCTGCAGTCGAAGTTGTAGCTAAGGCTGGCGTCGCCCCCCCGTCGCGTCGAGCCACCGAGCGCGGTCAGCGTGTCGCCGACGAGATTGTGCATGTCGAGCACCCGAGGAACCATGGCCGCGCATCGTCGCATCGCCTCTGCATTCGGACCGGGCCATGATGACACCGTGACTTCCTGCGCCTGCTGGCTCCGTCACCCCGACGGCCGGCGCTGCGAGCCCACGGAGTCGCGCCGCGACACGGGGTTCGTCCCCAGGTTGATCGGGTCATGATCCTCGGTCGTCGACGGACGCGGGCCGCGGCCGCGACCGTGCCGTTGTGGTGGCACTCGATCGACCTCGGCCATGGCGTCACCACGCCGGGGCGCAAGTCGACGGAGCAGCTGCGAGCTGAGCTTGCGGCTCTGGACTTGCCCTCGCTTTCCGGCAAGACGGTGCTCGACGTCGGCGCCTGGGACGGCTACTTCGCCTTCGAAGCTGAACGGCGCGGGGCAGCGCGAGTGGTGGCCCTCGATCACTTCGTCTGGTGCGCCGACTTTCCCGCTGTCCGTGCGTTCGCGCAGCGGTGCTACGCCGAAGGTCGAGCAGCACCGGCGTGGGAGGACGTCCCCGAGCTGTGGCATGGCGACGTGCCCGGAAGCGGGGCTTCGACCTTGCCCGCGAGTGCTTGGACAGCGGCGTCGAGAGCGTCGTTGGCGATTTCATGACGATCGACCTCGGCGCGTTGGGAACGTTCGACGTCGTGCTGTTCCTGGGCGTCCTATACCACCTCCGCGATCCGCTGCAGGCCCTCGAGCGGCTGCGCACGGTCACCGGCGAGGTGGCGGTGATCGAGAGCCAGGTCAACTTCCATCCCGCCAGCGAGCACCGGGCGCTCTGTGAGTTTCTCGAGCGGGACGAGGTCGCTGACGACGCGACGAGCTGGTGGGTTCCGAATCTGAAGGCGCTCACCGGCCTGTGCCGCGCGGCGGGCTTTCGAAGCGTCCGCGTCTGCCTCGGTCCTCCACCGGGGCTCGCTGGGATGCCGCCCGACGCCGCGCCCTTCGGCTACCGGGCCGTCGTGCAGGCATATCCCTGAGCATCGGAGCGCGTCGGCCAGCCTGATGGTGCACCGAGTACCGAGGAGTCGCGGCCGGCAAGGTCGCCTCGCCGGGGCGTTCACGAGCGGGCCATGATGACATCGTGGGTTCCTTCGGCTACCCGGTCATCGATGCCGACGGGCACGGTGGCGAGCCGGCCCGCTGGCGACGCCGGATCCCCGACCGGTACCGGAGCCGGATGGCCGAGTACGTCCGGTCGATGAAGCAGACCTACGGCGATGTGCCGGGCGGGGGGCTGCAGCTCAACGAGTCGAATCCGCGCCGGGCGGCGTGGGACGAGGAGGACGAGCTCGACTTCGACCCGCCGATGCGAGCCGGGATGCACGACCCCACGGCGCGGCTCGAGGACATGGACCTCGAGGGCATCGACGTGACCGTGATGTTCCCGCCCGGCAGCGGCGAGGAGTGGGCCCTCGGCGACGGTGAGTTCGCCGCCGCGCTGTGCCGGACCCTGAACGACGCCCGGGCCGAGTACGCCGCGCACGATCCGGCGCGGCTGAAGCTGGTCGCCAAGCTGCCGATGATCGACCCGACCGCGGCCGCCGAGGAGCTTGAGCGCTGCGTGCGCGAGCACGGGTTCGTGGGCGTGGTGACCGCCCAGCACATCCTCGACCGCAACCTCGACGATCCCCGCTTCGACGTCGTCTGGGCGGCGGCCGAGCGGCTCGAGGTGCCGGTCTGCGTGCACGGCGGCGGGCAGGCGCCGGGGCAGGTGCCGATCGCGATCGACCGCTTCACGACCCGGCTGGCCAAGCACGCCATCACCCATCCGTTCGGCGCCATGCTGGCCCTCACCAGCTTCACCGTCGGGGGTGTGCTCGCGCGCTACCCGCGGCTGCGCGTTGCATTCCTCGAGGCCGGGGCGGGCTGGCTGCCGTTCTGGCTCGAGCGCCTCGACGAGCACTGGGAGCTCCTCCCCGAGCAGGCGCCGGAGCTGGACCGTGCCCCGTCCGAGTACCTGCGCGGCCGGAGCTTCGTGTCGTGCGAGCCCGAGGAGCGGTCGCTGCCCTGGGTGTGCGACACGCTCGGCGACGGCGTCGTCTGCTACGCGTCCGATTACTGCCACTGGGACTGCGCGTTCCCGCACAGCGTCAAGCTGCTCGCCGAGCGCACCGACCTCGGCGAGGAGCGCAAGGCGGCGATCCTCGCCCGCAACGCAGCCCGGCTCTACGGGCTGGCCGAGCCGGGATCAGGCAAACTGGTGCCATGACCATCACCGAGCCCATGCCCACCGCGGTCCACGTCGGCGCCGACGACCTGCCCTTCGTCGACATCGGGGACGGCAACCAGCTGAAGGTGCTCCAGGTCCGAGCACGCGAGGGCCTCTGGATCGTCGAGAACGTCTTCCAGCCCGGCTTCGAGGTGCCGACCCACCGCCACACGGGCCCGGTCTGGGGCTACACGAAGTCGGGGGCGTGGAAGTACAAGGAGTACGAGTACGTGAACCGGGCTGGCTCCTTCCTCTACGAGCCCGCCGGCTCCGTGCACACGCTGACCTGCATCGAGCCGGACACCCGGGTGTGGTTCCACATGTACGGCTCCAACCTGAACCTCGACGCCGACGGGAACATCGAGAGCGTCACCGACGGCGCGGGAACGCTCGCCGCCTACTACCTGCTCTGTGAGGCCCAGGGCCTGCCCCGGCCCAACGTCCTCACCGACTGACCCCCGCGGACGCTGCGCCGCCGCGCCGCTCGGTCGCCGTCACCCGCCGGCGGCCGGGACCGGCTCGAGCGAGAGCTGCCCCGCCTGGTGGCGAGCGCGCAGCTCCTTCTTGTCGAACTTGCCGACGCTGGTCTTCGGCAGCACGTCGAGGAACACCCACCGCTCCGGGACCCACCACTTCGCGACCCGCGGCTCGAGGAACACCCGCAGTTGATCCGGGCCGACGTCGCTGCCGGGCCGGCGCGCCACCACCGCCAGCGGGCGCTCCTCCCACTTCGGGTCGGGCACGGCCACGACGGCCGCTTCCAGCACGTCGGGGTGGGCCATGATCTCGTTCTCGAGGTCGATCGACGAGATCCACTCGCCGCCCGACTTGATCACGTCCTTCAGCCGGTCGCGGATCTCGAGGTAGCCGTACTCGTCGAGCGTCCCGACATCACCGGTGCGAAGCCAGCCGTCGTCGAACTTCTCCGGCGCCGGGTCCCGGTAATAGGAGCCGGTGATCCACGGCCCGCGGACCTCGATCTCGCCCTGGCTCTCGCCGTCGTTCGGGAGCACCCGGCCGTCGGCGGCCACGATCCGCAGCTCGACGCCCGGCACGACGCGTCCGGCTTTCAGGCGCCAGTCGATGTCGTTCTCGTCGAACGGGCGGGGCGGATGCGACACCGTGCACAGCGGGCTGGTCTCGGTCATGCCCCAGCCCTGGATCATGGGCACGCCGAAGCGCTCCTCGAAGCCCTCCATGAGCGCGCGCGGCGGCGCGGAGCCGCCCGCCGTGACCAGCCGCAGGGTCGACAGGTCGACCTCCGGGTGGGCGCGGCCATAGTTGAGGACGTCGGTCCAGATCGTCGGGACCCCGGACGAGACGGTGGGCCGCTCGGCCTCGATGAGCCGGCAGAGCGGCTCGGCCTGCAGGAACCGCTCCGGCATGATCACGTCGGCGCCGTTCATCCACGCCGAGTATGGGATGCCCCACGCGTTGGCGTGGAACATCGGGACGATCATGAGGACCCGGTCCCGATCCGACGTCGGCAGCCCGGACGGCAGGCTCGACCCGAACGTGTGCAGGAACGTCGAGCGGTGGCTGTACACGACGCCCTTCGGCGCGCCGGTGGTGCCGCTCGTGTAGCACATGGCGGCCGCGGCGCGTTCGTCGATGGTCGGCCAATCGAACCCCGGCTCCTCGGCGGCGAGCAGCTCCTCGTAGCGATCGACCGGCAGCAGCGGGCCGGCGTCGCCGTCGCCGACCACGATGTAGCGCTCGACGGTCTCGAACTGGTCGGCGGCCTTGACGAGCACCGGGATCACGCTCTCGTCGACGACGATGACCTTGTCGCCGGCGTGGTTGACGACCTGCGCCAGCTGCTCCGGGAACAGGCGCAGGTTCAACGTGTGCAGCACCGCGCCCATGCACGGGACCGCCATGTAGGCCTCGAGATGCTCGTGGGTGTTCCAGAGGAACGTCCCGACCCGGTCACCGGGCTCGATGCCGAGCCGCTGCAGCGCGGCCGCGAGTCGCTCCGCCCGTTCCGCGATCTCGCCGAACGACGACCGGCGCAACCCGTCGGGACGGGAGGTGACCACCTGGCTCTGGCCGTGGACCTCACGCCCGTGACGGAGCAGGTACGTGATCGTCAGCGGAAAGTCCTGCATCGTGCTCAGCACGTTCGTCCCCCCTCCTCGAACCGCAGCCGGTCCTCGTGGTCGGCCCGCCAGTGTCGCGCCCAGGGTCGGAATCGAACCGACGACCTGCCGCTTAGGAGGCGGCTGCTCTATCCCCTGAGCTACCTGGGCCCGGGCATGTCACGAACGCGGTCACAAACGTGGTCACAAACGGCCGGTGTTCATCCCCGGCTTGAAACGGTAGCCGTACAGCCCTTGTTGCGGAAGACCATGCGGCGCTTTCGGAGGCGAGGAGTGAGTCGTCGCCATCTGCGCTGCTTCGGGACGCGCGGGCCCTCGGCTGAGCTCGGGCCCATCTCCGAGCTCGAACCATGATCTTGACGAGACGGCCTTTCGTCCTTGTTGTCTGGGTCGCGGAAGCCGGCGCTCAGAACTTCGCATTCGGCATGCAACACAAGGACTGGGGAAGCAAGAAAGAACCGAAAGGGTTTGGTGACTTCGACGAAGGCGGCCTCGGTTGTCGTCTGGGTTGTGACATCGGCCGCGGTCATGAGAGGGAGGCCGGCAATGTCCCCGCACCGGTGTTAGGGGACGGCCAGTGAACCCTCTAGCTGCTCGGTCAGCAGCTCGAGCGAGCGGTGCAGCTGTGCGAAGCGCCGCGGCCCGAGGATCTCCGCGATCCCCAGCTGGGCCGCCCCGGCCGCGGCGTAGATGGTCTGCTCGAGCCGCCGTCCCTTGGAAGTGAGCCGGATGACACGAGCCCTTCCGTCGGCCGAATCGGGCATGCGCAACAGGTACCCGTGTGCCTCTAGGTGCCCGAGAAGGTCGTTGACCGACTGTTTCGTGATCCCCACCCTGTCTGCAAGTTGGCTTGGCCGTACTCCCTCGAGGCCCGGATAGCGCCAGAGCCCGACATGCGCCGCGTTCAGATCGGCGAAGCCTGCCTCAACGACGCCCGCGTACAGCTGATCACGGACCCACTGCCACACGACACGGAGCATGGCGCCGACGTATGGGCTTCGCTCCCCGTTGGGGTGGTCGAACGAGTCGCTTGACATCAGTCGTAAGGTTACCATACGATCTTCAATCGTAAGGATACCTGACTATCTGATGGTTCCCACGAGGAGTGGCCGAAGTGAGAACAGCAGTTGTTGACTCCCCCGAGAACGAACAAGCGCAGGCGTGGTGGTTCCTCGACACCTTGGTCATTGAGCACCGCTGCGCACCCGAAATGGACACCGTCGCGCTCGAGATGACCTTGCCAGTCGGCTCCTCGCCTCCGCTGCACGTCCACGACGACCTCGACGACACCTGGTACATCCTCAAGGGCGAGATGGTCGTGCGCTGTGGTGACGATGCGCTGGTCGTCGGAGCGGGGCACTGGGTCTCCATGCCCCGCGGCGTGCCCCACACGTTCCGGGTGGTCGGTGATTGCGAGGCGCGGATTCTCCTCGTGCACGATAACGCCAGCTTCCGAGACCTCATTCGAGACCTCGGCAGTCCGGCCACGGCACGTGTCGTTCCGACCCAGCCGCAGTTCCCACCTATGGAAGAGCTGGCGCGCATCGCCGCCTCACACGACCTCAGGCCGGCTGGGCCCCCGATGAGCGTCGAAGAGAGCGAACGCGTGCGTACCGCCGTCGGCTGAACCGTGGTCGCGCGCCGAAGGAGGTATCACCGTGCAGGCGCAAGCCCTCGGGCATGTCGTCCTCAAGGTCCGAAATCTGCAACGCTCCGAGCGCTTCTACTCGGACATCTTGGGCATGCGGGTCAGATCGCGGCTCTCCGAGCCGCGTATGACGTTCTTCACCCTTGAGGCCACAGGGAACCATCACGACTTCGCCCTGATCGAGGTAGGTCCCGTCGCCCCATCACCAGTGGAGGACGCCACGGGGCTCGCTCACGTGGCCTTCAAGGTCGGCAGCTCAATAGAGGAGTTCGGCCTGGCACGCAGTTTGCTCAAGGCTTCGTTGAGCCCGGTTCTCTACGAGGCGGAGAGGGGTTTCTCCAGGAGCGTGCACGTGCTCGATCCGGATGGGAACGAGATCGAGCTCTACGTCGACATCTCGGACGCCTGACCCATTGGTCCTCCCTTGCGCTTGCGACAGGTGTCGCCCAGCCGGCGATCTGGCCTACTGAGGTTGATGCCCTGTTGTGGTGGGCGTTAGAGGATTTGAACCTCTGACCCCTTCCGCGACAAGGAGGACCGACCCCCTGTTTGCAAAGGAGTCGCCGGCGTTCCGGATTCAGCAATCCGACGTTCGAATGCCTGGCATCCGGCGTTCGAGGCGCAACTCGCATGGGGCGTCCTGTCAGCGGGTTTGGGGTTTGTGACATGCCCCACCTGGGCCGGGGCAGGTGACAAAGCCGGTCACCAACCTGGTGACAAACCTGGTCGGGATGATCCCTTGTTCGTTCAAGGGAGCCCTCACATCCGCCGGCTGGCCCGAGCTGAACGGGGCGACCCGCCTACGACGGCCGAGCGGCGCGTGAGGGCTATGCGGAGCCGGTAATGAGCCCGGTGGCGCGAGGCCGCGGCTCGGCTGGGTCGGCCTTCGCTGGTGTGACTCTGACTCACATGCCGGTGACGACGACTTCTACCCGGTCGGGAGCGAGGATGTGATCGGTCCAACGCAGGTCCCGGCTCGGGTGAAGGAAGGCCACCTGGGTGGCGCGGCGGGCTCCGTAGCGGAGCCGCACCCCCATGGTCTCGGGCGCGTCTTTGCCGGACTTGGGCTGCGTCACGATCAGCCAAATCACTTCGTTGCGGTCGTAGCAGGAGTCCACCGGACTGGAAGGCCTGGTCTTCACGCCGACCGGGAGGGCATCACCGGGAAACACGCGGAAGGGGTTCGGCTGGACCTGGTCGACACAGTTGGAATCGTGGAGGCGACCCTCGAACGACTTCAGGTCTCCTTTGACGACGAAGGTGACCCTCACGAACGACGGAACGTCAGCCGCACGGGCGACCACGGCGCGAGCGGGCCCCATCGTCAAGGCGGCCGCTCCGATGGCGACCAACGCAGCGGTGCCGATGCGTTGCACCCGCGAATTCATGGGCAAGCCTCCTCGCTTCGTGCATCGACGTCGCATGATCAGCGCTTGAGCAGTGCCTCCGCCCTTCTAGCGCGACCCACGCGGCGCGGCGCGGCGAACCGCGGGTCGTAACCTCGAATCCCGGTGCCGGAGGATGACAAGACCCTGGCTCGGCTCGCCGCCGGCGGGGACCGTCGGGCGCTCGAGACGCTGCTCGACCGCCACGCCGACCGAGTGCACGCGATCTGCCGGCGGGTGGTTGGTGATCCCGACGATGCGCTCGACGCGACCCAGGAGGCGATGATCGCCGTCGCGCGCGGGGTCTCGCGGTTCGACGGGCGGTCGGCGTTCACGACCTGGCTCTACCGCGTCGCGACGAACGCGGCGCTGGACGAGCTGCGGCGGAAGCGGCGGCGCCCACAGCCGGCGGCCGAGGTCCCCGACAGCGGGCCGGCGATGGGCCGCTTCGACGACTCGGTGGCGGCGCGGCTCGACGTGGATCAGGCCCTCGCCCACCTTTCCGAGGACTTCCGAGTGGCGGTGGTGCTGCGGGACCTCTGCGATCTCGACTACGCCACGATCGCCGAGATCCTCGACGTTCCAGTCGGCACGGTGCGGTCGCGGATCGCAAGGGGACGAAGAGAGCTGAAGACGTCGCTCGGGAACCTGGTCGCGGCGCCGGGACGTCCAAGGACCGACGATGAGTGATCCGCAGCACCCGACGGGCGACGCCGACCAGCGCGACGAGCAAGTGGCGTCGCTCCTGGCCGTCGAGCCGCTCGACGACCTGACCCGGCGCCGGCTGGTTGACACCGCGCTACGCGCCACCCCTCGGCGCCCCTGGGCCCGCTACGCCGTCGCGGCGGCCGTCGTGCTCGCGCTCGCGGGCGGCGGCGTCGCGCTCCTCGTCGGGCAGTCCGGGCATCACCAGACCACCACGCACGCCGCCGCGCGGCAGCCCGCCCGGGTGCTGCCGAACGCGCCGAATCAGCAACAGGCCAGCGCGGCTGCACCGAACGGCCTCCCGATCAACCTCGGTGACTTCGGCAACCTCGGCGACGCGGCGAACCTCGCTCGCCTTCGGGCCGCCGCCACCGCCGGCCGTGCGAGTCCCCAGCTCAGCGCGAGCGACCTCGCGGGGTCCATCGCCGCCGCCCGAGCCTGCGCCCACCCGGCCGGACCCGTCACCGCGGTCGCCACCGGCACCGTCCGGGGCCGCGCCGCGCTGGTGCTGGTGTCCGGCGGCCGGCTGACCGTCGTGGTGCTGAGCCCCTGCGAGGTTCGCCCGCTCCCCTGATGACGGGGGCGGAGGCCGGTCAGGCCTGCGCAGCTGCCCGCCCACGACGCCGAGCGGCTCGGAGCGCCACGACCAGCGCCGTTGCGGTCGCCGCGCCGCCGAGCGCGACCGGGACCGGCCAGTCGTCACCGCCGGTCCGCGGCGGTAGCGGGAACACGGCGGACACCGCGACGCCGGTGTCGGCGAGCCGGGCCGGGTGGCCGACGCCGACCGCGAGGTCGTAGCCGAGACGCCCGGCCGGCTGGCTGAGCCGCAAGAAGGTGAGCCAGGCCTGGTTCGGCACCCAGCTCATGTTGCGATCCGAGCGCAGGTCGTGCAGCAAGAGCGGGGAGGCGGGCTCCGACCGGTTGGTGCTGAGCCCCTGGCCGGTCAGCAGATCGGGCTTCGTGTCGGTCAGCAGGAACACGTCCGCGTTGACGACCTCGTCGGCCGGCTTCCCGGTGCCGAGGATGCGCAGTGGCACCCACGGGGCGGGGACGGGGATCGTCAGCTCGACCGGAGTGCCGTCACCGGACCGGAGGCCGCGCGCGACGGCCGCGGAGGCGTCGTACTTCGCGGCCAGGAAGAAGGGGGAACGCCGGGAGTAGAACTCGAGGACGCTCGGGGTGTCGGGCGTGAGCGTGAACCCCTGCTGGGCGGCCCAGGCCGCGACGTCCTTCCCGCCGCCGCGCAACACGGTCACGTCAAGGGCGTCGATCTGCACCTGCTGGAGCACCTGGACACCGGAGGCGCTGGCGGCCAGCACGTCGGGCCTCGCCTCGAGCTGGATCGGCGACACCTCCCGCTCCAGTCGTTGCAGCGTCCAGTCGCCGCCGCGTCGGACGTCGGTCGGAGCGGCCGGGAGCGGGATGATCGACCCGAACGACGTCTTGGGGCTGACGAACTGGAAGTTCGTGACGTAGTGCTCGACGCCGTCGTGGTAGGCCGCCAGCGTGGTGGTGCGCACCAGCCGCACGGCGCCGTTCGGCGCCACGAGGCTGCCGCAGGCCCACGCCGCCGAGGTCCCCGTCAGCATCAGGCCGCTGGCCACCACCGCCGAGACGAAAAGCCGTCGCATGTTCCATCTCCTTCTCAGGTCGACGGCTCGTTAGACGGCTGGTCGGCTCGGGTCGGTTCCCGAGCCCGGGCCCGGGACCGCTCGGCCCGGACCCGCGAGGCCCCGATCGGCGCGGCCAGGAACGCGGGGGCGCCCGGCGGGGTTGTCCATGGTGAGCGACGGCATGGGAGGCACCATGCGAGAGAGCCTTCGACTGGGGCGGGTACTCGGGATCCCGGTGGGCATCAGCTGGACACTGCTGTTGGTCGTCGGCCTGTTGACCTACGACCTCGCGGTCGGGCTCCCCGGCGGCGCCACCGCCGCCGCCATCGCCGTGGCGGGTGGCGCGGCGCTCATCTTCTTCGCGTCGGTGCTGCTCCACGAGCTGGCGCACTCGGTCGTGGCCCGCCACTACGGCCTGCGGATCGACGGGATCACGCTCTGGCTGCTCGGCGGCGTGTCCCGCCTCGACGGCGAGGTGCCCTCCGCGAAGGCCGAGTTCACCATCGCCATCGCCGGTCCCGCCACCAGCGCGGTGCTGGGGCTCGGGTTCGGGGGCCTCACGCTGGCCGCCAGCGGGCTCGGGCTCCCGGCCGTCGTCACCGGCGCGCTCGGCTGGCTCGCCGTGATCAACGGCGTCGTCGCGGTGTTCAACCTCGCCCCGGCCGCGCCGCTCGACGGCGGCCGGGTGCTCGGCGCGGCGCTGTGGGCGTTCCGCCACGACCGCGACCGCGGCCGGCTCAGCGCGGCCCTGACCGGCCGCGTCTTCGGGTGGCTCCTCGTCGGCTTCGGCGTCGTCAGCTTCCTGACCGGCGCCGGCCTCCTCGGCCTGTGGCCGGCCCTGCTGGGGTGGTTCGTTCTCAGCCTCGCCGACGCCGAGGCGCGCTTCTACCGGCTCCGCATCGCGGCCCGCGGTAAGACGGTGCGCGACGTCATGACGCCCGTCACCGCGGGGCTGCCGGGCTGGCTCACCGTCGACGGCTTCCTCGCCCAGGTCGACGGTCTCGGCACGCCCGCGTTCCTCATCGACCGGTGGGACGGCGGTCCCGGTGGCATCGTCAGCCTGGACACGCTTCGCGCCGTCCCGCCCGACGCTCGCAGCCACACGCGCGTGCTGGACCTCGCCGTGCCGACCGACTTCCTGGCGTCGGTGGCGGTGAGCGAGGACCTCGTCACGGCCTGGGCCCGCGCCACCGGCCCGCGACCCGGCCTCCTCGTCCACGAGGACGGACGCGTCGTCGGGATCGTCCGCCCCGAGGACCTGCGCCGAGCAGCCGCGACGCCGGCCGCCGCTGTCTGACCGCAGCGCGCCGCTCCAACTCCGAGCGGGCTCAGGGTCGCAGGAGCGTCTCCTGCGCGACCGACACCGCGAGGCGCCGGTCAGCGGCGCGCATGGCGCCGCGCAGCAGCCCCCGACCCGCGGTGTTGACCTGCGACTGCACGTCGTAGAGCAGCCACTCGTCGGCTCGCACCGGCCGGTGGAACCAGACCGCGTGGTCGAGGCTCACGATGCCGTCGATCGGGCCGTCGAGCCGCTCCGGGCGAGACCCGGTCTTGGTCATGTCGGTCGCGAAGGCGACGAGCGCGGCGTGGAGGTGCTCGTCGTCGGGAAGCTCGGCGCCGATCCGGAACCAGGTGCGGCTCGTCGAGCGGTAGGTGCCATCGGCCTCGCGCCCGGTCGGGCCGAGGTCGACCTCCAGCCACGGCCCCGGTCCGGTCTGGATGGGCAAGCCCTCCGGCCCGGGTGCGTCGTGCGGCGCCAGCTCGTACTCGTACCCGTCGGCGTCGGCTCCGAAGGAGCACTGCATCGCGAACACGGGCCGGTCGTCCTGGGTCGCCTCGAGGGCGCGCACGGTGAACGACCGGCCCTCCCGGAGCGTCGAGATCCGGTAGGTGACCGGCCGGCCGGCGAGCATGGGGCGCAGGAAGTACCCGTGCAGCGAGATCAGCCGCCGACCCGGGGGCGCGTCGCGGGTGGCGGCGGAGACGGCCTGACCGAGCACGAACCCGCCGAAGAGCCGCTCGCCCCACCAGTCCGGGGTGTCGCCGATCCAGCCGTCCCCGGCTCGCCGGACGTGGAGAAACTCGATCGTCTCGGCCACCGCGGCCGCGAGGTCGACGCCCGGCTCGGTCATCTCGCCGGGCGGGGGGATCAGGCGGTCGCGGGCGGCGGGATCGAGCCCGCCACCTCCTGCAGCGCCGCGATCCGGTCGTCGAGCGGCGGGTGGGTGTCGAACAGGCGGTTGAACCACCCGTGCGTGCCCTTGGACTTCGTGTCCAGGGGCGACTCGATCCACATGTGCGCGGTGGCGGCGGGCGCGTGCCGCACCACCGCCGGGTTGTCCTTCAGCTTCTCCAGCGCCGAGATGAGCCCCTGGGGGTTGCGGGTGATGTAGACGCCCGAGACGTCGGCGAGCGCCTCGCGCCGCCGGGAGACGGCGAACTGCATGAGCTGGGCCGCGATCGGGGCGACGATCAGGAAGACGAGGGAGATGGCCAGCAGGATCAGCCCGGCCTCACCGGAGTCGCGGTCGCCGTCGCCGCCGCCGAGGCCGCCGAAGAACAGCAGCCGGAGCCCGAAGTCGGAGAGCAGGGCCAGGAAGCCGACCAGTGTCACCGCGATGGTGGAGATGAGGATGTCGTAGTTGTGGATGTGGCTGAGCTCGTGGGCGAGGACGCCCTCGAGCTCGGTGCGGTTCATGATCTCGAGCAGCCCGCTCGTCACGGCCACCGCCGAGTGCTTCGGGTTGCGCCCGGTCGCGAACGCGTTCGGGGCCGGGTCGTCGACGACGTACACCGCCGGCTTCGGCAAGCCGACGCCGATGCAGAGCTCCTCGACGATGTCGTGGAGCTGGCGATACTCGTTCGGGTCAGCCGGGCGGGCCCGCGCCGCCGCGATCGCGACCTTGTCCGAGTAGAAGTAGCTGCCCCAGACGAGGGCGAGCGCGATCACGAACGCGATGACGATGAACCCGGGGCCGAAGCGGAAGGCGACGTCGAACGCGATCAGTGCCCCGGTGACGAGGATCGCGAAGCCCGCCATCAGGAACACGGTTCGTCCCTTGTTCCGCCTGATCTGCGCGACGAGATCCAGCCGCTTGGCCACGCGTCCACCTCCCGGATGCACCGTGCAGCATGGCCCGCCGATCCCGCCCGTGCGAGCCGGGCGCACGTCTGCCGTGCGGCGCCGCGGCGGGCGGCTGACCCTTACCGGCCGTGGCGCCTCGGCCCGGGCGGCGGCGCGGGCACGGCGAACGGCGCGGGGGCCGCGGCGGGGGCGACGCCGCGGCCCGCGTCGCTGATCGGCGCGCCGGGGCGGGCGCACACCGGTCCGGGACCCGGCAGCGGGGGCGCGGCCTGGCCGGCGAGGTCGGCGTTCATGAACGCCTGCCAGATCCCGGCCGGGTAGGTCCCGCCGAACACGCTGATCCCGCCCACGTCGGTCATCGGCACCCGTCCCGTCGTCGCGCCCATCCACACCGCGGTCGCCAGCTGCGGCGTGAAGCCGATGAACCACGCGTCGCCGTGGTCGTCGGTGGTGCCGGTCTTGCCCGCGGCGTCGCGACCGGGCAGCTGGGCGCGCGTCCCGGTGCCGCGCTGGATGACCTCCCGCAGCATCGCGGTCTCGCAGTCGACGATCAGGGGATCGAGCACGCGCTGGCCGACCGGGTGGGTGTTGTCGATGTACACCCTCCCGTCCGGCCCCACGACGCGGGTCACGAAGACCGGGTCGTGGCGGATCCCGCCGGCGGCGAGCGTGCTCATCACGGTGGCCATCTCGAGCGGGGTCGCCTCCGCCACGCCGAGCGTGATGGGAAGGTAGGCGGGGACGGGCCCGGTGATGCCGAGCCGGTGGGCCATTGCGACGACCGCGGGCGGGCCGAGGCTGGCGATGACGTGCGCGAAGGCGCAGTTGACGGAGTTCACGGTCGCGTCGAGCAGCGAAAGGGTGCCGCCCCCCGGCTCCGCGTTCACGGTCAGCCACGGGGGGAAGCCGGGCCGGGTGGCGAGGCACGGCGACGTGCCGTCCACGGTGTCGGCCGGCGAGTAGCCGGCCTCGAGGGCGGCAGCGAGGGTGATGACCTTGTACGTCGACCCGGGCTGGCGACCGGGCGGGTGGGTGGCGATGTTGTACTGCAGCTGCGAGAAGCCCGGGCCGCCCACCATGGCCCGCACGTAGCCGGTGGTCGGGTCGATCGACACGACCGCGGCCGTGAACGGCGGCTGGTTGGGCAGGACGTTGTTGATCGCCTGCTGGGCGATGATCTGGGCCCGGGAGTCGAGGGTCGTCTCGACGCGCAGCCCGCCCTGCAGCAGCAGCTGCAGCCGCTGGTGCAGCGTGGCGCCGAGGCGCGGGTCGGCGAGGAGGCGCTGCTGCACCTCGGCCACCCACTGGTCCCGCGGCCGCAGGTCGAGGGAGGCGGGGGGCACGGTCGGCAGCGGCGCCGCGTCGGCGGCGGTGGCCTGGGCGGGCGTGATGTAGCGCTCCTGCACCATGCGCTGCAGCACGTCGTGGCGGCGGGCGCGCGCCTCGACCGGGTGGGTGAACGGGTTGTAGCCGGTGGGGTTGGCGATGAGGGCGGCCAGGAGCGCCGACTGGGGCAGGTCGAGCTCCCGCGGCTCGAGCCCGCGGGGGAAGAGCGAGCCCGGATCGCGAGTGGTGAAGTAGCGCTCGGCGGCCGACTGGACGCCGTAGCCGCCCTCGCCGAAGTACACGGTGTTGAGGTACTCGGTGAGGATCTGGCGCTTCGACATCCGGCGGTTCAGCCGGAGCGCGTAGACGGCTTCGGTGACCTTCTTCTTCAGGTCGTGACGGGGGTCGAGGATCCGGTTCTTCACCAGCTGCTGGGTGATCGTCGATCCGCCCTGCTTCACGCGGCCCGAGCTCAGGTCCTGGAACGCAGCGCGGGCCAGCCCGGCCGGGTCGACGCCGGAGTTGGTCCAGAAGGTCCGGTCCTCGGTGGCGACGACCGCGTTCACGAGCACGGTCGGCACCTGATCGAAGCGCACCGGCTGGCGGTCCTCGACCCCGAGGGTGGCCATCGGCGCGCCGTCCGCCGCGTAGACCGTCGAGCGCAGCGACAACGGCCGCAGGCCTGGGATGGTCGGGTGATAGCTGACCACGTGGGTGAACGTGGACGCGTTCAACACCAGCGCCGCGCTTAGCAGCCCGAGGGCGGCGCCGCCCACGACGATGGTGACGAGCATGGGGCGGGTGACGCGGCGGAGCGCGCGGCCCTGGCGCCGGAGCCGGTGCACCTCCTCGGTGCGCAGCCACACCCAGAATGACCGGGCCTGGTCGCGCCCGGCCCGGCCGACGGCCTGGACGCCGCGCCCGGTGGCCGATCCGGCCCGGCGCAGGCTGGCGCCGACCCGCTCGACCGCGAACTGGGCGCCGTCCTCGGCGCCGACGAACGCGACGGCTCGCGCCAGCGACTCCCGCGCCTGACTTGCGACGAGCGCAGGACGGCGAGGGTGGCCGTCCTCAACGTTCGGACGGGCGCCGTCCCCGTTCGGGCGCGCACGGTCCCCGTTGGCGCCGGCGCGGTCGGGCTGGTGGCGGAGCCAGAGCCACGCGCGCGAGCGCTCGGCGGCGACATCGCGTCGGTCGGTCGACCTCAGCGCCCGGCTCCCACCGCGAGCGGGGCGTCGGCCGCGTCGGTGTCAGCTCGACGGCACATGGATCCGTCACGAGCGTCGGCTCGGACTCCGACCACCACACCCCCTCGGTTGCCCTCGAGGCGGCAGGCCGTCGTCCCGATCCTTCGCGGCCCGGGTCGGGAGCCCAGCCGGAGGCCTCTGCGCCTCGACCACCCCGTCATACCGCAATCCGAACCCGGGGAGGTAGCGGGGCGACGAAGCCTCGGTGACAGATACGCGCCGCCGAGACGCGCCTGGGCCCGCCCCGAGGGGCGGGCCCAGGCCAGACCTGACGGTCAGTGGTCGCCGGTCAGAACTTCAGCTGCTGCGCGGCCGACGACACGAAGCTGGGAGCCACGATCTGCAGGCCGACCGGCACGCCGTTCACGACCTTGGAGATCGAGGTGTCCCGCGGTGGGTTCCGGCTCGCCGGGTTGCCGTAGACGTAGTCGCCCACCAGGCCCTGGAACGTCAGCTTCGGGATCTGGCGCACGGCCTTCTGGATCCCGGTCTTGCTGAGGTCACCGTTCTTCACGGCCTGTTCGAGCACCTGGTCCATCGCCCACGACTGCACGTAGCCGAACGCGAAGTACTGGTCCGGCTTCTGGCTCGGCGAGAACTGCTGCACGTCGGCGAGCATCTTCGCCATGCCCGGCACGCTGGTGTCGCCCCACGCCGGTCCCTCACCGAGGTACAGGTAGTGCTGGGCGAGGAACGAGCCGAGGTTCGGGTCCGCCTCCAAGCCGGAGAGCCAGGTCGGGCCGAGCCCGAGGATCTGCGGCGTGAAGCTGCGGCCGATCATCTTCGTCGCGATGGAGATGGTGTCGTTCGGCACCGAGGCCATGAACACGGCGTCGCACTTCGCGTCGGCCAGCTGACCGACCTGCGCGCTGACGTCCGAGCTGGTCGCGAACCGAACGGTGGTCGCCACCTTGAACTTCAGCTTCGACGCCGCGAACGCGAGGCCTTGCAGGCCCGCGCCGCCGTACTGGTCGTCCTGGGCGATGGCGCAGATCTTCTTCCCCTGGCCGCCGTGCTTCAGGTAGTAGTCCATCCCGTTCACGGCCTCGACCTGGTACGGCGCGCCGACCGGGACGAGCTGCGGGACCTTGACCCAGAGCGAGTCGAGGGTCGCCGGCGCGGCCGTGAGGCCGTCGGCCTTCAGCCGCTGCAGCACCGCCTGCACGATCTGGGTGCCGAGGACCTGGTCGAACGCGACGACGTTGTCCTTGATCTGGTCGTAGCCCTGCAGGGCGTTGGCGACCATGTACTGGCTGTCCTGCTGGACGAGCTCAACCCGGTACTTGCCGCCGACACCGCCCTTGGCGTTGACGCTCTGCCAGTACACGAGGTTGCCGTTCGTCAGCGGCTTCCCGATGACGCTGGCCAGCCCGCTCAGGGGCGTGATGACCCCGAGCCGGATGGTCTTCCCGTCGAAGCCGGGCACCGGCGACGGCGCCTTGGCCCCGTGTCCAGCGGCGGCCACCGGCGACACCGACGTGCCGATCGCGAGCGCCGCTGCGGCCAGGATCCAAAGGACCCGGCCCAGGTTCTTCCGCATCGTTCCCCCCTTGTTGGCGGACGTCCCTCTTCTTACCGCGACTGGGCGGCCAGTACTCGTCAGTAGCGGAAGGGCCAGGACCGGAAGTAGGCCTGGATCCGCCGCCAGATCCCGGCCAGCCCCCGGGGCTCGAAGACCAGGAAGATGATGATGAGCAGGGCGTAGATGATGGTGCTGAGCGCCCCCTTGCTGAGCCCGCTCTTCGAGGGGTCGGTGACCACGATCCCGCTCACCAGGGGCAGCGAGGTGGCGTACTGGTCGATGAGCTTCGGGAGCGCCCCGACCAGCACCGCCCCGAGGATCGGGCCGTACATGGTCCCGATCCCGCCCACGACGATGATGGCGAGGAACGTGATCGACAGCGTGATGCCGAGCGACGACTCGTCGGGGGTGAGGTAGCCGAGGTAGAGGCCGTACAGCGCGCCGCAGAGCCCGGCGATCGCGCTCGAGATCACGAAGGCGCCGATCTTGTAGCGGAACAGGCTCACGCCGACCACCTCGGCGGCGACGTCGCGGTCCCGGACCGCCTGCAGCGCCCGCCCGGGACGGGTCCGCACGATGTTCTTCACCAGCAGCGCCACCACCGCCACCAGGCCCCACGCCAGGTACATGAGCCCCTGCTTGGGCCCCATCGTCTGGCCGAACACGTCGAACTTCCCGAGCAGGTCGAGCCGGTGCCCGCCGATGTCGAACACGCTCGCCCGCGGCGGCATCGCGGTGCCGGCGTTGCCGCCCGTGACCGTCGTCCACTTCTGCCAGAGATAGAGCGCGAGGTAGACGAGCCCGAGGGTGACGATGACGAGGTAGTTGCCGCGCAGGCGCAGCGCCGGGAGCCCGATGACGAACCCGACCGCGCCGCCGAGCACCATCGCGACGAGCAGGTACACCCAGAGGTTGAGGTTGTAGCCGTGGGGCGGCGTGCCGAGGAGCCGGCCGCCGCCCAGGTACCCGGCGGTGAACGCGCCGAGCCCGATGAACGCGGCGTGCCCGAGCGACGGCTGCCCGGTGTAGCCGGTCAGCAGGTTCAGCCCGATGGCGCCGATGGCGGTGATCCCGGCCAGGGCGAGCACGTTCGCCCAGAGGTCCCCGTTGCCGCCCGGCCAGACGTCCTCGTTCAGCACCAGCGGCAGCAGGAGGTACACCGCGGCCAGCACGACGAGGAAGCCCCGCTTCGTCCACGTCGGGAAGAGCCGCAGGTCGTCCGCGTAGCTGCGGACCATGCCCCGGTTCGCGCGCGCCATCAGACCCGTTCCACCTCGGCCGTGCCGAACAGGCCGTAGGGCCGGACGAGCAGGACCAGGAACATGATGACGTACGGCACGACGTCCGCGAACTGGGCGCCGAGGGCGGGAACCTCGGCCGGGACGTAGCCGCCCGTCATCACCTGGGCGACGCCGATGACGAGGCCGCCGATCACGGCCCCGCCCGGCGAGTCGAGGCCGCCGAGGATGATGGCCGGGAAGGCGCGCAGCGCGATGAGGCTGAGGCTGACGCTGAGGCCGGGCGCGGGCCCGGCGCCCCCGGCGAGCATCATCCCGCCGACGACCGCCACCGCGCCGGCGATGGCCCACGAGAGGGCGAAGATCTGCCGGACGCTGATGCCCTGGGCCAGCGCCGCCTCCTGGTCCACCGCGGTGGCCCGCATCGCCAGCCCGACCCGTGTGTACCGGAAGAGGAGGAAGAAGGCGCCGAGGACGACCGCGCCGAGCACGACGGTGGCGATGTTCACCTGGAGGAGCCGGACGTCGCCGAGCTTGACGGTGTGGAGCTTCCACGGCGTGGCGATGCCACCGGGCGGGTTGTGCCACACCGTGGTCGTGACCGGCTCGACGAGCAGGAACAGCCCGATGGTGATGAGGATGATGGCGAAGATCGGCTGGCCGATCATGCGCCGCAGCACCAGCGCCTCGAAGGCGGCGCCGATGGCGGCGCAGCACGCCATGGCGAACACCACGCTGACCCAGAACCCAAGCCCCCAGGTGTGCTCGCCCTGGTAGACGAGGAAGGCGCCGAACACCACGAGGCCGCCCTGGGCGAAGTTGATGACCCGGGTGGCCCGGTAGATGACCACGAAGCCGAGCGCGACGAGCGCGTACACGGCGCCGAGGGCCAGCCCGTCGCCGAGCAGGCTCAGGAACTTCGTCACCGTCGGCCTCCCGTCACGCGTACATCCCGTCGATGAGCTCCGAGAACTGGTCGACGACCTGCTGGCGCCGGACCTTCTGGGTGGCGGTGAGCGCGCCGATCTCGTCGAGGTCGACCGGCAGCAGCTCGAAGCGCTGCAGCTGCTCGGCGTCGGCCAGCCGCTCGTTGCAGTCGGCGATCTGGCTCTCGAGCAGCCGCCGGACCTCGGGCTTGCCGAGCAGGTCCCGCTCGGTCGTGAACTGCAGCCCTTGCTGCTTGGCCCACTCCGCGACCGCGGTGCCTTCGACCCCGACGAGGGCGCAGAGGTAGGGGCGGCGGTCCCCGACGACCATGACCTCGCTGATGAACGGCGAGACCTTGGCCAGGTTCTCGATCTTGGCCGGGGACACGTTGAGCCCGCCCGCGGTGACGATGACGTCCTTGGTGCGGCCGGTGATGGTCAGGTACCCGTCGGCGTCGAGCTCGCCGAGGTCGCCGGTGTGCAGCCAGCCCCCGGCCAGCGCCGCCGCGGTGGCGGCCTCGTCGCCGAGGTAGCCGACGAAGTTGCCGGGGCTGCGGACGAGGATCTCGCCGTCGTCGGCGATGCGCACCTCGACGCCCGGCAGCGCGGTGCCGACGGTCCCGAGCCGGACGTCGCCGGGCGGGTTGGCGGTCGCGAGGGCGGTGTCCTCGGTCTGGCCGTAGGTCTCCCGGACCGGGACGCCGAGCGACCACCAGTACTCGAGGACGTCGGGGGCGATGGGCGCGGCGCCGGACAGGGCGATTCGCACGCGGGCCAGGCCGAGCTTCGTGCGAAGCGCCCGGAAGACGAGGAGCCACCAGAGCGCGGCCTGGACCCGGCCGCCGGTGTCGCCCCGGCGGCGAGCCTCGCCGATGCGGGCACCGGCCCGCACCCCGAGCGAGTACACGCGTCGCTTCACCCAGCTGGCGTTCTGCATGCGGAACCGCACCGAGCCCATGAGCCGCTCCCAGACCCGGGGGACGCCCAGGAAGAAGGTGGGCTGCACCTCCCGCAGGTCGTTCGGGAACGACTCGCCGCCCTCCCCGAAGTTCACGATGTAGCCGGTGTGCACGGCGGCGACGACGGAGACGAGCCGCTCGGCGACGTGGGAGAGCGGCAGGTAGGAGAGGACCTCGTCGTCGGGCCGGGCGCCGAAGTAGTCGCTCAGGATGTCGGCCGCGGCCCGCAGGTTGGCGTGGGAGAGCGTCACGCCGTGGGGGGAGCCGGCGACGCCCGACGTGTAGACGACGATGGCCACGTCGTCGCCGCCGCGACGCTCGGCGAGCATCTCCCGCCACAGGTCGACGACGTCTCGGGTGGGCTGCTCGCCGAGGTTCTCGAGCTCGTCGAGGCTCATCGTCATCGGGTCGAGCAGCGAGCGGATGCCGCGGGTGTCGAGCACGACGATCTTCTGCAGGCCGGGCGTCTCGCCCCGGACGGCCATCGTCTTGTCGAGCTGCTCCTCGCCCTCGACGAACACGACCTTGGCCGCTGAGTCGCGCAGCACCTCGGCGACCCCGGCCTCCTGCTCGGTCGGGTAGACGCCGACGGTGACGCCGCCGACGCTCTGGATGCCGAGGTCGGCGAACAGCCACTCGGGCCGGTTGTCGCTGAGCACGGCCACCCGGTCGCCGGGCCCGATCCCGAGCTGGCGGAGCCCGAGCGCCACGTTGGCGACCCGGGTCGCGTACTCGCGCCAGGGGATCTCGCGCCACCGGCCGAGCCGCTTCACGCGCAGCGCGGGCTGGCGCGGCCGGGCCTCGGCCTGGGCGAGCAGCTGGGCCGCGAGGGTGGCCGCGCCGACCGCGGGTGCGGTCTCGACGGTGGTGCTCACCGGCTCGCCGCCGCCTCGTCGGGCTGGCCGAGGTAGGCCTCGATGACGCGCGGGTCGGCCTGGACCTGCTCCGGCTTCCCGGTCGCGATGGGCTGGCCGAAGTCGAGCGCCATCACCCGGTCGGCGATGTCCATGACGAGGCGCATGTCGTGCTCGACGAGGATCATCGAGAGCTCGAACTCGTCTCGGACCTGCAGGATGTAGCGGGCCATGTCCTCGGTCTCCTCGAGGTTCATGCCCGCCACCGGCTCGTCGAGCAGCAGCAGCTTGGGATCCATCGCCAGCGCCCGGCCGAGCTCGATCCGCTTCTGGATCCCGTACGGGAGCATGCCGACCGGCTGGTAGCGGTAGGGGCCGAGCTCGATGAGCTCGATGATCTCCTCGACCCGCTCCCGGTTCGCGATCTCCTCCCGCTTGGCCCGGCCCAGCCACAGCGCGCCGGCGAGGAAGCCGGTCTTCATGAGGTGGTGGCGGCCGAGCATCAGGTTGTCGATCACGTTCAGGTTCACGAACAGGCCGAGGTTCTGGAATGTGCGGGCGATCCCGAGGGCGGCGGTCGCGGGCGGTCGCTTGCCGATGATCTCCTCGCCGTCGAAGCGGATGCTGCCGGCCTGGGGCCGGTACACCGCGTTCAGGCAGTTGAAGATCGACGTCTTGCCGGCCCCGTTCGGCCCGATGATGGCGAACAGCTCGTTGGGCATGACGTCGAAGGTGACGTCCTGCAGGGCGCTGACGCCGCCGAAGCGCAGCGTGACCTGCTCGACGTGCAGCAGCGGCGCCGCGTCGGCGCTCACGCGCTCCACCGCTTCCGCCGCCGGTAGGTCTTGAGATCGCGGAACGACCGGCTGCCCGATTCGCCGACCCCGAGGTAGAACTCCTGGATGTCGGAGTCGGCGAGCAGCGCCGGCCCCGGCCCGTCCTTGGCGATGAGACCGTTCTCGAGCACGTAGCCGTGGTGCGCGATCGAGAGCGCCATCGTCGCGTTCTGCTCGACGAGCAGGACGTCGGTCCCGGTCCGGTTGATCTCGACGATGAGGTCGCGGATCTGCTGGACGATGAGCGGGGCCAGCCCGAGTGACGGCTCGTCGAGCACGAGCAGCTTGGGCGCCGCCATCATGGCCCGGCCCATGGCCAGCATCTGCTGCTCGCCGCCCGACAGGTAGCCGGCGGTCGAGCGGCGACGCTGGGCGAGGACCGGGAAGAGCTCGAGCACCTGCTCGGAGCTCGCCTTCACACCGGCCCGGTCGCGGCGGCTGTAGGCGCCGGCCCGGAGGTTCTCGTCGACGCTGAGCTCGGCGAAGATGCGCCGGCCCTCCATCACCTGCGCCATGCCCCGGCGGACGATCGCCGCCGCGTCGAGGCTGTCGATCCCGTCGCCTTGGAACTCGACGCTGCCCTTCGTGATCGAGCCCCGGTGGAAGCGCAGCAGCCCCGAGACCGTCCGCAGCAGGGTGGTCTTGCCGGCCCCGTTGGCGCCGAGCAGGGCCACGATGCCCCCCGGCTGCACCTCGAGGCTCACGCCCCGCAGCACGTGGATGGCGGAGCCGTAGACGACCTCGACGTTGCGAACCGCGAGCGTCGGTGTGCTCGCACCCCCCGATGGCACGGCCTGACACTAACGATCGGGCTCCGGCCCGGACAGGCTCGGCCCGGCCCCAGGCCGGGACGGCCGAGCACGAGCGGCCGGCGGTCAAGCGGGGGCGCCAGACTGCCGATAGCCACCCCGTGGCGAGCGGGGGCCGGCCCACCCGGCGGATCATGCGTCGAGTGGCTGCGGCGCTCGCCCCCGGGTTCTCGTCGATCTGGGTCGCCAGCGGCGCGACCGTGCTCGCGTTCTTCGTCCTCGACGGCTTCGGCGTCCTCGGCGACATGCCCCTCCCGATCCTGCTCGGGATCCTGGCTGGAGGCGCCGTCGTGACCGAGGGGTCGCGGCGGCTGCTCGGCTCGAACCGGAGCATGCCGGCGCTGTGGGCGTTCATCGGCGTGCAGATCGTGGCGACGAGCGTCGTCATCTACGCCATCGGCTGGGGCGGGGTCCTGGCCATCGGGTACGTGTTCGTGATCGCGCGCGAGATCGAGGACTTCGGGCCCCGGGTCTGGAAGCCGGCGCTGGTCTGGACCGCGTTCGCCATGACGGGCGGCCAGGTCGCGATCGCCGGCGGCGTGGCCAGCAGCTACGTCGGGCAGCCCGAGGTGCACGGCCTGGCGGTGCTCATGTTCTTCGGCGTGGCGTTCATCACCCAGATGGTGGCGTCGAAGGTCGACGAGCAGCAGCGCGCCGCGGCCGAGCTCCAGGCGAGCGAGGCCGACGTCCGGCAGCTGTTCGCCGCCAACCCGCAGCCGATGTGGGTCTACGACGCCGAGACGCTGGCCTTCCTCGAGGTGAACGAGGCCGCCATCCGCCACTACGGCTACAGCCGGCTGGAGTTCCTGGACCACCGGGTCGTCGATCTCCGGCCCGAATCCGACAAGGCCGAGTTCCTCGCCCACCGATCCCGGGGCGGTCGAGACATCGTCCAGGGTGACTGGCGCCACGTGCTGAAGGACGGGCGCGTCATCGACGTCGAGGTGCGCAGCCACGAGTTCGTGTTCGAGGGGCGACCGGCCGTGCTGGCGGCCATCCAGGACGTCACCGAGCGCAACTCCCTGCAGGCCGAGCTGCAGCACCAGGCCTTCCACGACTCGCTCACGAACCTCGCCAACCGGGCCCTGTTCAGCGACCGGGTGGAGCACGCCATCGCGCGCGGGGCACGCGACGAGACGACGCCCGCGGTGCTGCTGCTCGACCTCGACAACTTCAAGACCGTGAACGACAGCCTCGGCCACACCGCCGGCGACGAGCTCCTGGTCGCCGTCGCGCAGCGGCTGCGGGCGGTACTGCGCCCGAGCGACACCGCGGCCCGGCTCGGCGGCGACGAGTTCGCGGTGCTCTTCGAGGACCTGACCGGCGCCGACGAGGCGTGCGACGTCGCGGGGCGGGTCATCGACGCGCTCGTCGACCCGTTCGCGCTCTCGGGCACCCAGGTGGTCGTCCACGCCAGCGCCGGGATCGCCCTCGCCGAGGCGGGTGCCGACCCCGACGCGCTGCTCCGCAACGCCGACGCCGCCATGTACAGCGCCAAGAACCACGGCAAGGGCTGCTACCGGCTGTTCGAGCCCGCGATGCGCACGGCCGCGGTCGCCCGGCTCCAGCTCGAGGGCGACCTCCGCACCGCGGTCGAGGAGAGCCAGTTCGTCCTCCACTACCAGCCCGTCGTGTCGCTCACGGCGGGGCGGGTGGTCGCGCTCGAGGCGCTCGTGCGCTGGCAGCACCCGAACCGGGGCCTCATCCCGCCGGCCGAGTTCATCCCCATCGCCGAGGACAACGGCCTCATCGTCCCGATCGGGCGCTGGGTGCTGGGCGCCGCCTGCCGGCAGGCGCGCGCGTGGCAGCTGGCGCACCCGGAGCTGTGCCTCACCATCGCCGTGAACCTGTCGCCGAGGCAGCTCTCGGACCCGGGCCTCGTCGACGACGTCTGCCGCGCCGTCGCCGACAGTGGCCTCGACCCCGCCGCGCTGACGCTCGAGATCACCGAGAGCGTGCTCGTCGACGACGACGGCGGCGCCATCGCCATGCTCGAGGACCTCAAGGCGACCGGCGTGCGGCTCGCCATCGACGACTTCGGCATCGGATACTCGTCGCTCAGCGCGCTCCAGAACCTCCCGGTCGACACGCTGAAGATCGACAAGGCGTTCATCGACGGCGTCACGACCGGCGCCGAGGCCGACGCCCTGGTGCAGGCGATCCTCCGGCTCGCCCGGACCTTCCAGCTCGTAACGATCGCCGAGGGGGTCGAGCGGACCGACCAGCTGCGTCGGCTCGAGGAACTGGGCTGCGACCAGATCCAGGGGTTCTGCTTCTCGCGCCCGCTCCCCGAGGACCGCGTCGACGACCTCCTCGACGAGGCCGTGGTCGCGATGGCGGGGACACGGCCGCCGGCGCCCCAGCCGGTGCTCTCCGACTGACGGCCCGCGCCGCGCCGGCGCGCTCGCGCGAACGAACCCCCTACCCTCGACGCGATGAAGGGTGAGCGGCCCGGCGCCGACCGTCCCGCCGACGCCTACGGCCGGCAGGTCGATTCGCTGCTCGGCGCGGCCGGTCTGCCGGCGGTCGGCGCGGCCGCCGAACCGTCGACGCCGTGCTGCGAGCTAGAGGCCTGGGCCGGCTCCGGCGGCATGGCCCTGACCGGGCGGCCCGACGGCCGGCCGCTGGCACCGTCCGCCCCCGTGCTCGGCCGCCTGGAGGCCGTCGCCGCCGCGGTCGCGCGGACGACGGCGCGGCTCGGGCGCCGCGTGGAGGTGGACGTGCCGCGCACGCTCTTCGGGCGGGCCGCGCTCCTCGGTAGTCGCCGAGCCGGCCGCTGGTCGGTCGGCGGCTCGTGCCGGCTGCTGCGGGCCGACCCGGGATGGGTGGCGGTGAACCTGCCCCGCGCCGACGACGTCGACGCGGTGCCGGCCCTGGTTGGCCGTCCGATCACCGACCCCTGGGCGGCGCTGGCCGACGACGCGGCCACCCGGCCCGCGGGGGTCCTCGCGTCGGCGGCCCAGGAGCTCAGCATCCCGGCCGCCGAGCTCGGCGGCGCGCGCGGCGCCCGGCTGGGAGCCGATCGCCTCGGGCCGCCGCAGCCGGGCCGCCGACCCCTCCTCGTCGTCGATCTCACCGCGATGTGGGCCGGGCCGGTGGTCGCCCAGATCCTGGGGTCGATGGGCGCGCGCGTCATCAAGGTGGAGACGCCGCGGCGACGCGACGGCGCCCGGCGGGGGCCGCCCGAGTTCTTCGACTGGCTGCACGCGGGGCACGAGAGCGCGGCGTGGGACTTCACGACGCGCGACGGCGCGGCCCGCCTGCAGGAGCTGCTGAGCGACGCGGACGTCGTCCTCGAGGCGTCGCGACCGAGGGCACTGCGCCAGCTCGGCATCGACGCGGCGGCGCTCGTCGCGGCTCGTCCCGGCCGCACGTGGGTGTCGATCACGGCCTACGGGCGTGACGACCCGGACTCGAACCGGGTCGGGTTCGGTGACGACGTCGCCGTCGGCGCCGGTCTGGTCGCCCGCGACGACGCCGGCGAGCCGGTGTTCTGCGGCGACGCGGTGGCCGACCCCATCGCCGGCCTCGTCGGCGCGCTGGCCACAACCGCCGCCCTGGCCGCCGGCGGCGGCTACCTCCTCGACGTCTCGCTGGCGGCAGCGGGCGCGTTCGTCGCCGAGCCGGCGGCGTGGGCGCCGGAGCATCGGGTGGTGGCGTCGGGCCACGGGCGGTGGGCGGTGACGCACGGCGCGGCGCGCCATGAGATCCGCGACCCGATGCCGCCGCCGACCGGTCGACGCGCCGAGCCGATCGGGGCATCGACGGCGGCGGTGCTCGGCGAGCTCACCGTCGGCGCCGCCCGCTGATCAGGGCCGCGGCGCGTCCGCCAGCGCCGCCGCGGCCCGCTCGACGGCGCGGATGATGCCCTGGTAGCCGGTGCATCGACACA
>CALEYV010000045.1 GCA_937927875.1 uncultured Actinomycetes bacterium | reverse complement strand
CCTGAGCGCCGCGCCGCCGCCCCTCCCGCTCCGCTCTCACTAACCTCGCCCGGCGTGCCGCCCGAGGGCGTCGACGTCGCCGCGCTCCGACCGTTCTTCGCCGACCACGTCGAAGGCGCGAGCGGCGCGCCCCTCGACGCCGAGCTCATCGCGGGCGGGCGCTCGAACCTCACCTACGTCATCGGCGACGGCGCCCACGACTGGGTCCTGCGCCGCCCGCCCCTCGGTCACGTCGTCGAGACCGCGCATGACATGCGCCGCGAGTACCGGGTGCTGGCGGGCCTGGAAGGCAGCCCGGTGCCGGTCCCCCGGGTCCTCGCCTACCACGGCGAGGACGACCTGATCGGGGCGCCGTTCTACGTGATGGAGAACGTCCACGGCCGGGTCCTGCGCACGAAGGACGAGATGGCGACGTTGACCCCCGCCGAGGCGCGCGCCTGCTCGGAGCGCCTCGTCGACGTGCTCGCGGCGCTGCACTCGGTCGACTACCAGGCGGTCGGCCTCGGCGACTTCGGCCGCCCGGAGGGCTTCCTCCCCCGCAACGTCGCCCGGTGGGGCAAGCAGTGGCAGGCCAACAAGACGCGCGAGCTCCCGGCCCTCGACGAGCTGGCCCGCCGGCTCGACGCCGCGCTCCCCGAATCCGGGCCGGCGGCGATCGTCCACGGCGACTACCGGCTCGACAACACCATGCTGGCCGCCGACGACCCGGGGCGGATCGTCGCCGTCCTCGACTGGGAGATGTCGACCCTCGGCGACCCGCTCACCGACGTCGGCCTCCTCCTCGTCTACTGGGGCGGCGGCGAGCAGCTGACCGCGGTCACCACCCACGAGGTCGCCGACATCCCCGGCTTCCTCTCCCGCGACGAGGTCGTGGCCCGCTACGCCGAGCGGTCGGGGCGAGACATCCAGCACCTCGACTTCTACGTGCTGTTCGCGATGTACAAGCTGGCGATCATCTTGGAGGGCATCAACGCCCGGTACCGGCTCGGCAAGACCCTCGGCGAGGGCTTCTCGGAGATGGGGGCCATGGTCGACGCGCTCGCCGAACAGGCCCTCGTCCTCGCCGACGCCTCCGAGGACGCCGCGCTACGAGCCTGAGTCGTAGGCCGGCACCTGATACTCGGTGACCGAGGCCCGGCTCATCACCAGCTCGCCGGCGACCGCCGCCAGCAGGCCGGGCACGACGAACCCGGGCCGGCCGGCGAGGTCGGCCGGCTGGTCGTGGAAGGCCTCGAGGTACGCGTCGGTGGTGGCGGGCGACGCGCCGCGAGCGACGACGCGCAGGAGCAGCGCCGCGACCGCGAGGCCGACCAGCGGCAGCACCGCGATGACGCCGATCGGCAGCGCGAGCACGTGGGGCAGGGCCTCCTCCACCACCGCGTGCTCGAAGCCGGTGACGGCGAGGCCGGTGAGGACGCCGGTGAGCGCCGACCAGAGGACGACGCCCCGGAAGCGCCCGCCGAGCCGGCGCAGCTCCTCGAGGCGTCGCCCCATCACACGTGACGGCTGATGAACCCGCGGCGCCGGAAGGTGGCGAGCATCCGGGTCAGGAACCACACCGAGGCGATGCTCGCCACCACGGCGCCGAGCGCGGCCAGCCCGACCTGGTCCCACGGGAGCGGGTGCCCGGTCACCACCGCCCGGCCGGCCGCGAACACGTGGGTGGTCGGGAGCGCCTGCGCGAGGGGCTGCAGGACGCCGGGCAGCGCGCTCACCGGGTAGAAGATCCCCGACAGCGGCAGCAAGAACGCGATGAAGCCCCAGGTCAGGATCTCGGCGCCCTGCCCGGCCCGCAGGATGAGGCCGATCACGACCAGCGCCACCGACCAACCCACGACGAGCAGGATCACGACGAGCGGCACCAGCGCCAGGCCGAGGGTCGTGATGTTGAACGAGAACAGCCCCAGCGCCACCACCGAGACCACGGTGACGCCGATGGTGAGTCGCACCAGGCCGAAGAGGACCACGCCGGCCCCGTACTCGGGCTCGGTGAGCGGCGTCACCATCAGGTTCAGCAGGTTCCGGGACCAGGTCTCCTCGAGGAACCCGGTCGCGAGGCTGATCTCGGCCTGGAAGACGACGTGGAACAGCACGATCCCGGCCAGCAGGAAGGCGGCGCTGGCCGCCGCGGTGCCGTGCTGGCGCCCGAAGTAGACGCCGATCGCCCCGAAGAGGATGGCGTCGACGACCGGCGACACGATCACGTCGAACCAGCGCTGCGGGGCGCGCCGCAGCACGAAGCTCTGCCGGCGGGCGATGGCCCGCACCCGCTGGGCGCGCATCACGACACCGCCCGGGCGTCGCTGATCGGCTCCGCGCCGCGCTCGGCAAGGTGGAGGAACACGCCCTCGAGGTCGCGGCGACCGAACCCGGCCGCGACGTCGTCCGGTGACCCGTCGGCCACCACCCGCCCGCCGGCGACGAACACCACCCTCGTACAGAGCCGCTCGACCTCCTGCATGTTGTGGCTGGTCACGAGGAGCGCGGTGCCGTCCTCGGCGCAGAGCCGCTCGAGGCCGCTGCGCACCCGGTGGGCGACGTCGGGGTCGAGCGAGGCCGTCGGCTCGTCGAGCACCAGCAGTTCGGGCTGGTGCAGCGTCGCCTTCACGATGCCGATGAGGGTCCGCTGGCCCGACGACAGCTCGTTGCCCATGACGTCGGCGAGCCCTTCGACCCGGAACCGCTCGAGGCCACGGGCGGCGGCCTGCTGGGCGTCGGCGAGCCCGTAGAGGTCGGCGAACAGGGCGAGGAACTCGCGGACCCGGAGCCGCTCGGGCAGGGGCAGGTAGCCGGCCGCGAAGCCGACGTGCTCCATCGCCGCGCTCCGCTCGCCCGGCAGCACCCGCCCGACGACCTCCACCCGCCCGGCGTCGGGGGTGATGACGCCGAGCAGCATCATGAGCGTGGTCGTCTTGCCGGCCCCGTTGGGCCCGAGGAGCGCGACGCGCTCCCCGGCGCCGACCTCGAGGTCGACGCCGTCGACGGCGCGCACCCGCTTGAACTGCTTGACGAGGCCGCGCGCGCGGAGGGCAGCCCCAGATTCGGCCATGCCTCAGTGTCGCAGACGGGCGCCGACGCGGCGCCGTGGTTTCAGGCCGCGACTCGTCGACGCGACGCGGGCGTTGCGGTCAGAGGACGCCGGTGACGAGCAGGCCGAGCGCGGCCGCGGCCAGCCCGGCCGCGACGCTCCCGGCGGCGTTGAGGACCGCGAACGCCGCCGAGCCGTCCTCGACCAGGCGGAAGGTCTCGAAGGCGTAGGTCGAGAACGTCGTGTAGCCCCCGAGGAACCCGGTGCCGGCGATCAGGGTGACGTCGGCGTCGGCGCTGTGGACGGCCGCCCACCCGACGAGGAGCCCGAGGAGCAGCGACCCGGTGACGTTGATGCAGAACGTCCCGAGCGGGAGCGTCGCGTCGGTGCGCTCCTGCACCCAGCCGTCGACGACGTAGCGAGCGAGCGCGCCGCTCGCGCCGGCGAGCGACACCGCGGCCGCGATCACCCGCGGCCCACGTACTTGACGACCTCGACCGGCTCGCGGACGACGAGGCCCTCGCCGATCAGCTCGTCCAGCTCGGGGAGGAAGGCATCGATCTTCTCGGCCGCGTCGACGATGACGATGACGACCGGGAGGTCCTCGCTGAGGCGCAGGATCCTCGTCGTGTGCAGGTGGTTCGACGCCCCGAACCCTTCGATGCCGCGGACCACGGTCGCGCCCGCCATCCCCGCCGCGTGGGCTCGGTGGACGATCTCGGTGTACAGCGGCTTGTGGGCGTGCTGGTCGCTCTCACCCACGAACACGGTGAGCCGCTCGGCTGGTCCCTCGATGCTCACGCGATCCTCCTTCCCCAGCTCCACGATCGCGCCGCCCACACCCCGACGAGCAGGGCGAGGAAGCCCGCGGTCAGCGTCGCGCCGACGTCGAGGACCGCCGCGCCGCCCCTCCCATCGTCGCCGAGCCGGACCGCGTCCACCATCCAGGTCGAGAAGGTGGTCAGGCCCCCGCAGAACCCGACCGCCAGCAGGGGGCGCAGCCAGCGGGGCGGAACCCCCCGCTCGGACGCCAACGTGGCGATGACGCCGAGCGCGAACGCACCGACGACGTTGACCGTGAAGACGGCCCACGGGAACCCGCCGCGGTGGAACGGCACTGCGGCCGACAGCTCGTAGCGGGCGAGGGTGCCGACGCCGCCGCCGACCGCGACCGCGGTCAGCGCCTCGAACGGGGGTCGTCGTCGAGTCGGGTGGCGAGCAGGATCCGGCGGGCTCACCGGCACACGGTCCTCCGGCGCGATCTGTGGTTCCAGCAGGAGCCATCAGCCGGCGGTATGGGCCGCGGGCGGTTACGGCGAGCTCCATCGCCGGGCCGGAAGATTACCGGTGGTGCCAGCATGGCCGTCTCACGGTGACGCCGAGACGGGAGTCCGACATGGGCGTGCTCGACGGAGTGCGGGTGGTGGAGCTGGCCGAGCACGGGTTCGTGCCGTCCTGCGGCGCGGTGCTCGGCGACTGGGGCGCGCAGGTCGTGAAGATCGAGCGCCCGACCGGGGACCCGCTGCGGGCGGTGATGACGGCCGGCTTCGTGGCCGACACCGGCGACGTCAACTTCCTCTGGGAGCTGTACAACCGCAACAAGCGCGGGATCGCCCTCGACCTGCGGGTCGAGGAGGGCCGGGCGGTGTTCGACCGCCTCATCGCCGACGCCGACGTGCTGCTCACCAGCTTCCTCCCGTCGGCGCGCGAGAAGCTGCGCGTCCGGCCCGAGGACTGCTGGGCCGTCAACCCGCGCC
>CALEYV010000044.1 GCA_937927875.1 uncultured Actinomycetes bacterium | reverse complement strand
GCCGCGGCGAGCGTGCCGACGAGCGAGCGCACCGTCGGCCAGCAGAAGGCGCGGGCCCGGATCTCGTACGAGAGGACGCCGGGCTCCGGCACCGACCAGCTCGACTCGAACACCCGTCGCACCGTCGACGCGCCCGGGGGTCGCCGGCAGAAGGCGGCGAAGTCGTGCTCGCCGACGAAGGGGTCGGCGGCGAGCCGCAGCATGGCCAGGTCGAGCGGGTCGGACACCCACCACGCGTAGCGGGCCAGGAACGGGTCGGGTTCGGGCCGGTTCACGATCGTGTAGCGGTAGCTGCGCCAGCCCGCCGAGCGGCGGGCGTCGAAGTCGTCGGCGACGACGTCGGCCTGGCGCACGACGACCTCGGGCGCGGTGAGACCGTTCACCGACCGGGCCAGCCGGCTGACGTCGGCGGCCGCCGGCACGTCGAGGCTCACGACCTGGCCCCGGGCGTGCACGCCCTTGTCGGTGCGGCCCGCGCAGGCGAGCACGAGCGGGGCGGGATCGACGCGCAGCACGGTGGCGAGCGCCTCGATGAGCAGGCCGGCGACGGTGCGGACCTCGGGCTGGGCCGCGAAGCCGTGGAAGTGGGTCCCGTCGTAAGCGACGACGAGCTTCACCCGGACCTGGTCGGTCCGGGGGAACGACGCCGAGGACCCGGCGTCGGTCGAGCTCACACCAGCTCGATACGCGCCATCGGCGCGCTGTCCCCGGGCCGAGGGCCGAGCTTCAGGATCCGCAGGTAGCCGCCCGGCCGCTCGGCGTACCGGGGTGCGATCTCGGTGAAGAGCTTGTACGTCACGCGCTTGTCGTGGAGCTTGGCGACGACCTGGCGGCGGTCGTGGACGGTGCCGCGGCGGGCCTTGGTGATGAGCCGCTCCGCGTACGGGCGCAGCGCCTTCGCCTTCGCCTCGGTGGTCACGATGGCCTCGGCCTCGAAGAGGTGCGCGGCCAGGTTGGCGAGCAGCAGCCGCTGGTGCGCGGGGTCCCTCCCGAGCCGGGGGCCTTTCGTCGGCGTCGGCACGTTCCCTTACTCCTTCACGCGCAGCGACAGGCCCCGCTCGTCGAGCTTCTGGAGGACCTCCTCCAGGGACTTCGAGCCGAAGTTCGTGATCGCCAGGAGGTCGTCCTCGCTCTTCTGGACGAGCTGCCCGATGGTGTCGACCCGGGCCCGCTTGAGGCAGTTCCGCGGCCGCTCGGACAGGTCCAGCTCCTCGATCGGCAGCTCGAGGTCCGGGGACGCCGCCGTCGCCGGCGAGACCTCCCCCAGCTCGAGGCCCTGGGGCGCGTCGGACAGGCTCGCCACCAGCCCGACCAGGCTCTTGAGCGTCTCGCCGGCCGAGGCGAGTGCCTCGCGGGGCGAGATCGAGCCGTCGGTCTCGATCTCGATGGTCAGCTTGTCGTAGTTCGTGGCCTGCTCGACCCGGGTCGGCTCGATCGAGAACGCCACCCGCCGGACCGGCGAGAAGATGGCGTCGACCGGGATCACGCCGATGGTCGCGGTGCGCTTGTTCCGCTCCGCCGACAGGTAGCCCCGGCCCTGCTCGACGGTGAGGTCGATGGCGAGGCGGCCCTTGGCGTTGACGCTGGCGACGTGGAGGTCCGGGTTCAGGATCTCGATATCGGCGGTGGTCTGGATGTCACGCGCGACGACGTCGCCCGGCCCCCGCTTGTCGAGCCGGAGCGTGACCGGCTCGGCGCTCGTGCTCCGCAGCACCAGGTCCTTGATGTTCAGGATCAGGTCGGTGACGTCTTCCTTGACGCCCGGGATGGTGTCGAACTCGTGCAGTGCCTCGTCGAAGCGCACCTGCGAGACGGCGGCGCCGGGGATCGACGACAGGAGGGTCCGGCGGAGGCTGTTCCCGAGGGTGTGGCCGAACCCGGGCTCGAGCGGCGAGATGACGAAGGACTGGGTGTTGCCCTCCGCCTCGCCGGCCTCGACCTCGGGTCGTTGGATGATCAGCATGGTTTCTCTTCCAGGGGGATGGTGGCCCGCCGCGGCGGGCCGGTTTGCTTACTTGGAGTAGAGCTCGACGATGAGCTGCTCGCGCACCGGCACGTCGATCTGCTCGCGGAGGGGCGCGCCGCGGACGGTCGCCTCCAGCTTGTCGGCGTTCACGTCGAGCCAGGCCGGGACGGCGTGGTCGAGGGTGTCGAGGTTGTGGCGGATGATGATGTTGCTCCTGGCCTTCGGCCCGAGGCCGATCACGTCGCCCTCGCGGACCTGGTACGAGGGGATCGTGACCCGCTTGCCGTTCACGAGGACGTGGCCGTGGCGGACCAGCTGGCGGGCCTGGTTCCGGCTCGCCGCGAAGCTGGTGCGGAACACCGTGTTGTCGAGCCGCTGCTCGAGCATGCGGAGCAGGTTCTCGCCGGTGATCCCGGCCTGGCGGTTCGCCTCCTCGTAGAGGTTGCGGAACTGCTGCTCGAACACGCCGTAGATGCGGCGGGCCTTCTGCTTCTCGCGGAGCTGGAGCAGGTACTCGCTCTCCCGGATCCGGCCCCGGCCGTGCTCACCGGGCGGGTAGGGCTTGCGCTCGACCGGGCACTTCAGGGAGTCGCACTTGGCGCCCTTCAGGAACAGCTTCATGCGCTCGCGGCGGCACAGCTTGCAGACCGCGCCGGTGTAGCGGGCCATCAGACCCTCCGCCGCTTGGGCTGGCGGCAGCCGTTGTGCGGGATCGGGGTCACGTCCTTGATGCCGACCACCTCGATGCCCGTGTTCTGGATGGTCCGGATGGCGGTCTCCCGGCCCGAGCCGGGACCCTTGACGAGGACGTCCACCTTGCGCACCCCGTGCTCCATCGCCCGACGCGCCACCGTCTCGGCGGCCAGCTGGGCCGCGAACGGAGTGCTCTTCCGGGAGCCCTTGAAGCCCACGTTGCCCGACGACGCCCAGGCGAGCGCGTTCCCCTGCTGGTCGGTGATCGTGATGATGGTGTTGTTGAACGAAGACTTGATGTGCGCGACGCCGTAGGCGACGTTCTTGCGCTCGCGTCGCTTCGGCCGTCGGCCGCCCGCAGCCGGCTTCGCCATTACTTCCTCGCCTTCTTCTTGCCGGCCACGGTCTTCTTCGGGCCCTTGCGGGTCCGGGCGTTGGTGCGGGTCCGCTGGCCGTGGACGGGCAGGCCCCGACGGTGCCGGATGCCCTCGTAGCTGCCGATCTCGACCTTGCGCTTGATGTTGGCGGCGACCTCGCGCCGGAGGTCTCCCTCGACCTTGAGGTTCCCGTCGATGAACGAGCGCAGCTTGGCGACCTCGTCGTCGGTGAGGTCCCGGACCCGGGTGTCGCTGTTCAGGCCCGCCTGCTGGCAGACCAGCTGGGCGGTCGGACGCCCGATCCCGAAGATGTAGGTGAGCGAGATCTCGAGCCGCTTCTCGCGGGGGATGTCGACGCCGGCGATTCGAGCCACGGGATCAGCCCTGCCGCTGCTTGTGGCGCGGGTTCTCGCAGATGACCCGCACCACGCCATGGCGGCGGATCACCTTGCACTTCTCGCACATCTTCTTGACGGATGGTCGGACCTTCACCGTAGTTCCTCGGTCACTTGTAGCGGTAGGTGATGCGGCCGCGGCTCAGGTCGTACGGCGTCAACTCGACCTGAACTCGGTCGCCCGGGAGGATCCGGATGTAGTGCATCCGCATCTTCCCGGAGATGTGGGCGAGCACCCGGTGCCCGTTCTCGAGCTCGACCCGGAACATGGCGTTGGGGAGCGGCTCCACCACTGTCCCCTCGACCAGGATCGTGTCGTCTTTGGGCTTGGCCAGGGCCTCCACCACCTCATCGTCTCAGGTCCCTCGTCGGTGTGCGGGCGCGCGAAGAACCCGAGAACTCGCGCGGAGCCCAACCAGGCTACCGGATCGCCGGCCGCGGTCCCACCCGGCGGTCGCCGGGCCGGGCGCGAAACGCGCCCCGCGCCGCAGCGAACGCCTGTTCGCCGACGCCGACGCGGCCCCGCGCTGGCTACCCGGGCCGCGTGAGCACCTCGGGGCCGTGCTCGGTGATCGCGATCGTGTGCTCGAAGTGGGCCGACCGGCGGTGGTCCCGGGTGACGACCGCCCAGCCGTCGCGCAGCACCTCGGTCTCGGGGCCGCCGGCGTTGACCATCGGCTCGATGGCCAGCACCAGGCCCTCCTTCAGCTTCAGGCCCCGGCCCGGGGGGCCGTAGTTCGGCACCTGGGGCTCCTCGTGCATGGCGGTGCCGATCCCGTGCCCGACGTACTCGCGGACGACGGTGAAGCCGGCGCCGGTCGCCACCTCCTCGACCGCGGCGCCGATGTCACCGAGCCGCTCCCCCTCCCGGACGTGACCGATCCCCGCATCGAGGGAGGTCCGGGTGACCTCGATGAGCCGCTTCGACTCGTCGTCGATGTCGCCGACCGGGACCGTCACCGCCGCGTCGGCGTGCCAGCCCTCGACGATGGCGCCGCAGTCGATGGAGAGGATGTCGCCCTCCTCGAGGACGACCTCGTCGCTCGGGATGCCGTGGACGATGACGTCGTTCGGGGACGTGCAGACCACGGCTGGGAAGCCGTGGTAGCCGAGGAAGTTCGAGCGGGCGCCCCGGCGCTCGAGCACGTCCCGGGCCACCGCGTCGACGTCGGCGGTGGTGGCGCCGGGCTTGGCGGCCCGGATGCACTCCTCGTGCATCTCGGCGACGATGACGCCGGCCCGGCGCATGAGCGCGATCTGCTCGGGCGACTTGCGGGTGATCACAGCGCCCGGGACCCGGCGTCGAAGTAGGAGTCGACGAGCTCGACGAGCCGCTTGAAGACCTCCTCGGTCTCGTCGCTGGCGTCGACATGGGCGAGGATCCCGGCCCGCCGGTAGTGCTGGATGACGGGCAGCGTCTTCATCTCGTAGAGCTCGAGGCGCCGCATGACCGCCTCGGGGGTGTCGTCCTCGCGCTGGACGACCTCGTGGCCGCAGACGTCGCAGGTCCAGTTGTGCTCGGGCGGGTTGTCGACGTGGTAGTTCGCGCCGCAGTTCGAGCAGACGCGGCGGCCCGCGATCCGCTGGAGCACGACCTCGGTGGGGACGTCGAGGTCGACGGCGAGGTCGAGCGGGCAGCCGTCGAGGATCTTGTCGAGCTCGGCGGCCTGCTGCCGGGTCCGGGGGAAGCCGTCGAGCACGAACCCGTGCTGGGCCCGGTCGTCGATCGCCAGCTGCTCCCGGACGAGGCCGATGACGATGTCATCGGGGACGAGGAAGCCGCGGTCGATGTAGCCCTTGGCCTCGCGACCGAGCTCGGTCCCGGCCGCGGCGGCGTCCCGGAACAGGTCCCCCGTCGACAGACGGAAGATCCGGTAGTGCTCCTCAAGCCGGACCGCCTGGGTTCCCTTGCCGGCACCCTGCTTCCCGAGCAAGACGAGTCGCGGGCCTCGGGGCTCGGTCGCCGCGTCAGGCAAGGAAGCCTTCGTAGTTGCGCATCATCAGCTGACTGTCGATCTGCTTCATCGTCTCGAGCGCGACCCCGACCGTGATGAGCAGCGCAGTGCCCCCGAAGGGGAACTGACTGATGTTCCAGAGCGCGAAGACGAGCAGCGGCGCGATGGCGATGACGGCTAGGAACAGCGAGCCGGGCAGCGTGATCCGGTTCAGCGTCTTGGCCAGGTACCGCTCGGTCGGCGGACCGGGTCGGATGCCCGGGATGAACCCGCCCTGCTTGCGGATGATGTCGGCCTGCTGCTGGGGGTTGAACGCGATCGCGGTGTAGAAGTACGCGAAGAAGATGATGAGGATCGTGTAGAAGAGGATGTAGAACCAGCTCTGGCGCGCCACCAGGTTGTTGTTGATCCACTGCTGGACCCCGTGCCCGCTGTTGCCGAGCGCCGACGCGATCAGGGCCGGGAAGGCCAGGATCGAGCTGGCGAAGATGACCGGGATCACCCCGGACTGGTTCACCTTGAGCGGGATGTAGGTGCTCTGGCCGCCGTACATCCGGCGGCCGACCACCCGTTTGGCGAACTGGACTGGGATGCGGCGCTGCCCCAGCTCGACGAAGACGATCCCGACGATCATCGCCACGCCGATGAGCAGGATCGTGAAGAACTGGAACTTGCTGCCCTGGCTGTAGATGGAGCCGCCCTGGGACGGCAGGCGCGACACCACCGAGGCGAAGATCAGGATCGACATGCCGTTGCCGATCCCCCGTTGGGAGATCAGCTCCCCGAGCCACATCACGAGCGCGGTGCCGGCGGTCCAGACCAGGACGATGAGCGCGGCTCGCGGGGTGTCGAAGTGGGGGATGAAGTCGATGCCCTTCGGGAGGCTGGCGCTGAGCCCGAACAGGCCACCGTTGCCGGCGTGGAGGGCGAACACGAACCCGGTGGACTGCACCAGCGCCAGCCCGATGGTCAGGTAACGGGTCCACTGGGTGATCTTCTTCTGACCGGTCTGGCCCTCGTTCTGCCACTCCTCGAGCTTCGGGATCACCACGCCGAGCAGCTGCATGATGATCGACGCCGTGATGTACGGCATGATCCCGAGGAAGAAGATGGCGACGTTGGTGATGGCGCCGCCCGAGAAGAGGTCGAGGAAGCCGACGACGCCGCTGTTCTTCGTCGAGTCCTGAAGGTGCTTGATCGCCTTGAAGTCGACGTAGGGGACGGGCAGGTGGGCGCCGATCCGGTACACCGCCACGATGAGCAGCGTGAACAGGATCTTGTTCCGGAGGTCGGGGACCCGGAACATGTTCCGGAGCCGGGAGAGCATGCGGGAGGCCTCCTGAGCCGTCGGCGGCGGACAGCCTACCGATTGGTGAGGGCGTTCCCGCGAGCGGCGGGACGACGGTCACCCCACGGGGGCGGCAAGACCTCGGCCTGACCGCCCGCCGCTTCGATCGCTCGGCGCGCCGCGTCCGAGAACGCGTGGGCGCGCACGGTGAGCGTCCTCGTCAGCTCCCCGCGTCCGAGCACCTTGACGAGGCCGCGCTTGGCGATCAGCCCGCGGCCGCGCAGCACGTCGGGGTCGACCGTCGCGCCGGCATCGAAGCGCTCGAGCGCGTCGAGGTTGATGACGACGTACTCGACGCGGAACGGGTTCTTGAAGCCCTTGGCCTTCGGAGTGCGGCGCGCCATCGGGGTCTGACCGCCCTCGAAGCCCGGCTTCACGGTGTCACGCGCGCCCTGGCCTTTCATGCCGCGGCCGGCGGTCTTGCCGCCCTTGCCCGCGATGCCCCGGCCGACCCGCCGGCGGGGCCGCTTCGAGCCCGCGGGCGGCTTCAGGTCGTGGAGCTTGATCGGCACCTCAGCCCACCTCCTCCACCGTGACGAGGTGCGGGACGCGCTCGACCATGCCCCGGATCTCGGGCCGGTCGGGGTGCTCGACGGTGTGGCGGATCCGCCGCAGCCCGAGCGCCCGCAGCGTCCCGCGCTGCTTGGGCTTGACGCCGATCGCCGAGCGGACCTGGGTGATGCGCAGCGTGGTGGCCATCACTTCACCTCGGTGGGCTCGTGCTTCGGCGCTTGCCGTTCCCGGTAGGCGCGCAGCATCCCGACCGTGCTGACTTCCTCGTCCGTCTTGCCGCGCAGGCGGGCGACGGCCTCGGGTCGCTTCAGCGCCTGGAGGCCCTGGATGGTGGCACGGGAGACGTTGATGGCGTTCGAGGAGCCGAGCGACTTGGCGAGCACGTCGTGGACGCCCGCGGCCTCGAGGATGGCGCGGGCGGCGCCGCCCGCGATCACGCCGGTGCCGGGGGCGGCCGGCTTCAGGAGCACGCGCGCGGCGTCGTGGGAGCCGAGGATCACGTGGGTGATCGTCGAGCCCGCCAGCGGGACCTTGAACAGCCGCTTCTTGGCCTCCTCCATGCCCTTCTGGATCGCGGCCGGGACCTCCTTGGCCTTGCCGTAGCCGAGGCCCACGTTGCCGTCGCCGTCGCCGACCACGACGAGCGCGGTGAACGAGAACCGGCGTCCGCCCTTCACGACTTTGGCGACCCGGTTGATCGCGATCACCCGCTCCTCGAGCTGGCCGTCTGCCATTACCGCACCTGCTTTCGAGCGCTCGTTGGGAGCCGCGCCGCGCTCATAGCGCCAGCCCTGCTTCGCGGGCGCCGTCGGCGACGGCGGCGACCCGACCGTGGTACCGGAACCCGCCCCGGTCGAACACGACGTTTTCGATCCCGGCCGCCTTCGCGCGCTCGCCGAGGCGCTGACCGACCGCCTTCGCGGCGTCGACGGTCGCCGTCGTGCCGGCCCGGGTGTCGGACTCCATCGTCGATGCCGCCACCAGCGTGTGGCCGTGGACGTCGTCGATGAGCTGGGCGTACACGTGGCGGCTGGACCGGAAGACGGACAGGCGCGGCCGTGCCGCGGTGCCGCGGACCTTCTTGCGCACCCGCAGGTGGCGATGGTGGCGGGCCTTGAGCTTCTGGTGCATCGTCGTCCTTACTTCGCCGACTTGCCGGCCTTGCGCTGCACGCGCTCGCCGGCGTATCGGATGCCCTTGCCCTTGTACGGCTCGGGCTTGCGGATCTTGCGGATGTCGGCCGCCACCTGGCCCACCAGCTGCTTGTCGCAGCCGCGCACGATGATGCGCGTCGGCTGGGGCAGCTCGAAGGTGACCCCGTCGGGCGCCTCGAACGGCACCGGGTGCGAGAAGCCGACCTGCAGCTCGAGGCGGCTCGGGCCCTGGCCGAGGGCCCGGTAGCCGACGCCGACGATCTCGAGCTCCTTCGAGAACCCCTCCGAGACGCCGACGACCATGTTGTTGACGAGGGACCGGACGAGGCCGTGGAGGGCCCGGTTCTCCCGTTCGTCGTCGGGGCGGGTGACGACGAGCTGGTCGCCGTCGCGGGCGATCGTGATCTGGGTCGGGGTGTGGCGCGCCAGCTCTCCGCGGGGGCCCTTCACCGCGACGTGGCCCGGCTCGACGGACACGTCGACGCCGCTCGGGATCGGGATGGGCGCTTTGCCGACTCGGGACACTTCGTGCTCCTACCAGACGTGGCAGAGGACCTCGCCGCCGACCCGGCGCTGGCGCGCCTCGCGGTCGGTCAGGAGCCCCTGGTTGGTCGAGAGGACGGCGATCCCCATCCCGCCGAGGACGCGCGGGACCTCGGCCGCCTTCGAGTAGACGCGCAGGCCCGGCTTCGAGACCCGGCGCAGCCCCGAGATCGTGCGCTCCCGGTCTTGGGTGTACTTCATGACGATGCGCAGCTTGTGGCCCGGCCGGGCGGCGTCGTCCTCGACCGCGAAGTCCTCGAGGTAGCCCTCGCGGACCAGGAGGCTCGCCAGCGCCACTTTGACCTTCGAGGACGGCATCACGACCTCGTCGTGGAACGCGACGTTGGCGTTCCGGATCCGGGTGAGCATGTCGGCGATGGGATCGGTCATCGTCATCGGCTCACCCCCTCACCACGACGCCTTGGTCACGCCCGGGATCTCCCCGTTGTGGGCCATGTCCCGGAAGCAGATCCGACAGAGCCCGAACTTGCGGTACACGGAGCGCGCGCGGCCGCAGCGTCGGCAGCGGGTGTAGGCGCGCACCGCGAACTTGGGCTTGCGCTGCTGCTTCTGGAGAAGTGCCTTCTTGGCCAACTGATTGCCCTCCTACGAGGCTGAGTCACGACGGAACGGGAACCCGAGCGCGCGCAGCAGCGCACGCCCGCCGTCGTCGGTGGTGGCGGTGGTCACGATCGTGATGTCCATGCCGCGGACGGTGTCGATCTTGTCGTAGTCGATCTCGGGGAAGATCAGCTGCTCGGTGACGCCGAACGTGTAGTTGCCGCGGCCGTCGAAGGACTCGGCGCTCATGCCACGGAAGTCGCGGATGCGGGGGATGGCCAAGCTGACCAGCCGGTCGTAGAACTCCCACATCCGGTCGCCGCGCAGCGTCACCTTCGCGCCGATCGGGTTGCCGGCCCGGAGCTTGAACCCGGCGATCGACTTCTTGGCCTTCGTGACCAGGGGGCGCTGGCCGGTGATCGTCGTGAGGTCGGCGACCGCCCCGTCGAGCAGCGACGACTGCTGGGTGGCGCCGCCGACGCCGCAGTTCAGGACGATCTTCTCGAGGCGCGGAACCTCCATCACGTTCGTGAGCCCCAGCTCGCGCTGCAGCTGCGGCCGCAGCTCGGCGTCGTAGCGGGCCTTGAGGCGGGGCGCCTCCCGCACCGGGCTCATCAGAGGTCCTTCCCGCACTTCTTGCAGACCCGGGTCTTGGTGCCGTCGTCGTCGACCCGGTAACCGATGCGGGTCGCGCCGCACGCCGAGCAGAGGATGGCCACGTTCGAGGCGTGCATCGGCATGTCCTTGTCGATGATGCCGCCCTGCATCGTCGCCTTCGTCGCCCGCTGGTGCTTCTTGGCGACGTTGATGCCGTCGACGATCACCATGTTGCGGTCGGGGATGACGCGGGTGATCGCGCCTTGCTTGCCGATGTCCTTGCCCGACAGCACGATGACCACGTCGCCCTTCTTGAGCCGGAGCTTCGGTCGGTCGCTCACGTCACAGCACCTCGGGGGCGAGGGAGACGATGCGCATGAAGCGGCGTTCCCGGAGCTCCCGGCCGACGGGGCCGAAGATACGGGTGCCGCGGGGCTGGAGCTGGTCGTTGATGAGCACGGCCGCGTTCTCGTCGAACCGGATGTAGCTCCCGTCAGGCCGGCGGCGCTCCTTCTTGGTCCGGACGACGACGCACTTCACGACCTCGCCCTTCTTCACCGCCGCGCCGGGCACGGCGTCCTTGACCGTCGCCACGAAGATGTCGCCGATGCCGGCGTAGCGGCGGCGGGTGCCGCCGAGGACCTTCACGCACAGGACCTCGCGCGCCCCCGAGTTGTCGGCCACCTTGAGGCGGGATTCCTGCTGGATCACCGGGCCCGCTCCAGGATCTCGACGACCCGCCAGCGCTTCGTGCGCGAGACGGGCCGGGTCTCGGCCAGCCGAACCTTGTCCCCCTCGTGGGCGTCGTTCGTCTCGTCGTGGGCGTAGAACTTCCGGGTCCGCTGCACCGTCTTGCCGTACCGGCGGTGCCGGACTCGGTCGGTGACGGCGACGACGACGGTCTTGTCCATCTTCGACGAGACGACGAGGCCCTCGCGCACCTTGCGGGGGTTGTTGCGCGCCGGGTCGGTCGGGGTCATGACTGCTCCTTCAGCGCCTCGTGCGCCGCGATCTCGCGCTCGCGCAGCAGGGTCTCGCACCGCGCGATGTCCTTGCGGACGTCTCCGACTCGCGTCGAGTTGTCGAGTTGGCCGGTGGCGTTCTGGAAGCGCAGGTTGAACAGCTCCTCGCGGAACTCGCGCACGCGGTTGGCGAGCTCGGCGTCGTTCAGCTCTCGCAGCTCGGCCGCTTTCATCACGCCTCCTCCTGGCGCACGACGAAGCGGGTCTTGATCGGAAGCTTGTGCATGGCGAGCCGCATGGCGTCGCGGGCCGTCTGCTCGGGCACGCCGGCCAGCTCGAACATGACCCGGCCCGGCTTCACGACCGCGACCCAGTGCTCGGGATTGCCCTTCCCGGAGCCCATGCGCGTCTCGGCCGGCTTCTGGGTCACCGGCTTGTCGGGGAAGATGTTGATCCACACCTTCCCGCCCCGCTTGATGTAGCGGGTCATCGCGATCCGGGCCGCCTCGATCTGGCGGTTCGTGATCCAGCCCGGCTCGAGGGCCTGGATCCCGAAGTCGCCGAAGTTGACCCGCGTGCCACCCTTCGCGGTGCCGCGGCGGCGGCCGCGCTGCACCTTGCGGTGCCGGACCTTGCGGGGCATCAGCATGAGGGGGCCTCGGCGCGTCCGCTCATTCGTCGTCGGAGTGGAACTTGGGTGCTTCGTGGTGCTGGCCCTGGCGGGTGCGGCGCTCGATCTCCTCCTCCTCGGCGAGGAGCCGCTCGAGCTCGGGGTCGGCCTCCTTGACGAGCGGGGTCGCCTCTTCGGGCGACGCCTCCTCGGGCGCCGCCTCGACCGGGACCTCGACCGCCTCCTCCCGCCGGCGCCGGCCCCCACCCGCGCTGACGACCCGGCGGCGGGGCGTGGACTCGCCACCGGCGGTCTCGCCGACGGCCATGGCCGCCTCGCGGCTGATCTTGTCGTCGGCCGCGGACCGGTAGGGGAGGATCTCGCCCTTGTAGATCCAGACCTTCACGCCGATGCGACCGAAGGTGGTGCGGGCCTCGGCCTGCCCGTAGTCGAGGTCGGCCCGCAGCGTGTGCAGCGGCACGCGACCTTCGCGGTACCACTCCTTCCGGGACATCTCGGCCCCGCCGAGGCGGCCGCCGCACTGGACCCGGATCCCCTGCGCGCCGGCCTTCATCGCGGTCTGCACGGCCCGCTTCATGGCCCGCCGGAACGACACCCGGCCGGCCAGCTGGTCGGCGACGCCCTGGGCGATGAGGGTGGCGTCGAGCTCGGGCTGCTTGATCTCCTGGATGTTGAACTGGATCTTCGGGTTGCCGGTGATCTTGTAGAGGCCCTGGCGCAGCCGGTCGGCCTCGGCGCCCCGGCGGCCGATCACGATGCCGGGGCGGGCGGTGTACACGTCGACCCGGAGCCGGTCCCGGGTCCGCTCGATCTCGACCCGGCTCACCGCCGCGTGTGGCAGCTGGCGGCGCAGGTAGTCGCGGATCTTCCAGTCCTCGATGAGGCTGTCCGTGTACTCCTTGTGGTCGGCGAACCACCGCGACTTCCAGTCGGTGGTGATGCCGAGCCGGAACCCGTACGGGTTGACCTTCTGGCCCATCAGCTCTCGTCCTTCGGTTTCCGCGCCTTGCGCGGCGTCTGCTTCTTGGCGGCCTGGCCGGCCTTCTCGGCCGGGGTCTTCTTGGCCGGCGTCTTCTTGGCCGTGGTCTTCTTGGCCGGCGTCTTCTTGGCGGTCGTCTTCTTGGCGGTCGTCTTCTTGGCCGGCTGCTTCGTGGCCTTGGCCGCGGTCGTCGCCGGCGCCGCGTCCTCGGTCTCGGCCTCCACGTCCTCGTCGCCGGTGTCGGGCTCCTCGGCGGCGGGCTCGACGGCGGCCGGCGTGGTGTCGCGCCGGCGCCGGGCCGGCCGGCGGGGCCCCCGGCCGCTCGCGGTGTCGGCCTGCCGCCGGCGCTCGAGGTCGTCGGCGGTGAAGCGGGCCAGCACGAGCGTCACGTGGCTGGTCCGCTTGTTGATGCGCACCCCGCGCCCGCGCGCCCGGGGCCGCCACCGCTTCAGGATCGGGCCCTCGTCGGCCTGGGCCCGGGCGACGAACAGCTCGTCCTCGGGGATGTTGTCGTTGTGCTCGGCGTTGGCGATCGCCGAGTCGAGCAGCTTGCCGATGGGGCCGGCCGCCGCCCGCTCGCAGAACTGGAGCGTGTCGCGCGCGGTCCCGACGTCCTGGCCCTTGATCAGCTCGAGGACCTGGCGCATCTTCGGCGGCGAGGTGCGCACGTAGCGCAGCCGGGCCGACGTCGAGCGGGTGTCGGTGTCGGGCATCGCTACCGGCTCCTCCCGCTGCGCTCCTGGCCGGCGTGGTAGCGGAAGGTCCGGGTGGGCGCGAACTCGCCCAGCTTGTGCCCCACCATCGCCTCGCTGATGTAGATGGGCACGTGCTTGCGTCCGTCGTGGACGGCGATGGTGTGGCCGACCATCTCGGGCGTGATGGTGGACCGGCGGGACCAGGTCTTGATCACCGTGCGGTCGTTGCTGGCGTTCATCGCCTCCACCTTCTTGGCCAGGTGGTCGTCGACGAACGGGCCCTTCTTCAGGCTGCGTGGCACCGTGCCCTCCTACCGGCGGGCGCCGCGGCTGCGGCGGCGGCGCACGATCAGCTGGTCCGACTTCTTGCCCTTGCGGCGGGTCCGCCCCTCCGGCTTGCCCCACGGCGACACCGGGTGGCGACCCCCGGAGCTCTTGCCCTCGCCGCCCCCGAGCGGGTGGTCGACCGGGTTCATGGCGACGCCCCGGGTGTGGGGCCGCTTCCCGCGCCAGCGGTTGCGGCCCGCCTTGCCGAGCTTCACGAGGGTGGCCTCGGCGTTGCCGACCGCGCCGACGGTGGCGCGGCAGTCGATGAGGACGCGGCGCATCTCGGTCGACGGCAGCCGGATCGTGGCGAACTCGCCTTCCTTGGCCACCAGCTGGATGGCGGCGCCGGCGCCCCGACCGAGCTTGGCGCCCGCGCCGGGCTTCAGCTCGACGTTGTGGATGGTGGTGCCGACCGGGATGAAGCGCATCGGCATCGCGTTGCCGGGGCGGATCTCGGCGCCGCGGCCACTCTGGAGCAGGTCGCCCACCGCGACCTGGGCCGGAGCGAGGATGTAGCGCTTCTCGCCGTCCCGGTAGTGGAGCAGCGCGACCCGGGCGTTGCGGTTCGGGTCGTACTCGATCGCCGCCACCTTGGCCGGCACTCCGTCCTTGTCGCGCTTGAAGTCGACGACCCGGTACTTCTGCTTGTGGCCGCCGCCCCGGTGCCGGGACGTCATGCGGCCGGCCGCGTTGCGGCCCCCGGTCTTGGGCTTGGGCCGGGTGAGGGACCGCTCGGGGTGGTCGCGGGTGATCTCGGCGAAGTCGGAGACGGTCTGGAACCGCCGGCCGGCGCTGGTGGGCTTGCGCTTGCGGATCGGCACGTCAGCCCCCGAAGATCTCGATCTGGTCGCCGGGCGCGAGCCGCACGACGGCGCGCTTCTGCGCCGCGCGCGTGCCCCACGTCCCGGTGCGCCGGTTCTGCTTGCGCTTCCCGGCCCGGTTGAGGGTGTTCACGTTCGTCACGGTGACGTTGAAGATCGTCTCGACTGCGTGCTTGATCTCGATCTTGTTGGCGTCGCCGGCGACGACGAACGTGTACACCTGCTGGTCGTAGTGGGCGTACGCCTTCTCGGACACCACGGGCTTGAGGATCACGGTGCGGGGATCGCGGCTCATGCCGCGCCCTCCTGGGGCGCCCGGGCGGTCGGCTCGAACCGGGTCACGGCGGCGTCGAGGGTGGCCCGGCTGAACACCACCCAGTCGTTCACGATGACGTCGTGGGCGTTCAGCTCGTCGGGCAGGCAGATCTGGACCTGGCTCGAGAGGTTGCGGAACGACCGCCAGACCGCGTGCTCGGCCCGGTCGAGGACGAGCAGGACCCGGGGGAAGCGCTCCCCGGACGGTCGCAGCCCGAGCGCCTCGAGGACCTCGACGGCCCGGGCCGTCTTCGGCTCGTCGATGCCCCAGTCGTCGACGACCTTCACCCGCTGCTCGGCGGCCCGGTCCGAGAGCGCGGAGCACAGCGCGAGCCGCACCATCTTCTTCGGGGTCCGCTGCGAGTAGTCGCGGGGCTTCGGGCCGTGCGCGATGCCGCCGCCCCGCCACTGGGGAGCGCGGATCGAGCCCTGCCGGGCCCGGCCCGTCCCCTTCTGGCGCCACGGCTTGGCGCCGCCGCCCGCCACGTCGGAGCGGGTCTTGGTGGAGTGGGTGCCGGACCGCTTGTGCGCGAGCTGGGCCGTGACGACCTGGTGCAGGACGGCGAGGTTGGGCACGATGCCGAACACGGCGTCGGGGGCGTCGACGGTGCCGGCTTCGGCGCCGGAGGCGGCGGTGACGTCGAGCTTCATGCGGCCTCGTTGTCGGTGGGCTCGGCCGCCGGCGCGGGGCGGGCCGGGCCGCCCTTCACCGCGTTGCGCACGAAGACGAGCCCGCCGTTCGGGCCGGGGACGGACCCCTTCACGAGCAGCAGGCCCCGCTCGGCGTCGCCTTCGATGACCTCGAGGTTGAGGGTGGTGACGGTGCGGTTGCCGTGCTGGCCGGCCATGCGCACCCCCTTGAACACCCGGGCCGGGGTGGCGCAGGCGCCGATCGCGCCCGGGGCCCGGTGCTTCTTGTGGGTGCCGTGGCTGGCGCCTTGGCCGTGGAAGTTGTGGCGCTGCATGACGCCGGTGAAGCCCTTGCCCTTGCTGATGCCGGTCACGTCGACCCGCTCCCCGGCCCCGAAGGTGTCGGCGGCGAGGGTCTGGCCGACCTCGAATCCGGTGAGGTCGTCGACGCGGAGCTCGGCCAGGTGCCGGGCCGGCTCGACGTTGGCGGCCTTGAGGTGGCCGAGCGCGGGCTTGGTGAGCCGCTCCGGCTTGGTGGCACCGAAGGCGAGCTGCACCGCGGCGTAGCCGTCGCGCTCGGGCGTCTTCAGCTGGACGACGCGACAGGGTCCGGCCTGGATGACGGTCACCGGGATGACCCGGTTCTCGGCGTCCCAGACCTGGGTCATGCCGAGCTTGCGCCCGAGGATGCCCTTGCCGGCCATGGTCGTCGTGGTCCTTGCCTGTGTGTCGTTCGGTGCCTGACGCGAACGCTCCCCCGGTCCGGGGACTGGCCGGCGCCGGCGGGAGCGTGATCTCGGTTGTGCCGCGCCGTTCCCGGAGGGCGTGCGCGGACGTCGGTTGGCGAGCTCGGTCGGGTGGACGGAGCCGGCGGGGCCGGCGGAGGGTCGATGCTAGCGGACCGCCCGGTCAGCCGGCCAGGCGGGATCCCTTACGCCTGCTGGATTTTGATCTCGATGTCCACGCCGGCCGGCAGGTCGAGGCGCTGCAGCGATTCGACGGTCTTGGAGGTCGGGTCGACGATGTCGAGCAGCCGCTTGTGGATCCGCATCTCGAAGTGCTCGCGGGAGTCCTTGTCGACGTGCGGCGACCGGATGACGGTGAAGCGGCGGATCTCGGTCGGCAGCGGCACCGGCCCCCGGACCTTGGCCTGGGTGCGGACCACCGTCTCGACGATCTTCTTCGTCGACTGGTCGATGATCTCGTGGTCGTAGGCCTTGAGCCGGATCCGGATCTTCTGGCCTCGGGAGTCGGGCATCGTCAGCTACTTGGTGATGGTGGTGACGCGGCCGGCGCCGACGGTGCGGCCGCCTTCGCGGA
>CALEYV010000043.1 GCA_937927875.1 uncultured Actinomycetes bacterium | reverse complement strand
AGATTTCTGCCTGTCTCGTGGGCTCGGAGATGTGTATAAGAGACAGGGTCGTTGGGGTTCACGCCGTGGAAGGCGCCGACCACCGCGAACAGGTCGCTGCGCGAGAACCCGTCGTCGAGGCGCAGGTCGCTGATGACCTTGTCGACGATGCTGTTGCCCTGCAGCGGGTTGGTCAGCGCCGTGTTGAGGGCGACCGACGCCAGCTCGCGCACGAACGCCTGCTGGCGTCCGACCCGCCCGATGTCCGGCAGCGCGTCGACGATCTTCCACTGGTGGGTCTGGGGGTCGAGGACCTCCAGGTCGCGGGAGCGGACGAACGACAGGGCCTGGACCCCGTTGAGCTGGACGCAGCCGGCGGTCGGCACGTTGAGGTCCGAGAAGTGGTCCCGGGCCGGGGCGGGGAAGAACACGGGAACGGTGCCGACGGCGTCGACCATCTTGCGGAAGGTGTCGAAGTTGACCTCGACGTAGTGGTGGATCGGCACGTTCAGGTCGGCCTGGATGGTGTCGACGAGCGTCTGGGGCCCGATCGTGAACGCGGAGTTGATCTTCGCGTTGCCGTGGCCGGCGATCGGCACCCACAGGTCGCGTGGCACCGACACCAGCAGGGAGCGGCCCGACGACGTGTCGGTGTGCAGGATCATGATCGTGTCGGAGCGCTGACCCTGGGTCTGGGTCTGGGTGCCGAAGGCCTGCCGGTCCTGGGCGCTGCTCACGAAGGACCGAGTATCCGAGCCGACCATCAGGTAGTTGGCGCCGTTCGACGGGGCCGACGGCAGGTGCAGCGACACGCGCGACACCGACGACAGCTTCTGCTCGATCAGCAGGTTGACGCCGATGATCGCGACGATCACCAGCCCCACGGCCACGCCGAGGGCGATGCCGTAGCGACGGAAGAAACCCCGGTCGGGGGCGCGACGGGGGCGCACCGGACGACCGTATCGGCCGTGTCCGGCGACGCTCGGTCACGTGCGGCGCGAGCAGCCTCGCGTCGTTGTCCAGGATTCCGGCCCCGCGTCGGTACACTGCCGCCACCATGAGCCTCGCTGCCATCAGCGACATCACCTGGATCGGGATCGGCTGCGTCGGCGCGTCGGTCGTCATCCTCCTCTTCATCGTGCTGTCGCCGTGGCCCCGCGACGGGTCCCGGCGGCTCGATCGGGACGTGGAGACCCGGCTGCTGCTCAAGGAGGACCCCGAGCACCTCGCCGACGAGCTCGACGCCCGCGACGACGACCGCCGACCGGTCGCCGAGCTGCGCCCGGACGACCGCCGCTAGCGGGTCAGCGGCCGAGGGCGCGCTGCGCCACCGGCGTCACCAGGGCCGCGAACCGGGCCTGCCCGACCGGGGTGGGATGGAACGGGGCCGCGCTCAGCAGGCTGGCCGGGTTGCTCACCGAGATGGTCGACAGGCCGTACGCCCACGGGTCGGCGCTGCACCACCGATGGTCCTTGCCGTCCGGGCCGACCATGGCCCGGGAGGTGTCCGCCAGCGCGACGCCGGGCTGGGACGCGAGCGAGGCGCGGACGGTCGCGTTCAGCGCGCCCAGCAGCGACCGCAGGTAGGCGACCTGGGTCGGGTCGAGCAGGGCGACGTCCGGACAGCGCTGGGCGCCGGTCGGGAACGGGTCGTGGTAGAGGGTGAAGACCACCGCCGGCACCCGCCCCGCGGCGCGGCCGCGGGCCCGGATCGCCTGGGACAGCGCGACGAGGTGGGGGCCGAGCGCGGGCAGGTTGGTGTTGAGGTCGGCGGCGATCGTCGGGCCCGGGTTGCCGGCCGTGCAGCGCAGGGACTCGCCCGTGATGCGGTGCGCGAGCTCGTTCTCGACGCAGTCGCGCACGACGGGTGAGAAGTCGACGTCGTCGGCGCCGAGGGTGACGAGCACGAGGTCGGGCCGGGCCGCGTCGTAGGCGGCGTTGAGGTCGGGGCCGGACGGCCAGACCCCGAACTGGGCCGGGCGCAGCGTCGTCGGACCGAGCAGCCCGGACTGGGTCTGGGGCGCGACGACCCCGTTGAGGTACGAGGCACCCGAGCAGGCGAAGGTGGCGAAGCGCGCCCCGAGCCGGCGGGCGACCAGGTTCCCGTACGCGGCCGGCGAGTCGTGGCAACCGGGGTACGGGCCGGGCCAGCTGGCCAGCACGCTCCCACCCGTCCACGTCCGGGACGCCCGGTCGTACCGGTAGCCGTAGAGCGTCCCCTCGCCCGAGGCCACCGAGTCGCCGAGCTGCACGACCGACCGGGGCCGGACCGCCGCCACCGCCGCCGACGGGCTGCCGACCGGCGCCAGGAGGGCGGCGGACAGCAGCCCCAGGGCCAGCGGCCGGAGCGTCACGCGTCGGCGAACGCGAAGAACAGGCGGGCCTGGCAGGCGGTGGCGCCATCGACGCTGGCGGTGCCCTGCCCCCACCCGCCCCGGCCGCTCAGCCGCTCGAGCCGGACCGAGAGCATCAGCTCCTCGCCCGGCCGCACGATCCGCCGCCACCGCACCTTCTCGACCCCCCCAAAGAGAGGAAGGCGATCCTTGCCCCGCTCGTCGGCCAGCACCGCGATCGCCCCCGCCTGGGCCAAGGCCTCGAGCTGGATCACCCCCGGCAGCACCGGGTTGCCGGGGAAGTGCCCGGCGAGGAAGTCCTCCTCCCCCGTCACCCGGTACCGGGCCTCGATGGAGACCCCCGGCTCGAAGGCGTCCACGGCGTCGACGAAGCGGAACGGCGGCCGGTGAGGCAGCAGCGCCACCAGCTCGTCCGAGTTGGCCAGCACGACAGCGACGTTATTCGTAACCCTGGGGACCCGGGCGTGTAACCCCGTGGGCTCAGGATCGGTCGGATCCCTCGAGGGAGGAGCCGCGGGTGGCGGCCCGCCCAGCCTTCGACGAGAGAGAGCCCGTGGGAATCGCCGTCCTGTTCCCCGGTCAGGGAACCCAGAGCCCCGGCATGGGCGCGCCCTGGCGCGGCACCGACGCCTGGGCCGTCCTCGACCGGGCCGAGGCCGCCCTCGGGGAGCCGTTGGCCCCGCTCGTCCTCGACGCCCCCGCCGATCAGCTGGCCCGGACCCGGGACGCCCAGCTGGCCGTCCTCCTTACCTCTCTCCTGGCGTGGGAGGCGATCCGGGACCGGGTCCCGGCCCCCGTCGCGTTCGCCGGCCACTCGCTCGGCCAGGTCACGGCCCTCATCGCCGCCGGAGCCCTCGCCCTCGAGGACGGGGTCCGCTTCGCGGCCCGCCGGGCCGAGCTGACCCAGGCCGCCGCCGACGCCCACCCGGGGCGCATGGCGGCGCTGCTCGGCGCCACCCCCGAGCAGGCCCTCGAGGCCTGCCAGGCCGCGCCGGACGGCTGCTGGCTCGCCAACGACAACGCGCCGGGCCAGGTCGTTATCGCCGGCACCCCGGACGGGGTCGAGGCGGGCTCGGCCCGGGCCAAGGAGCTGGGGGTGAAGCGCGCCACGCCGCTCAACGTGGGGGGCGCCTTCCACACTCGGCTCATGCGACCGGCCGCCGATAGCCTCGTCGACGAGCTGGCCGGGGTGACGTTCCGGCCGGCCGCCTCGCCCGTGGTGTCGAACCTCGACGCCGAGGCCCACGACGACACCGACTGGCGGCCCCGGTCGGCCGAGCACGTGGCGGTCCCGGTGCGCTGGCGCGAGTCGATGCTGACCATCGCCGGCCTCGGCGCCACCACCTGCCTCGAGGTCGGGCACGGCTCGATGCTGGCCGGCCTCGCCAAGCGAACCACCCCCGACGTGCCCGTCCGCGGCGTCGCCACCCCCGCCGACGCCGACGCGCTCACCCTCGAGGAGGTGCGCTGATGGAGACGTTGCTCGACCACGGCGAGGGCCTGCTGGTCCCCGAGCGGATGATCGTCGCCCCGACCGTCGGCGTGTTCCGGCCCGTCGACCTGCCCGAGGCCGGCACCGTCACCCAAGGCCAGACTGTGGGGATGGTCGACGGGCCCGGCACCTGCACCCCGGTGGCGAGCCCGTTCGCGGGCCAGCTCGTCGGCGTGCTCGTGCGCCCGGGCGAGCGGCTGCGCGAAGGACAGCCGGTCGCCTGGCTCCGAGTGCACTGAGGATGCGGGCCTGCATCGCCGGCTGGGGCACGGCCCTCCCCGAGGGGCGTCTCACCAACGCCGACCTCGAGCGCCGCGTCGACACGTCCGACCAGTGGATCGTCGAGCGCACCGGCATCCGGGAGCGGCGCATCGCCGCCCCCGACGAGACGACCGCCACCCTGGCCATCGCCGCCGGCGCGGCCGCGATCAAGTCCGCCAAGATCACGCCCGTCGACGTCGACCTGCTGATCGTCGCCACCGCCACGCCCGAGCAGCCGATCCCCCACACCGGCGCCTTCGTCGGCGACGGCCTCGGCCTGCGCTGCGGCTCGTTCGACCTCGGCGCCGGCTGCGCCGGGTTCGTCTACGAGCTCGTCGCGGGCGGCTCGCTGCTCGCCACCGGCGGTCTCGGCCACGTCCTCGTCATCGGGGCCGAGACGCTGTCGCGCATCATCGACCCCGCCGACCGCACCACCTGCGTCCTGTTCGGCGACGGCGCGGCGGCGCTGGTCCTCGAGGCCAGCCCCGACGACGGCCCCGGCCTGCTCGCCTTCGACCTCGGCTGCGACGGCAGCCTGGCCGGGCTGCTGCAGGTGAAGGCAGGTGGCAGCCGGCGACCCACCACCGCCGAGACGCTCGCCGAGGGGCTCCAGTTCCTGCAGATGCAGGGCCCGGAGGTGTTCCGGCGGGCCGTGCGGGTCGTGGTCGAGTCCGCCGGTGCCACCCTGACCCGGGCCGGCGTGGCATCCTCCCAGGTCGACTGGTTCGTCCCCCACCAGGCCAACGCGCGGATCATCGACGCCGCCGCGAACCGGCTGGGGATCCCCCCGGAGCGAACGATCGTGAACATCGCGCGGTACGGCAACACGTCGGCGGCCTCCATCCCGCTCGCGCTCGCCGAGGCGGCCGACGACGGGCGCCTCGAGGACGGTCAGCTCATCCTGCTCAGCGGATTCGGTGCCGGCATGACCTGGGGCAGCGCGCTGCTCCGGTGGGGACGGCCGTGAGCGACGCGCCGCGAACCGCGCTGGTCACCGGCGCGTCCCGCGGGATCGGCCGCGCCATCGCGCTGGCGCTCGGCGACGCCGGCCACCGGGTCGTGTGCTGCTCGGTGAGCGACGGCGCCAAGGAGACCCAGCGCGAGCTGGAGGCTGCCGGGCACGAGTCGATGGCCGTGCTGGCCGACGTCCGTGACGCCGACGCGGTCGACCGCGCCTTCGGCGAGGTCGAGAGGGCGTTCGGGCCGGTCGAGATCCTGGTCAACAACGCCGGCGTCACCGAGGACGGGCTCGTCGCCCGCATGACCGACGAGCAGTGGGAGCGGGTGGTGGCGACGAGCCTCACCGGCGCCTTCCACACCATTCGGCGCGCGACGCCGAAGCTGATGCGCAACCGGTGGGGCCGCATCGTCAACGTGTCGTCGGTCGCCGCGCACACCGGCGCGCCCGGCCAGGCGAACTACGCGGCCGCGAAGGCGGGCCTGGTCGGGCTCTCGCGGGCCATCGCGCGCGAGCTCGCGTCGAGGCACGTCACCTGCAACGTCGTCGCCCCCGGGCCTATCGTGACCGACATGACCGAGGCCATGCCGGCCGACTGGCGCGGTGTGATGGAGGCCACGGTCCCGCTCGGTCGGCTCGGTACCCCCGCCGAGGTGGCCGGTCTCGTAGCGTTCCTATGCTCCGAGGCCGCCGGGTACGTGACGGGCGCCGTCGTGCCGGTCGACGGTGGCCTCGGCATGGGCCACTGAGCGCTACCCCGATCGAGCAAGGAGGAGCAATGGAGCGTCAGGACGCAGTCGCCGCCCTGCGGGAAGTGGCGGTCGAGGTCCTTTCCGTCGAGCCGGAGGCCGTCACCGAGGACGCCCGGTTCAAGGAGGATCTCGACGCCGACAGCCTCGACCTGGTCGAGCTGGTGATGGGCCTGGAGGAGCGCTTCGACATCTCGGTCCCCGAGGAGGACCTCGAGGACGTGACCACCGTCGGCCAGGCGGTCGACCTCGTCATGTCGAAGGTGGCCTCGAAGGCATGAGTCCCGAGCTCCTCGACCACCGCCGGCGGCCCCGCATCGCGGTCACCGGCATGGGCGTGAAGACGCCCGCCGGCGTCGACCTGGACAGCTTCTGGGCCAACGTCCGCGACGCGCGCCCGGTCGCGGCCACCGTGCCCTCGTTCGTCGAGGAGGGCCTCTCGGTCACGTTCGCGTGCACGGTGCCCGAGGAGTTCGACCCGGTCGCCTACTTCGGGCCGAAGGACGTCCGTCGCCAGGACCGGGTCGCCCAGCTCGGGTTCGCGGCCGCCGCCGACGCCATCGAGGACGCCGGCGAGCTCGGCGCCGACCCGGAGCGCTGCGCGGTCATCGCCGCCACCGGCAACGGCGGCCTCGACACGCTGCAGCAGAACGCGAAGATCTACTTCGAGCGCGGGCCGGCGCGGGTGAACCCGTTCTTCGTCCCGATGATGATGCCAAACGCCACCGCGGGCGTCATCTCGATCCGCTTCGGCTACACGGGGCCGGCGATGTGCATCGCCACCGCGTGCGCGGCCGGCACGAACGCGATCGGGGAGGGCGCGCGTCTCATCCGGGACGGCACCGCCGACGTCGTCGTCGCCGGCGGCACCGAGTACCCCCTCACCACGATCACCGTGGCCGCCTTCGCGCGCATGGGGGCGCTCAGCACCCGCAACGACGACCCGCTGCGCGCCTCCCGGCCCTTCGACGCCCAGCGGGACGGCTTCGTGATCGCCGAGGGGGCGGCGTTCGTCGTCCTCGAGCCGCTCGAGCGGGCGCTGGCGCGCGGCGCCCGCGTGTACGGCGAGGTCGCCGGGTACGGCCGCAACGCCGACGCCCACCACATCACGGCCCCCTCCCCGGGCGGCGAGGGCGCGACCCGCTGCATGCAGCTGGCCCTCGACGACGCCGGGCTCGGGCCGGCCGACATCGGCCACATCAACGCCCACGGCACCTCGACCGAGCTCAACGACGCGTCGGAGGCCGAGGCGATCCACAAGGTGTTCGGCGACGGCGCGCCCCCGGTCACGGGATCGAAGGGCGTGTTCGGCCACATGATCGCGGGGGCCGGCGCGGCCGAGGCCGTCGTCGCCCTCTGCTCCATCCGGGACGGCGTGGTCCCCCCCACCGCCAACGTCGAGCAGCTCGGCGAGGACATCGACCTCGACGTCGTGACCGGTTCGCCCCGGCCATTCGGACCGGCGCCGGTGCTGTCGAACTCGTTCGGCTTCGGCGGCCACAACGCGACCCTGGTCCTGACGCCGACCGGGTGATCACCCCCGCGCTCTGGGGCGGCACGCCGGTGCCCATCGAGGGGCGCGCCAGCGACGCCGCCGCCGCCGCGCTCGCGACGCTCGACCAGCGACGGGTCGTCGCGTTCCGGATCTCCGACGGCAAGCACGTCGGCGCCATCGGCCCCCCGGAGGGCGCGACGGTCGAGCGGGCCGCGAAGCTGGCGGTCGAGATCGGCGTGCCCCTGATCGGCACCGTCGCCTCCTCGGGCGCCGACGTCGCCGAGGGCGTGGCGTCGCTGCACGCCTGGGGGCGCGTGGCGCGCGCCATGGCGTCCGCGTCGGGCGTCGTCCCGACCGTCCTGGTCGTCGTCGGGCCCTGCGTCTCCGGACCCGCACTCCTGCTCGGGATCGCCGACGTGACCGTGATGACCACCGACGCGTTCGCGTACGTCAGCGGCCCCGACACCGTCCGCGCCTTCACCGGCATCGCGCTCGACCACCGCCAGCTCGGCGGCGCCGCCCAGCACGGCCCGCGCAGCGGGGTCGCCTCGATCGTGGCCGGCGACGAGGACGACGCGCTCGTCGCCGTCGCCCACCTCCTCGAGTACCTGCCCGACCACCACCTCGCCGACCCGCCCCGCCTCGACACCGGCGACCCGGTCGATCGGGACACGACGGTGGCCGCGGCGGCGGTCCCCGATCGCTCGAACGCCTCCTACGACATCCGGGACGTGCTCGAGGACGTGCTCGACGGCGGGAGCTTCCTCGAGCTGCGGGCCGAGCACGCGCCGAACTTCGTCACCGGACTCGGCCGCCTCGACGGGCGCGCGGTCGGGGTGCTCGCCAACCAGCCCGCCCAACGAGCCGGAGCGATCGACATCGAGGGCTCCGAGAAGGCGGCCCGCTTCGTCCAGTGGTGCGACTGCTTCAACCTGCCGCTCGTCACCTTCGTCGACACGCCCGGCTTCGAGCCCGGCAAGGACCTCGAGTGGCGGGGCATGATCCGCCACGGCGCCGAGCTCGTCCACGCGTACGCGGCCGCCACCGTCCCCCGGCTGTGCGTCGTGCTGCGCAAGGCGTACGGCGGCGCGTACATCGTCATGGACTCGAAGGACCTCGGCAACGACTGGTGCGCGGCCTGGCCGACGGCGGAGATCGCGGTGATGGGCGCCGTCGGCGCGGTGCAGATCCTGCACGGGCGCCAGCTGGCCGCCGACGACGACGGCGCCGCGGCCGTCAAGCGGGCCGGACTCGAGGCCGAGTACGACCAACGCTTCCTGAATCCGTACGCGGCCGCGGAGCGGGGCTTCGTGGACGAGGTCCTTGCCGCCACCGACACCCGGCGGGCGCTGGCGACGGCCCTCGACCGGCTCCGCACCAAGCAGGAGGCGGTCGCGCCGCGCCGCCACCCCAACACCCCGCTGTAGGAGCCCGACCATGCTGCTCGACGGCAAGCGCATCCTCGTCACCGGCGTGCTCAACGCGTCGTCGATCGCGTTCTCGGTCGCTCGCCGAGCCCAGGAGGAAGGCGCGACGGTCGTGCTCAGCTCGTTCGGGCGAATCATGAGCCTCACCGAGCGCTCCGCCAAGCGGCTGCCCCAGCCGGTGGACATCGTCGAGCTCGACGTGTCGAGCACGGCCGACCTCGACGCGTTGGCGGAGCGGGTGGGCGGCGAGCTGCACGGCGTCCTGCACGCGATCGGGTTCGCGCCGCCGAGCTGCCTCGGCGGCGGTTTCCTCGACGCGCCGTGGGAGGACGTGTCGGTCGCGCTGCAGGTGTCCGCGTACTCACTGAAGGCCCTGGCGGTGGCGGCGAAGCCGCTGCTGCGACCCGGCTCGTCGATCGTCGGCCTCGACTTCGACAACACCCAGGCCTGGCCGGTCTACGACTGGATGGGCGTCGCCAAGTCCGCCTTCGAGTCGACTGCCCGCTACCTGGCCCGCGACCTGGGCCCGGACGGCATCCGGGTGAACCTCGTCGCGGCCGGCCCGCTGCGCACGATGGCGGCCCGCAGCATCCCCGGCTTCGAGCACTTCGAGGCCGTCTGGTCCGGCCGGGCCCCGCTCGGCTGGGACGTCAATAACCCCGAGCCCGTCGCCCAGGCCTGCGTGGCCCTGATCTCCGACTGGTTCCCCGCCACCACCGGCGAGATGCTCCACGTCGACGGCGGCGTCCACGCCGTCGGCGCGTAACCGGCCCCCGCCGGTCGCCGGGCTGCCCGACCCGACCGACGGGACCCGCCGGACGGCGCCCGTGTTAGCGTCCGCGCGTCTTGTCGACCGAGGGGGGCGGGGTGCGACACCACCGAGCACTGATCGGACGGGTGGGCGCGGTCCTCGCCCTCGTCGGCGGCGTCGCGGGCGTCGCGGCCGCCACCGCTCCCAGCGTCGGCGCGGCGAGTCAACCCTTCACCGCCGACGGGACCTTCACCGTCCCGGCCGGCGTCACCTGCGTGACCTTCGAGGCCTTCGGCGGGAACAGCGGCGCCGCTTCCCGCCGGCCGGCGGCGGCTCCGCGGCCCTCGGCGCGTCGGTGAAGGTCGTCGTGCAGGTCACGCCGGGCCAGGCGTACACGATCGCCGTCGGGCAGGTCGGCGGGTCGGCCACGTCGACTTTGCTTCCCGGCAGCGGCGGCCCGTCCAGCTACGGCGCGGGCGGGAGCGGCGGTCAAGGCAACACCGACGGGGGCGCCGGTGGCGGCGGGGGTGGCGCCAGCGCGGTACTCAGGAACGGCGCCGAGATCCTCGTCGCAGCCGGGGCGGGCGCCGGCGGCGGTAACGATGGCGGCAACGGCGGCAATGGCGGCCCGGGCGGCTTCAACGGCCAGAGCGTGGCCGGCGCCACCGGCGGCGTCGCCGGGGCAGCCCCGACCCAGGTGGGCGCCAACGGCACCCATGGCGGCGCGGGTAGCAGCGGGGGTGGTGGCGGCGGCGGCGGCGGATTCAAGGGCGGCACCGGTGGCGACAGCGGGATCGGCACAGCCGGAGCGGGCGGCGGCGGCGGCACGAACTTCCCAGCCGCGACCACCGTGGCTCTGAACACCGACAACCCCGGCACCGGCGGCAACGGCGGCGTGCTCGCCGTGTTCACACCGGGCGACACCAGCTGCGCTCCGATCGTCGTCGCGCCCCGGTTCACCGGATAGAGAGGGCCCACGCCGGCCGGGCGGCGGCACCGGCGCAGGACGGCACCGACCTGCGACACAATGACCCCGTGACCCCTCGGCGCGACGTCGACGCCGTCATCGTGGGCGCGGGCTTCGCCGGCCTCTACACGCACCACCGACTCCGCCCCCTCGGCCTCACGGTCCAGGGCTACGAGGCGGCGGCCGACGTCGGCGGGACGTGGTGGTGGAACCGCTACCCCGGCGCTCGGTGCGACGTCGAGTCGATGGACTACTGCTACTCGTTCTCGCCCGAGCTCGAGCAGGAGTGGACGTGGTCGGAGCGCTACGCCACCCAGCCCGAGATCCTCGACTACGTCAACCACGTCGCCGACCGCTTCGACCTGCGGCGCGACATCCAGTTCGACACCCGCGTCACCGGGATGGTCTGGGACGAGGAGACGAAGCGATGGAACGTCAGCACCGACCGGGGCGACGAGGTCTCAGCCCGGTTCTGCGTCATGGCGACCGGATGCCTGTCCGCCCCGAAGGACGTCGACATCGACGGGGTCGACGACTTCGAGGGCCGGGTGCTCTACACGAGCCGGTGGCCCCACGAGGGCGTCGACCTCACCGGCCTGCGGGTCGGCGTGGTCGGCACCGGCTCGTCGGGGATCCAGTCGATCCCGCTGATCGCCGAGCAGGCCGCGCACCTCACCGTCTTCCAGCGCACCCCGAACTTCACCCTCCCGGCCAAGAACGCGCCGCTCGATCCGGCCGTGGTGGCGGCGCGCAAGGCCCGGGCCGAGGAGCACCGCCAGGCCATGCGCGAGTCGCGCGCCGGCGTCGTCGTCCCCGTCCCCGGGCACTCGGCCCTGAGCGTCGACGAGGCGGCGCGCCAGGCCCGCTACGAGGCGGCCTGGGAGTCGGGGACCCTCTACGGCATGGTCGCCGCCTACAACGACCTCCTCGTCGACAAGGACGCCAACGACACCGCGGCCGAGTTCGTCCGCGGGCGCATCCGGGAGATCGTCGACGACCCGAAGGTCGCCGACCTGCTGTCGCCCCGCAACCACCCGCTCGGCACGAAACGGCCGTGCCTCGACACCGACTACTACGCCACGTTCAACCGTGACGACGTCACGCTGGTCGACGTCCGCGCCACGCCGATCGTCGAGGTCACCCCGCGGGGGCTCCGCACGACGGCCGACGAGTACGAGTTCGACGTGATCGTCTTCGCGACCGGCTTCGACGCCATGACCGGACCGATGCTGCGGGCCGGGATCGTCGGAGCGAACGGCGTCGCGCTGCGCGACAAGTGGGAGGCCGGGCCCCGCACCTACCTCGGGATCGCGACCGCCGGCTTCCCGAACCTCTTCATCGTCACCGGTCCGGGGAGTCCGTCGGTCCTCGTCAACATGATGGTCGCCATCGAGCAGCACGTCGACTGGATCGCCGACTGCATCGGCTACCTCGAGGAGCACGGGCTCGCCACCATCGACGCCACCGTCGAAGCCGAGGACGACTGGGTCGAGCACGTGAACGCGGTGGCCAGCCGCACCCTCTTCCCGACCGCCAACTCGTGGTGGATGGGTGCCAACGTGCCCGGCAAGGCGCGCGTCTTCATGCCCTACATCGGCGGCCTCCCGCTCTACACCGACGTGATCGGGCGCGTGGCCGCGGAGCGCTACCGGGGCTTCCACCTCGGCGACGCGACCACCGCCAATCAGGCTGCATCCTCGGCCACCGCGTAGCCGCGCGCCTCGCCCGCGCCAGGCGCCGGTCGGGCCGGCTGGCCGCCGACCAGCGTTACTTGCCCTTCAGCTCCTGGAGCGCGCCGGTGACCTTCCCGACCGTGGCCTTGGGGCTCACCTTGTAGAAGGTGGCGGCGACCTTGCCGGCGGGGTCGATGACGAACGCGGACCGGATGATCCCCTTGAACTTGCGGCCGTAGAGGGTCTTGTCGCCCCAGGTGCCCCACGCGTTCGCCACCGCGTGGTCCTCGTCGGCGAGCAGGGGGAACTTCAAGCCGTACTTGGCGGCAAACCGCTTCTGCTTCTCGGGCGGGTCCGGGCTGACACCGAGGACGGTCGCCTTCAGGCGCCTGAGCGCCGGGAGCGCCTCCTGGAGCTCGCAGGCCTGCGTCGTGCAGCCCGGCGTGTCCGCCTTCGGGTAGAAGTACACGACGATCGGCTTGCCCTTGAAGTCGGCGAGCCGCACGCGCTTGCCGGCCTGGTCGCGTAGTGAGAACGCGGGGGCCTTCGCGCCGACCTTGAGCTGCGCCACCGCGTTCTCCTTCCGTCGCGTCGGTTGTCGCGGGCCATAGCATGCCGGGTGTGGGCCGGCGCGTGCAGGTCAGGCTGGACGCGCCCGCCGAGCAGGTCCGCGAGCGCGCCACCCGAGTGCTCGCCGAGAGTCCGAGACCGGTGGCCGCGCTCGAGTTCGACGTGCGGCCCGACGGCGAGCAGGCGTCGGTGCTCGAGCTGCGGTCGTCGCCGGCACCGAAGGTCCCCTACTTCGGCTGGTTCATCCGCATCATGGCCGTGCTGGCGGCGCGGGGAGACCTGCGGGACGCGGCGGCGCGCGTCCAGGCCGACCTCGCCGGCGCTCCCCCGCCGCGCCGTCGCCCCCGGCTGCTGCTGGTGCCGCCGGCCGACTTCTCGGCCGCGCAGGCGACCGCCCTCGCCACCGTCGCCGCCGTCGGCGCCATCGCCAACTTCGGCGGCGCGCTGCTGACCCAGGACGGCGACGCCGTCACGCAGTCGTTCGGCCGCTCCGACGAGGCCCTCGGGTTCGCGCTCGCCCTCACCCGGGCTGGGGTGCTCGTCTCCCTCGTCGCGGCGGCCCTCGCCGACCGCTACGGCCGGCGCCGGATGTTGCTCTTCGGGCTGGGTGGGATCTGCGTCGCCAACGGCCTCGCCGCCGCGGCGCCGACCTACGAGGTGTTCGTCGCCTCCCAGCTCCTCGCGCGCGCGCTCGTGAACTCGACGCTGGTGGTGGCGTCGATCGTGGCGATCGAGGAGGCGCCCGAGGGCGCCCGAGCCTTCTCGCTGTCGATGTTCGCGCTGGCACTCGGCTTGGGCTTCGGGATCTCGGTGGTGCTGCTCCCGCTGGCGGACCTCGGCGGGGACGGGTGGCGGCTGTCGTTCCTCGTCAGCGCGCTCACGCTGCTCGCCCTGCCCGGCCTCGCCCGCCGGCTCCCCGAGACCCAGCGCTTCACCCGCCTGACCGAGCGGACACGCCGGACCCGTCGGATGCGGATCGCGCTGCCCCGCTACGGGGGACGGTTCCTCGCCCTGTGCGCGGTGGCGTTCCTCGCCAACGTGTTCAGCGCGCCGTCTTCCCAGCTGACGAACCGGTACCTGACGCACACCCACCACTTCTCGAACGCCAGCGTGGCCGCCTTCCGGACCGTGACCGCGGGGCTGCCCGGCTTCCTCGGGATCATCCTGGCCGGAAGGCTGGCCGAGACGCGCGGGCGGCGGCCGGTGAGCGTGGTCGGCCTCGTCATCGCCAGCGTGTTCCAGATGGCGTTCTTCGTGACGTCCAGCTCGCTGCTCTGGATCACGGCGACGATCGCGATCATCGCCGCCGCCTCGGCCGCGCTCACCATCGGCGCGCTCGACGCCGAGCTGTTCCCGACCGAGGCGCGCGGCACCACCAACGGCGTGCTGCTGGTGTTCGGCGTGGCCGGCTCGGCGACCGGGCTCCTGCTCGCCACTACCCTCGCGGGGCCGGTCGGCGGGCTCGGCCCCGCCATCGCGCTCTGCGGGATCGCGTCCCTGGTGGCGGCGGTCGTGTTCCTGCCCCGACTCCCCGAGACGGCCGCGCTCGCGCTCGACGACATCAGCCCATCGGAGGCGTGACATGACCGACCCGCTCGACGGGTTCACCCGCTCGACGTTCGCGCACAGCGGCTACGAGCGGCCCGTGTACGCGGCCGGCACCGGGCCGCCGGTCATCGTGATCCACGAGATGCCGGGGCTGCACCCCGGCGTCATCAGCTTCGGGCGCCGGGTCGTCGAACGCGGCTTTCACGTCCGCATGCCGTCGCTGTTCGGGACACCGGGCAAGCCGTTCAGCTGGGGCTACGTGCTCCGGACGTTCCCCGGCGGCTGCGTCGCCCGTGAGTTCGCCACGTGGGCGCTGAACCGAACCAGCCCGGTGACCGAATGGCTGCGGGCCCTCGCCGCCGACGCCCACGACGCCTGCGGTGGCCCCGGCGTCGGCGCGATCGGCATGTGCTTCACGGGCGGGTTCGCGCTCGGGATGATGGTGGACGACCGCATGCTGGCGCCGGTGCTGAGCCAGCCGTCGCTGCCCCTCGCGTTCACGCCGCGCCGGCGGGGCGCGCCGGGCGTCAGCGATGCCGATCTCGAGCGGGTCAAGCAGCGCGCCGCCGACGGCGCCTGCCTCATGGCGCTGCGGTTCACCGCCGACCCGGCCGTCCGAGCCGAGCGATTCCAGACCCTCCGCGACGCCCTCGGCGAGCGGTTCCTCGCCATCGAGATCGACTCCTCAAAGGGCAACGAGCACGGGATCCCGAGCCGCGCCCACTCGGTGCTCACCCTCGACCTCGTCGACGAGCCCGGTCATCCGACCCACGAGGCGCTCGAGCGAGTCCTGTCGTTCTTCGAGGAGCGGCTGCGGAGCTGACAATCCGGAAGCGAGAACGGATCCGCTCAACGGTTCGGGAAGCCGCTCAGGTCACGGGTCCGAAC
>CALEYV010000042.1 GCA_937927875.1 uncultured Actinomycetes bacterium | reverse complement strand
GGGCCCGGGAGCGGGGGTGGGCGGCGTCATAGACGGCCCGGAGCCGGGCCGCCGACACCTGCGTGTACACCTGGGTCGTCGAGAGGCTGGCGTGGCCGAGCAGCTCCTGGACGACCCGGATGTCCGCGCCCCGGTCGACCATGTGGGTCGCGCACGAGTGCCGCAGCACGTGCGGGTAGACGCGCTCGCCGAGGCCGGCCCGCGACCCGGCGGTGCGGACGAGCGCCCACACCCCCTGACGGGTGAGCCGGCCCCCGCGCGCGTTCAGGAACACCGCGTCGCCGGCTCGCCCCCGGCCGCCGCCCGGTCGCGCCAGCTCGGGGCGGCCGGCCGCGAGGTAGCCCTCGACCGCGGCGCGCGCCGGGCGGCCGAGCGGGACCAGCCGCTCCTTGCCGCCCTTGCCGAGGACGCGGACCACGCCCCGGTCGAGGTCGAGGTCGGCCCGGTCGAGGCCGACCAGCTCGCTAATGCGCACGCCGGCCGCGTAGAGGACCTCGAGGATGGCGCGGTCCCGCCGGCCCCGCGGCCCGTCGGCGACCGGCGCCGCCAGCAGCGCCTCGACCTCCGGCTCGCTGAGCGGCTTCGGGATCCCGGCCGCGACCCGGGGCGGGCTGACGTCGTCGGTCGGGTCATGAGCCGACAGCGCCTCGTCGAGGCAGAACCGGTGGAAGGAGCGGACGGCGACCAGCGCCCGGGCGACCGAGGCCGGCGCGAGCCGGGACGCGCCGTCGTCCCTCGGTGCGGCCCGCAGGGTGGTGGCGTAGTCGGCGACGACGGCCGGGGTGACGGCGTCGGGGTCGGTGACGCCGCGGGCGCGGAGGAACCGCTCGTAGCGGCGGAGGTCGCGCCGGTAGGCGGCGAGCGTGTTCGGCCGGAGGCCGCGCTCGACGCTCAGGTAGCTGGCGTGCTCGTCGAGGGCGTCCGCGAGCGCGTCCGGCGGCGCCGGCTCGGCCATGGCCGTCAGCCGCGCTCCGCCCCGCCGTCGGCGAGCAGCTGCCGGGCGAGGAGGAGCCCGATGATGCTCTTGGCGTCGACGAGCTCCCGAGCCGCGATGAGCGCCGGCACGTCGTCGAGCCGGACCCGCTCGATGTCCATGGTCCGCTCCTCGGGGGACACCGCCCGGCGCTCGGTGGCGGCGAGCTCGGTCGCGCAGTAGAGGTGGGTGTACTCGTCGGAGAAGCCCGGCGAGTTGTAGAACTCGGCCAGCTTGGTGAGCCGGCCCGGGCTGCGGCCGATCTCCTCCTCCAGCTCCCGCGCCGCGGTGGCCTCCGGCTCCTCGCCGGGGACGTCGCGCTTGCCGGCCGGCAGCTCGAGCAGGCTGCGCTCGGTGGCGGCCCGCCACTGCCGCACCAGGATCACCTCGTCGCCCTCGACCGGGACCATGACCACCGCGCCGGGGTGGCGCACCACGGCCCGGGTGAGCGGCTCGCCGTCGGGCGCCTCGACCCGCAGCTCGACGAGCTCGAGGAAGCCGGCGCGGCCCCGCGCCGTCGAGTCGACGACGCGGAACCCGGTCACGGCGCGGCGGCGTCGGCGGTGACGATCGGCAGCCGCGGCGAGCGGCCCTCGGCCCGCTCGGCGGCCGCGCGCACGAAGGCGGCGAAGAGCGGGTGGGGCCGGTCGGGCCGGCTCTTGAACTCCGGGTGGGCCTGCGTCGCGGCCCAGAACGGGTGCTGGTCGCGGCGCAGCTCGATGAACTCGACCAGCTGGCCGTCGGGCGACGTACCGCTCATCACCATGCCGGCCTCCTCGAGCCGGGCCCGGTACCGGTTGTTCACCTCGTATCGGTGGCGGTGGCGCTCGTAGACGAGCTCCTCGCCGTAGGCGGCGTGCACGATCGTGCCCGGCTCGAGGCGGGCCGGGTAGGTGCCGAGACGCATCGTCCCGCCGAGGTCGACGACCTCGCGCTGCTCGTCCATGAGATCGATGACCGGGTGCGGGGACCGGGGGTCGAACTCGCTCGAGTTGGCGCCGAGCAGCCCGCACTCGTCGCGCGCGAACTCGATCACGCCGCAGTGCAGCCCGAGGCAGAGGCCGAGGAACGGCACCTCGTGCTCGCGCGCGTAGCCGGCCGCCGCGATCTTGCCCTCGATGCCGCGGAACCCGAACCCGCCCGGGATGATGATGCCGTCGAGGTCGCGCAGGCGGCCCTCGGCGAGCAGCCCCTCGAGGTCGTCGGAGGCGATCCAGTCGACCGCGACCCGGGCGCCGCACGCGTACCCGCCGTGCCGGAGCGCCTCGACCACCGACAGGTAGGCGTCGGGCAGGTTCACGTACTTGCCGACCAGGCCGATCCGCACCGTCTGCTCGGCGGCGTCGATGCCGGCCACCAGCGTCCGCCACGCCCCGAGGTCCGACGGCCGGTCGTCGAGCTGCAGCACCCGGCACACGTAGTCGTCGAGCCCCTCGTCGTGCAGCACGAGCGGGATCTCGTAGAGGTGGTCGGCGTCGACCGCGGAGACGATCCCCTCCTCGGGGACGTCGCAGAGCTGGGAGATCTTCTCCTTGAGCCGGGTCGGGATCGGCCGGTCGGAGCGGCACACGATGGCGTCGGGCTGGATGCCCCGGCTGCGCAGCTCGGTGACCGAGTGCTGGGTCGGCTTGGTCTTCTGCTCCCCCGACGGCCCGATGAACGGCACCAGCGTGACGTGGACGTAGAAGACGTTCTCGCGCCCGACGTCCTTGCGGAACTGCCGGATCGCCTCGAGGAAGGGGAGGATCTCGATGTCGCCGACCGTGCCGCCGACCTCGGTGATGACGACGTCGACGTCCTCGTCGGCGAGCCGGAGGATGCGGCCCTTGATCTCGTCGGTGATGTGCGGGATCACCTGCACGGTCTGGCCGAGGTAGGCGCCGCGCCGCTCCTTGGCCAGCACCTCCTGGTAGATCGAGCCGGTGGTCGCGTTCGACTTCTTGGTCAGGGGGACGTCGACGAAGCGCTCGTAGTGGCCGAGGTCGAGGTCGGTCTCCCCGCCGTCGTCGGTGACGAACACCTCGCCGTGCTGGAAGGGGTTCATCGTGCCGGGGTCGACGTTGATGTACGGGTCGAGCTTCTGGAGCGTGACGCGGACGCCGCGGCTCTTGAGGAGTCGACCGAGCGAAGCGGCGGTGAGGCCCTTCCCGAGGCTGGAGGCCACCCCACCGGTCACGAAGATGTGCTTCGCCACTGGGTTTCGAACCTACCACCGCCCTGTGACGACACCGGTGACCGGCCCCGCGCCGGCCGCGGCGCGCGCGGTGCTCGGCGCTACGACGACCGGACCGGCCGCGCGCCGGCCGCCCGCTCGAGCAGCTCGGCGGCGTGGCGGCGGGCGTGCGCCGACTCGCCGAGGCCCGCGAGCATGCGCGACAGCTCCCCCACCCGGTCCTCGCCGTCGACGACGGCGGCGCGAGCGACCGTGCGTCCGCCCTCCTCCCGCTTCTCGACCGCGACCTGGGTCTGCGCGTACGCCGCGACCTGGGCCAGGTGGGTGACGCACAGCACCTGGTGGCGGTCCGCGAGGTCGCCGAGCAGCCGACCCACCGCGGTCCCGGCCTCGCCGCCGATCCCGGCGTCGACCTCGTCGAACACCAGGCTCGGCGGGCCCTCGGTGAGGACCAGCCGGAGGGCGAGCATGGCCCGGGACAGCTCGCCGCCCGACGCCGCCCGGGCCAGGGGCTTGGGCGGCTCGCCGGGGTTGGGCGCCAGCAGGAAGGTCACCGCGTCGGCCCCGTCCTCGGTCATCGGCGCCGGCTCGACGAGCACGGTCAGCTCGGCCTTCGGCATCGCGAGGTCGCGCAGGTGCCCGGTCACCGCCTCCGCGAGGGGGGCGGCGGCCTGCCGTCGGGCCGTCGAGAGGGCGGCCGCGGCGGTGGCGGCGCGTTCCTGGGCGGCGGCGCGGGCCTGCTCGAGGGCGCGGGCCCGCTCCTCGTAGCCCTCGAGCTCGGCGGCCCGGGCCCGGGTCGACGCCGCGAAGGCGATGATGTCGGCGAGGGTCTCGCCGTACTTGCGCTGCAGGTCCCGGAGCAGGCGCCGCCGGCCCCGGACCTCCTCGAGGCGGCGGGGGTCGTCGGCGATCGCCTCCTCGGCGAGGCGGAGCTCCCGCTCGAGCTCGGTCACCTCGGTCTGGGCGGCCCGCAGCCGCGCCGCGACCTCGGCGAACGGGGCCCGGTCGGCGAGCGCGCCGATGGCCTCCCCGAGCGCCTCGACCGCCGGCCCCTCGAGGGCCCGGAAGGCGACCGCGAGCGCCTCGCGGTGGGCGGCCGCGTCGGCGAGCAGCGCCTCCTCGGCCTCCAGCGTGACGTCCTCGCCGGGATCCTCGATCCCGGCCGCGTCGATCTCCTCGATCTGGAACCGCACCAGGTCGAGCTCGCGGGCGCGGGCCCGCTCGTCGCCGCCGAGCGCGGCCAGCTCGGCGGCGAGCTGGCGGTCCTCGGCGCGCGCGGCGCGAAGCTCGGCGAGCGCGGCCGCCGACCGCTCCCCTACGTACCGGTCGAGCGCGGCCCGCTGGCTGGCCGGCTGCAGCAGCCGCTGGTGCGCGTGCTGGCCGTGCAGCTCGACGAGGCCGGCGCCGACCGCGCTGAGCTCGCCGGCGGTGGCGAGCCGCCCGTCGATGTAGGCGCGGCTGCGGCCGTCGGCCGGCAGCACCCGGGCCAGGATCCGCTCCGAGCCGTCGGCCTCCTCGAAGCGGCCCTCGACGCGCGCCTCGCCCGCGCCGGTGCGGACGATCGACGCGTCGGCGCGCCCGCCGAGGAGCAGGTCGAGCGCCTCGACGAGCAGGGTCTTGCCGGCGCCGGTCTCGCCGGTGATGGCGGTGAGGCCGGGGCCGAGCAGCAGGGTGAGGTCGTCGACGATGCCGAGGTCGGTGACGTGCAGCTCGCGCAGCGTCCCGGTCACCGGTCGGCCAGCCCGAACTTCGTCTTCAGGATCTGGTGGAAGTCGCGGGCGCCGAAGGTGACCATGCGGGCCGGCTTCGGCCCGGCCGTGCACGCCACCGTGTCGCCCTCCTCGAGGAGGCCGAGCTGGCGTCCGTCGAGGGTGAGGAGGACGCCCCGCTCCTCGGTCACCGTGAAGCGCAGCTCCTCCTCGGCGTCGAGGACGAGCGAGCGGTCGAAGAGCATGTGCGGCGACACCGGGGTCAGCAGCAGGCACCAGTGGCGGGGCGACACGATCGGGCCGCGGGCGGAGAACGAGTACGCGGTGGACCCGGTCGGCGTGGCGACGATGACGCCGTCGGCGGCGTAGGAGGTGAAGAAGGTGCCGTTGATCTCGACCGAGAGCCGAACGACGCGGCTGTCGAGGCCCTTCTCCATGACCGCCTCGTTGAGCGCCCACCAGCGGCCGGCGGCCGGCCCGCTCGAGCCGACGACGACGTCGAGCATCATCCGCTCGTCGATCTCGTACTCGCCGGCGAGCAGCGCGGCGAGCGCGCCGTCGAGCCCGGCCGGCTCGACCTCGGTCAGGTAGCCGAGCTGGCCGACATTCACGCCGAGCACCGCCGCCCCGCACTCGTAGACGAGGTCGACCGTCCGGAGCATGGTGCCGTCGCCGCCGAGCGAGATGGCGACGTCGAGGCCCTTCGAGAACTCGTCGGCCGCGACGCCGAAGGGGCGCAGCTCGCCGGGGTCGCCCTCCTCGATCAGCACCCGGACCTCGACGCCCTGGTCCCGGAGCCAGTGCGCGGCGTGGCGCGTCAGCTCGAGCGCCGTGGCCCGCTCGGGGTGCGGGACCACCCCGACGACGCGCAGCGACTTCGGCGCGGTCACGACCGCTCCGCGAGGGCGGCGAGCTGGTCGGGATCGCGGGGCGCGGCGCCCCGGCGGACGTGGAACAGGAACTCCCGGTTGCCCTCCGCGCCGTGGATCGGCGATTCGATGCCGTCGACGACCGGCAGCCCGGCGTCGCCGAGGCCGGCGGCGACCGAACGGAGGACGTCGGCGTGCACGACCGGATCGCGCACGACGCCACGCCGGGGCACCCGGTCCCGCCCCGCCTCGAACTGAGGCTTGACGAGCACGACCAGGTCGGCGTTGTCGGTGGTGACGCGGGTCAGCGCCGGCGCCAGGAGCAGCAGGGAGATGAAGGAGACGTCGACCACCGCCAGCGGCACGACGCCGTCGATCATGGGCGCGTCCAGGGCGCGCGCGTTGAGCCGGTCGAGCACGGTCACCCGCTCGTCGGTGCGGAGGCGCCACGCCAGCTGGGCCCGACCGACGTCGACCGCGTAGACGTGCGCTGCTCCGTGCTGGAGCAGGCAGTCGGTGAACCCACCCGTCGACGCGCCGACGTCGACCGCCCGGCGGCCGGTCAGCGTCACCGGGAACGCGCGCAGCGCGGCGTCGAGCTTCTGGCCGCCTCGAGAGACGAACGCGGCGTCGGGGTCGCGGAGCGCGACGGACTCGCCCGGGCTCACCTGCCGGGCCGCCCGGTCGGCGGGCGCGCCGCCCACCTCGACCCGCCCGTGCTCGATCGCCTCGACGGCGCGGGCGCGGGACTCCACGAGGCCTCTGCGGACCAGCTCGACGTCCAGCCGGCGGCGCACCGGCGTCACCCGCGCCGGAGCCGCAGCGCGACGTCGCGCCGAGGTGCGCGCAGGGGCGATGTGTTCGCGAACACGGTTCTGACGCTCAGGTTAGGCGGGGCCCCGTCTCGCTGAACGCTTCGATGAGGCTGGGGACGAGCGACGCGAGGTCGTCGGCCACGAACGGCGGCGGTGGATCGGGGACCGGCTCACCGCCCGGGGGCGGGTCCGGCGCGGTGACGCCGGAGAGGACGAGCGCGAACGGCCAGCCGAGCTGGTCGGCGAAGGCGCCGTCGGTGCTCGGCCGGTCGCCGACGACGACGCCGTCGCTCCCGAGCCGGTGCCGGACGAGGTCCGCCATCGGTCGGGACGGCTTGCCCGCGACCTCGGGCGTCGCGCCCGACGCGGTCGCGATCGCCGCCACGATGGAGCCGGCGCCCGGGAGCAGCCCGTCGGGCACGGGGTAGGTGGCGTCGAGGTTGGTGGCCACGAACCGGGCGCCGGCCCGGATCGCGCGGGACGCCCGGTCGAGCTCGTCGAAGTCGAAGTCGCGGTGGAAGCCGACGACGACCGCAGCCGCCGGTGCGTCGGTGACGGGGCGGAGCCCGGCCGCGGTCAGGGCCTCGTGCACGCCCGGGCCGCCGCACACCAGGACGTCCGACCCGGGCGGCAGCTCGGCGGCGAGCAGGTCGGCGGCGGCGAGGGCACTCGTCAAGACGTCCGCGGCGTCGACGTCCACGCCGAAGCGGGCCAGCTTCGCGACGACCTCGCCGACCGGCTGGCTCGAGTTGTTGGACAGGAACCCGACCCGCAGCCCGGAGCGGCGCAGCAGCTCGATGCCGGCCGCCGACCCTCGGATCGGTTCGTCGCCGCGCCACACCACCCCGTCGAGGTCGCAGCACACGACCTTCCCGCCCCGGGGCATCAGGATCCGGGCTCGGCGACCTCGGCGAGGGCGCGGCGATACTCCTCCAACGGTCGCATCGCCACCGCCAGCTTCAGGTGACGGCGGGCCCCGACCGTGTCACCGGTCCGGAGCAGGCAGAGCCCGAGCCCGAAGTGGGCGTAGTCGTTCACCGGGTCGATGTCGACGGCCCGCTCGAACTCCGAACGGGCGTCCGGGATGCGGCCGCTGCGGAAGTAGGCGCGGCCGAGCGCCTCGCGGATGGATCCCTTGTCGGGCTCCAGGTCGCGCGCGCGCTCGAGCGCGACCGCGGCTGCATGGTGGTTCGCCGACGCGAGCAGCCGGCTGCCCTCTGTGAATGCGTCGTAGGCGGCGAGATCGTCCCGCTCGTCGCTCATGCGTGTCTCCGTGGCTCCGAGGGAGGAATCGGGGCGCCCGCGGCACCGTATGCGAAAATCGACCGCCCCTCCACCGGGAGTCAACCTGGTCGTGCCCGACTTCCTTCCCTTTCGCGGGACGCGCTATCGCGCCGGTCCCGACCTGTCGGCCGTGGTCGCACCGCCCTATGACGTCATCGACGAGGAGGCCCGCGCCCGCCTCGAGGCGGCGGACCCGCACAACGCGGTCCGGCTGATCCTGCCCCGCGCGACGCCGCCCCAGGATCCGTACGAGAGCGCGGCCACGGCGTTCCAGGCCTGGGAGTCGAGCGGCGTGCTCGCCACCGATGCCACGCCCGCCTTCTACGGCTACGAGATGCGGTACACGGGCTCCGGCGGCGCGGCGCACCGCACGCTGGGGGTCATCGGCGCGCTGCGGCTCCCGGAAGGCGACGGCGAGGTGCTCCCCCACGAGCGGACGCTGCCGAAGGCCCGGAGCGATCGCCTCGCCCTCCTCCGGGCCACCCGGGCCAACTTCGACCCGATCTGGTGCCTCACCCTCGCCAGCGGGCTCACCGAGCAGGTGCCGCCGCTCGAGGCGGCGGTCGCGACGGCCGTCGACGACTCCGACACGTGGCACGGCCTGTCACTGATCGACGACGACCGGCGCATGGAGGCGATCCGCGCCGCGGTGAGCCGGGCGCCGCTCGTCCTCGCCGACGGGCACCACCGGTTCGAGACCGCCCGCACGTATCACGCCGACCGACCGGCCGATCCCGCGGCCGGCGCCGTCATGGCCCTCGTCGTGGAGCTGGACGAGGCCATGCTCGACGTGCGGGCCATCCACCGCCTGGTGCACGGGGCACCCGCCGACCTGCGCGAGCGACTGGCCGCCTCGCTTCGGGTCGAGCCGGCCGGACCGAACACGGAGGCCGGCGTCCGGGACCTGCAGCGCCGGGCCGCGCGCGAGCGTGGCCTCGGTCTCGTCGACCGCGAGGGTCTGGCGTGGCTGTCGCCGACCACCGACGCGGTGGCGCTCGCCGAGCGGAGCCTGCCGAGCGAGCTACGGGACGTCGACGCGGCTCGCTTCGACGTCTGGGTGCGGCCAGCGCTGGGTGAGGCCGAGCTCGCCTACCGGGACGACGCGGTCACCTGCGCGTCGATGGTTGAGAAGGGCGCCGCCGATGCCGCGGTGCTCCTCCGGCCCGTGACGGTGGCCCAGATCCGAGCCGCCGCGCTCGCCGGGCTGCGCATGCCCGAGAAGACGAGCTTCTTCTGGCCGAAGCCGCGGACCGGCTTGGTGATGCGGGATCTGGACGCGGGCAGTCGGGCTTAGCCGACGTCCCACGTCGCGCCCGCCCCGACGAGCGCGGCGAGGTCGCCCGGGCCTTGGCGCTCCGAGGCCGTGACGAGCTGACGTTGCACCTCGCCCTCGTAGGTCGGGCGGGCCACGTCGCGGAACACGCCCATCGGCGTCGGCACCGTGGGCCGGTCGGCGAGCCGGGACAGCGCGAACGCGAGGGTCGGGTCCGTGCGGTGCTCGTCGTGAACCAGGATCCGGTCCTCGCCCACATCAGCCACCTCGACGACCTCGCACTCGCCGAACCGGTTGAGGATCACGCCGTGCTCGCCGTTGGCTCCGAAGCGGACCGGCTCGCCGTGGTGGAGCTCGATCAGCATGTCGGGCCGCACTTCCTTGCCCGTCACCGCCGAGAACGCGCCGTCGTTGAAAACGTTGCAGTTCTGATACACCTCGACGAACGACGCCCCGCGGTGCTCGTGGGCCCGACGGAACACCTCGACCATGTGCTTCCGGTCGAGGTCGTGGGTGCGGGCGACGAACGTTGCCTCGGCGCCCAGCGCCACCGAAACCGGGTTGAACGGCGTGTCGAGGCTGCCGAACGGAGACGACTTCGTGATCTTGCCGATCTCGCTGGTCGGCGAGTACTGGCCCTTCGTCAACCCGTAGATCTGGTTGTTGAACATGAGCATCGTCAGGTTGACGTTGCGGCGCAGCGAGTGGATGAGGTGGTTCCCGCCGATGGAGAACATGTCGCCGTCGCCGCCGATGACCCACACGTCGAGGTCGGGACGAGCGAGCGCGACGCCGGTCGCGATCGCCGGGGCGCGGCCGTGGATGCCGTGCAGCCCGTAGACGTTCATGTAGTAAGGGAAGCGAGCCGCGCAGCCGATGCCGGAGACGAACACCAGGTTCTCCGGCCGCACGCCGAGCTCGGGCAGGAGCAGCTGGATCGCGGCGAGGATCGAGTAGTCGCCGCAGCCCGGGCACCAACGGACCTCCTGGTCGGACTGGAAGTCCTTGCGGGACAGCGTCCCGATCGCTGCTTCGTCGCTCAACGGCTCATCTCCTGGATCGCGGCCTCGATCTCGGAAGCGCGAAACGGCAGCCCCTGGACTTTCGGCAGCGTCTTGGCGTCCACGAGGAACTCGGCCCGCACCAGCTTGGTCAGCTGCCCGAGGTTCATCTCGGGCACGAGGATCCGGTCGTAGCGGGCCAGCACCTCGCCGAGGTTCGGCGGGAAGGGGTTCAGGTGCACGAGGTGCGCGTGGGCGGCTGGTGTCCCGGCCGCTCTCGCCTCGCGTACCGCCTGCTGGATCGAGCCCCACGTGCTGCCCCACCCGAGGACGAGCAGCGACGCGCCGTCGGGGTCGTCGACGGTCACGGGCGGGAGCTCCTTCGCGATGCCGGCGACCTTCTGCGCGCGGAGCTCGACCATGTGCTGGTGGTTCAGCGGGTCGTAGTTGACGTTGCCGGTGCCGTCTTCCTTCTCGAGGCCGCCGATGCGGTGCATGAGACCCGGGGTGCCAGGGATCGCCCACGGTCGAGCGAGCGTCTCGGGGTCCCGCAGGTAGGGCCAGAACTCGCCGTCGTGGTTGGGCTCGGTTGCGAAGGGCACCGAGATGTCCGGCAGCGCGCCAACATCCGGCAGCTTCCAGGGCTCGGCACCGTTGGCGAGATACCCGTCGGTGAGCAGGATGACCGGCGTCCGGTACTTCACAGCGATGCGCACCGCCTCGAACGCGGCGTCGAAGCAGTGGCTCGGCGAGCGCGCGGCCACGATCGGCAGCGGCGCCTCGCCATGGCGCCCGAACATCGCCAGCAGCAGGTCGGACTGTTCAGTCTTCGTCGGCAGGCCGGTCGAGGGGCCGCCGCGCTGGACGTCCACGACGACGAGCGGGAGCTCGAGGCTGATCGCGAGTCCGACGCCCTCGGCCTTCAGGTCGACGCCGGGCCCGCTGGTGGCGGTGATGCCGAGCTGCCCGGCGAACGCAGCCCCGATGGCGACGCCGACAGCGGCGATCTCGTCCTCGGCCTGCAGGGTTCGCACCCCGAAGTTCTTGTGCCGCGAGAGTTCGTGGAGGATGTCGGACGCCGGCGTGATCGGGTACGACGCGTAGACGATCGGCAGCGTGCTCTGCTGCGAGGCGGCGACCAGGCCGGCAGCGAGCGCGACGTTGCCGGTGACGTTGCGGTAACGGCCAGGCTCGAGCTGAGCCGGCGCCACCTCGTACGCGTGCTCGAAGAGCTCCGCCGTCTCGCCGAAGTGATACCCGGCCTTGAAGGCGGCCAGGTTGGCGGCCTGCACCATCTCCCGGTTGGCGAACTTCTCGTTGATCCACTCGACCGTCGCATCGATCGGGCGGGTGTACATCCACGACAGCAAGCCGAGCGCGAAGAAGTTCTTCGAGCGCTCAGCGTCGCGAGGCTTCACGCCGAGCGGCTTGGTGGCCTCCAAGGTGATGGACGTCATCGGGACCTGGATGACGCGGAAGGCCGTCAGCGAGCCGTCCTCGAGCGGGCTGGCCTGGTAGCCCGCCTTCTCGAGGTTGCGCTGCTCGAAGGCGTCCGAGTTGACGAGGATCGTGCCGCCGGGCTCGAGCTCGGTGATGTTGGCCCGCAGGGCGGCCGGGTTCATGGCGACGAGCACGTTGGGCATGTCGCCCGGGGTAAGAATCTCGTGGTCCGAGATATGGACCTGGAAGGACGAAACCCCGGCGATCGTCCCGGCGGGGGCCCGGATCTCCGCCGGGTAGTTCGGCATGGTGGCCAGGTCGTTGCCGAATGCGGCGCTGACGTCGGTGAACCGGTCCCCCGCGAGCTGCATCCCGTCGCCCGAGTCGCCAGCGAACCGAATGACGACGCGGTCGAGCGACTCCGGCTCAAGGAAGGTGGTCTTCGCGGTCACGCGTCCTCGCTGCTCGGTTCCTGGCCAATGGCCCTGGGGGGGTCCCCTCGCTGTGCCCCAACGCTCGGGGACCCTTCGCGAGCCGCTTCCCATCATACGTTCAGGCTTGTTGAACGCCGGACGCGCTCGGCAGCGTCACCCGAGCGCCTCGAGCGCCTCCTCGGCGAGGTGGCGCGCTCGCCGGATCTTGCGGGCATCCGACGCCCGGCCGACGACGGCCGCCTCGAGCTCCACACGGGAGGCCAGGGAGCCAGTCACGGCTCGGTAGAAGCGTCGCCGCACGGATCCGGCGACGATCAGCTCGTCCCCTTCGTCGACCGCCTCGATCCACGCCGACGGATCCCAGGCCGCGACCGGCACCGACGTAGCAGGCGGACCGAGCGCGTGGGTCCGCACCGAGAACGATGCGAGCCGGCGTCCGGACGGGAGTTGCCGGATCTCGGGCGCTCCCGACGCGGCTCCGCGCAGGATCGCCAGGTTGATGGTGGGTGTCGACTGCTCATCAGCCATTGAAAGCCTTCCCTTCGCCGGCCCGATGGCCGGTCGCAGCGTCGGGGAAGGCGGGGGAAGCTCCGATGTGTCTACCGCCTGGGTGCGACGGTGAGTCAGCCCAAAGCGGCCTGGCGATCGGAGACGTCGGCGAACTGCGGATCGTGCGCCGCGACCCGGGCGAAGAGCGCGCGGGCTCGAGCGTGGTCGCCGGCGCGTTCTTCGAGATCAGCCAGCGCGTACCAAAGGCGCAGATGGTGCTCGCGAGGCCTTTTCACGGCGTCGGCCTTGCGGGAGAGCAGACTGACCGCCTCGGTCACCCTGCCCCGGTCAGCGAGCGCGCCGGCGGCCACGATGCGTCCCTCCGCCACCAGCTGCCCCGAGGGCGACGCGGCGGCGAGCTCCTGCCACAGCTGCTCGACCTTCGCCCACCGGTGCTGGGCCCGGTAGCAGTCCATCAAGACGGGGTGCTGCTCGACCGAGCCGCTGAGCTCGATAAAGGCCTCTAGCTCCTTGGCTGCAGCCCGGAAGTTCCCGAGCCGGTAGTGGGTAAGGCCGAGGAGCTCACGAATGCTCGGCGAGTCGGGCAACGCGTCGCGGAGCTCTCGAAGCGTTCGCAGGGCTCGGCGGTCGCGCTCGTGATCGAAGTCGTCAGCGGCCTCGAGAAGGCTGGCGAGGTAGTGGCTGCCTCGGCGGTCCCCGAGGCCGAGGATCTCCCGTTCCACGTTCGCCGGAACACGACGCCGAACCCGACTGCGCGGGCGCGCCGGCGAGCTCGGGCGACCGCTCCGCTCCGGGCGCCGCGCGGGCTTCCGCTGGCCCGTGACGCGGTACCGAGCCGACCCGCGCGAGGTGTCGCGCCGAGGCTCGTCAGGGCGGCGCTCGTGTTCGGCGGGGCGCGGCGGACCCCAGGGGCCGAAGCCGCCCTCCCGTCGCCCTCGCGGTGGACGCCGATGCTTTCGACGGTCGTTGTCTCGTCGCGCGCCCACCAACGCAGAGTACCGACGCCCTGACGCGGCGAAGCGCCTCGACACGCTCGCTGTGAGGCGAGACGCGGAGGCGCTTCGTCGAGAGAAAGTCCGGCGGCGACCTACTCTCCCGGGGAGTCACCCCCCAAGTACCATCGGCGCTGGCGGTCTTCACTGCCGTGTTCGGAATGGGAACGGGTGTTTCCCCGCCGCTGTGGCCACCGGAACATCATTGGTTCTCAAACAGCGAGTCGAGAACCCCAGAGCGAGCACGAGCGAGAGCAAGAAGAACCCAAGCCCTCGGCCGATTAGTACCGGTCGGCTGAACACGTCGCCGTGCTTACACCTCCGGCCTATCAACCTGGTCGTCTGCCAGGGGCCTTACCCGGTTAACCCGGTGGGAGACCTCATCTCGAGGCAGGCTTCGCGCTTAGATGCTTTCAGCGCTTATCCCTTCCGCAGGTCGCCAACCAGCCGTGCTCTTGGCAGAACAACTGGCACACGAGAGCTGCGTCCGTCCCGGTCCTCTCGTACTAGGGACAGCTCCCCTCAAGTCTCCTCCGCCCACAGTGGATAGGGACCGAACTGTCTCGCGCATGGAATCACCGCATTACTGCGGGCATAGACTATACCTTCACCCTTTTTCAAGGGGCCGGCGTGTTATAGAGCGCACAGATTTTCCCAGCGAAGCCAGGAATGCGCTCCATCCTCTCCATAAAGCGCTCGGAGAGAGTCGTTACAGGGACCAGCAACCCTTACCACACGGATGCTGCTTTGAGGCATCCGGGGCGGCAGGTGCCGCTTCGATCTGAATGGCTTAGGGCTCTTGCTGGTCTTCCCTCGGTATTGCCCCAACAGAACTGTTCGGCGTTCGATTGGGGTTCCACCGATATGAGCCGGTGAGCACCCGCGGATTACTCCACGGGGACGCAGCGTGTCTACGTTCTAAACCCAGCTCGCGTACCGCTTTAATGGGCGAACAGCCCAACCCT
>CALEYV010000041.1 GCA_937927875.1 uncultured Actinomycetes bacterium | reverse complement strand
TCGTTCACGCGCGCCGCGGGCGTCGTGTTGCTCTGGGTGTCCCACCAGTTGAAGACGTAGACGGGCAGGAACGTCGGCAGCTCGTTGACGTCGGTGAGGAGGACCCGGTCCTTGGTCGGGCCGCCCGCGGCCCGTTGGAAGTCGCGGATCAGGTCGGTGGGCTCCGAGGCGCTGCGTTGCTCGTTCACGTAGGGGATGGTCTTGACCGCGGTCTGGGCGAGGCTGAACCCGAGGACCGCGGTCGCGACCCCGAACAGGGCGACGATCCCACCCCGGCCGATCCGGGCCCGGAGGGCCTCGTTCGACCGGGCGAGCCGCCAGCCGTGGACGGCGGCGAGCCCGGCGCCGATCCCGAGGATGAGGTCGACCAGCTGGTTGCTCTCGAACGACAGCAGGGGGACGCTCGCGAGCACCCCGATGTAGTCAGCGACGTAGTACACGACCGCGGCCGCGACGACGCCGAGCAGGGCGAGCGAGACGGGAGAGCGCCGCGCCGTCACGACCAGGTAGGCGAGGCCGACCAGCATCACGACGCCGATCACGTCGAAGGTGAGGAAGCGGAACCGGAAGTCGACGAAGTCGGCGATGTAGTAGCGGTTGGAGTTCGACTGATACCCGTTCCGGACGATCGACACCGCGAGCGGCAGCCAGTACGGCGCGCTGAGCAGCATCGTGCCGCCGAGCACGAGCCCGGCGGCCTTCGCGTCTCGCGGTGGGAGCTCGAGGCCGCGTGCACGCGCCGGCCGGCGGAGCACCAGGGTCACCGCCAGCATCAGCACGCCGATGAAGAACGGGTAGTAGTAGGTGCAGAACAGCGCCGCGCCGACCACCGCGGCCACGACGAGCTCGCCCCGGGACCGGGCCGGCGACCCGCCGACGCCGAGCACCCCCCACAGCCACCACGGGACGAACACCGCGACGCACAGCCACGCCATGGGCCGGTACCAGGCCTGGAACAGCAGCGTCCCGCCGAGCACGGCGCCCAGCGCGGCGCTGCTGCCGACGACCCGGCGCCAGAGCGGCCAGCTCAGCACCGGGGCGAGGAACGCGGTCGCGAGCACGTCGACCTTCAGCATCTTCCAGGGCGCGATCGAGAGGAGCGAGGCGAGCCGGCCCAGGATCCAGAAGGTGAGCGGCGGGTACGAGTCGGGGAGGCCCTTGTAGGCGAAGTCGACCCACGTCCAGTGGGTGGCGTACTTCGTGATGAGCGCGGTGCGGTGGCTCTGGTCGAGCGCGGCGCCGAACGGGGCAAAGTCGTTGGCGCTCAGCACCAGCGCCGCGGCGAGCATCAGCGCCGACCCGACCACCACTGCGATGAGGAAGCCCTTCAGGGTCGGCGCGATCCGGGCCCGGATGACGACCAGCACGACGACGGTGCACAGCACCAGCCACAGCCGGGCCGCGACATCGACCAGCGGGTCACCCGCGGACGCGTGCGGGGTCGTGACGATGAGCAGCGCGCCGACGGCGACGATGACGGCCAGCACCACCGCCGCGAACCAGCGCTGCTCCCCGCGGCCGAGTGGCTCGCCCACCACCAGGGAGCTCACGCGGTGAGCATAGGGAGCGGCCGTCGACAGCGGGGGCGCGCGCTACCGATCGGAATCGGCGTGACCCGCCGGTACACTCGGCGCTCGTATGGGACTCTTCGAGCGGCTGCTACACGCTGGCGAGGGCCGCAAGCTCAAGGCGCTCGAGTCGGTCGTGCCCGAAGTGGGCGCGTTCGAGCCCGACATGGAGCGGCGCAGCGACGAGGAGCTGCGCGCCATGACGGGCGACCTGCGCGGGCAGCTCGATCGGGCCGGCGACCCGGTGACCGAGCGCGAGGCGCGTATCGACGCCCTCGACGACCTCCTCCCCGAGGCGTTCGCGCTCGTGCGCGAGGCGGCCCGGCGCACGCTCGGGCAGCGCCACTTCGACGTGCAGCTCATGGGCGGCGCCGCCCTGCACTTCGGCTGGGTGTCGGAGATGAAGACCGGCGAGGGCAAGACGCTCGTCGCCACCCTGCCCGTCTACCTGAACGCGCTCGCCGGCTACGGCGTGCACGTCGTCACCGTGAACGACTACCTGGCTCGCCGCGACGCCGAGTGGATGGGACAGATCTACCAGGCGCTCGGGCTCGAGGTCGGCATCGTCGTGCCCGAGATCTTCGACTACGAGGCCAAGCGTGCCGCCTACGGCGCCGACCTCACCTACGGGACGAACAACGAGTTCGGGTTCGACTACCTGCGGGACAACATGGCCGGCAGCAAGGAGGACCAGGTGCAGCGGGGCCACTTCTTCGGGATCGTCGACGAGGTCGACTCGATCCTCGTCGACGAGGCCCGTACCCCGCTCATCATCTCCGGGCCGGCGGACGACGCCCAGCAGCTCTACTACCAGTTCGCGCGCATCGTCCGGACCCTGCAGGCCGAGCGCGACTACGAGGTCGACGAGGCGAAGAAGACGGTGGTCCCGACCGAGGAGGGGATCGGCCGGGTCGAGGACGCGCTCGGCGTCCCCAACCTCTACGAGCACGTCAACCAGAACTTCGTGCACCAGCTCCAGGCCGCGCTCCGCGCCAAGGAGCTGTTCAAGCGCGACGTCGACTACGTCGTGCAGCAGGGCGAGGTGAAGATCGTCGACGAGTTCACCGGCCGAATCCTCGAGGGCCGGCGCTGGAGCGAGGGCCTGCACCAGGCGGTCGAGGCGAAGGAGGGGGTGCGGATCAAGGAGGAGAACCAGACCCTCGCCACCATCACCCTCCAGAACTACTTCCGCATGTACAACAAGCTCGCCGGGATGACCGGCACCGCGGCCACCGAGGCCGGCGAGTTCGCGCACACCTACGGGCTCGAGGTCGTGACGATCCCGACGAACCAGCCGATGGTGCGGGCCGACCACGCCGACCTCATCTACAAGTCGGAGGCGGCGAAGTACGAGGCGGTCGCCGACGACATCCAGGAGCGCCACGACGCCGAGCAGCCCGTGCTCGTCGGCACCATCTCGGTCGAGAAGTCGGAGCGCCTGTCGCGCACGCTCGAGCGGCGCGGCATCCCGCACGCGGTGCTCAACGCCAAGCAGCACGAGAAGGAGGCCCACATCGTCGCCCAGGCCGGCCGGCCGGGCGCAGTGACGGTGGCCACCAACATGGCCGGTCGCGGCGTGGACATCCTGCTCGGCGGCAACCCCGACGGCCTGGCCCGTCGCGAGCTGCTCGCTGACGGCTCGAGCCCCGAGGCGGAGCCGGACCGCTTCACCGAGCTCGTCGAGCGCTACGCGGCCGAGTGCGAGCGAGACGGCAAGCGCGTCCTGGACAGCGGCGGCCTCTACGTGCTCGGCACCGAGCGCCACGAGAGCCGCCGCATCGACAACCAGCTGCGGGGCCGCTCGGGCCGCCAGGGCGACCCGGGGGAGAGCCGTTTCTACCTGTCGCTCGAGGACGACCTCATGCGGCTCTTCGCGACCGGCGCGATGAGCTGGGTGATGGACCGCGCCTTCCCCGACGACATGCCCCTCGAAGCCAAGATGGTGACGCGCGCGATCGAGCGGGCGCAGCACACGGTCGAGGACCGCAACTTCGAGATCCGCAAGGACGTCCTCAAGTACGACGAGGTGATGAACGAGCAGCGCAAGGTCATCTACCGGCGCCGCCAGCAGATCCTCGACGGCGAGGACCTGCGCGACGACACGCTGCAGGCGATCGAGGACATCGTCGAGGGTCTCATCGCCGGCTACTGCCCGGGCGAGTTCCCCGAGGACTGGGACCTGCCCGAGTTCCACCGCAACCTCCAGGCGACGCTCCCCAGCGAGGTGACGCGCGCCCAGCTCGACGACTGCCTGCACGTCGACCAGCTGCGCGAGCTCGTGCTCGGCGAGGCGCTCGCCAAGTACGAGGAGAAAGAGGAGGCGATCGGGAAGGAGACCCTCCGGGAGATCGAGCGGCGCGTGATGCTGTCGGTGATCGACCAGCGCTGGCGCGAGCACCTCTACGAGATGGACTACCTGCGCGAGGGCATCAACCTGCGGGCGATGGGCCAGCGCGACCCGCTCGCCGAGTGGCAGCGCGAGGGCTTCGACATGTTCGAGGCCATGATGGCCACGATCGAAGAGGACTTCGTCCGGTACGTGACCCACCTCCAGGTGGTCACCGAGGAGGCGCCCCGCCCCGTGGCGACGAACCTGCGCTACAGCGCGCCGGAGGACCCGGTGCAGGGCGCCCAGGGCCTCAGCGCGGCGCTGGCGGCGCCGACGCTCGAGCCTCAGGAGGCGGCGGCCCCGGTGCTGACCGCGGAGCCAGAGGCGGTCGATGCCTACGATCCCGACGTCGTCAACGAGCCGGTGCGCGTCGACAAGACCCCGGGTCGCAACGAGCCGTGCTTCTGCGGCAGCGGCAAGAAGTACAAGCTCTGCCACGGCCGCTGACTGGCCGGGCGGGCCGACCCCGGCCTCGCCATGCGTGACTTCGCCGACGACCTGGCTGATCTCCGCCGCCGCATCGACGACGCGCGCCGGTACCTGCACGTCGACGCGGCCCGCGAGCGCGCCACCGAGCTCGAACGCCAGTCCGCCGAGCCGGGGCTGTGGGACGACCCCGACCGGGCGCGCCAGCTCCTCGCGGAGCTCGCCCGGGCCAAGGAGGACGTGACGCTCGTCGAGGGCCTCGAGGCGCGGCTCTCGGACCTCGAGACCCTCCATCAGCTGGCGCGGGAGGAGAGCGACGACTCGGTCGAGCCCGAGATCGAGGCGGGCGCGCGCGACCTGACCGGGGATCTCGAGCGCCTCGAGCTGCGGGCCCTGTTCACGGGCGACCACGACGAGCGCGACGCGATCTGCGACGTCCACTCGGGCGCGGGCGGCACCGACGCCCAGGACTGGACCCAGATGCTGTTCCGGATGTTCACGCGCTGGGCCGAGCGCCACGGATTCGAGGTCGAGGTCGACGAGGTCCAGCCCGGCACCGAGGCCGGCATCACCTCCGCCACCTTCACCGTGAAGGGCCGGTACGCCTACGGGATGCTGCAGGGGGAGCGGGGCGTGCACCGCCTCATCCGCATCTCGCCCTTCGACGCCAACGCCCGTCGCCAGACCGCGTTCGCGTCCCTCGACGCGGTGCCGGCGCTCGAGGCGGCCGAGGAGCCCGAGATCGACCCCGCCGACCTGCGCATCGACACCTACCGCTCGTCGGGCGCCGGCGGCCAGCACGTGAACGTCACCGACTCCGCGGTGCGGATCACGCACCTGCCGACCGGGATCGTCGTGTCGTGCCAGAACGAGCGGTCGCAGGCCCAGAACAAGGCCCGCGCGATGCAGATCCTCGCCGCCCGGCTCGCCGAGCGGCAGCGCCAGGAGCGGGAGGCCGAGCTGACCCGGCTCTCCGGGGAGAAGCGCGACGTCGCGTTCGGGAGCCAAATCCGCACCTACACGCTCGCTCCGTACCGCCTCGTGAAGGACGAGCGCACCCGGTACGAGACCGGCAACGTCGACGCGGTGCTCGACGGCGACCTGGACGGGTTCGTCGAGTCCTGGCTGCAGTGGCGGCGAACCGAGCGCGCTTAGCGGGAAGCGGCTGGTCAGGCGCTGTGCCAACCCTTTGCGGGCGGGCCCTGCTACCCTCAACTCGTCCCTCCCACCCCCTTTCGGGACTGTTTGCCGCGTAGATGATTCGATTCGAGAACGTCGACAAGGTCTACAAGGGCAGCATCGCCGCGCTCCGCGACATCT
>CALEYV010000040.1 GCA_937927875.1 uncultured Actinomycetes bacterium | reverse complement strand
GCGACGCTCTGCCCGCCGTTGCTGGCGTTGGCCCCCACGAGGCCGGCGTTGCCGCCAGTGCCGGGCGCGACGCTGCCGCCGTCGCCGCCGCCGACGACGACGAGCGCACCCGACGCGGTCGTGACGGCGGAGGCGCCGCCACCTCCACCACCGGAATGCGTGCCGGTGAACCCGGCTGCGTTGCCGCCGCCCCCGCCGCCTCCGACACCCCCGGCACCGCCGATGGTCGCGGTGCCGGCTCCGCCGGTGTCGCCGACGAGAACGTTGAGCCCAGCCCCGGGCGCGACCGCGACCCGGGCCGTGACCGTGGCCCCCGCGCCGCGGTGGCGCCGCCAGGCGCGAACCCGAGTCCGCCGTGACCACCGTCAGCGCTGATCGTCAGGAAGCAGATGCCGGCCGGGACGGTCGCGGCGCTCGCCTGGTAGCCGGGCGTCACCAACGTGAAGAGGGTGGTTGGGGCGGCGGTCGCCGGGCCGGCGCCCAGCAGCGCCAGCGTCCCGGCGACCGCGGCGACACCGGTGCTGGCGGCGCTCCACGTCGCCATACGGGTGCCCCGCACCGAGACCTCCGCTCGCCGACCGGCCGCGCACCGTACCAACGATCGTGGGCTGCGAGCCGGAGGCTGGGCCGCCGCGCCGCGCCGCGCCGCGCCGCCAGCCGCCCCGAGGGCGACTTGGGAGGGCCCGCTACGTTGTGGGCGATGCCCGAGACGCAGCACGTCGAGCAGACCTGGGAGACCCCGTCGCTCGACGAGATCCCCAAGCTCAGCGAGGCCCACGTCGCGGCCATGGAGGCGATGGACGACGACGTGGTGTGGCAGCAGGCAGGCATGCACCACGTGCTCCTCCGGACCGTCGGCCGTCGCAGCGGCAAGGAGCACAAGGTGGCGCTGCCGACCTGGCTGGATCCCGAGGGACGCCGCGTCGTCGTCGCGTCCTTCGCCGGCGCGCCCGCGCACCCGTCCTGGTATCTGAACCTGAGCGACCGGGCCGCGAACCCCGAGGTGCGGTGCAAGGTCCAGGGCGGGCAGTACTGGTCGGAGCCCGAGATCCTCGACGGCGCCGAGTACGACCGCATCTGGGCGCTGCTCGTCGCCGACCGCGCCTGGTACGCCAGCTACCAGCAGCGGACCGACCGCCGCATCCCGCTGGTGCGGCTGCCCGAGACCCGCCCCGCCTGAGCGAGGGAGCGACATGGAGTTCGGGATCTTCATCCAGGGCTACCTGCCCGGCCCGCAGGCCCACGACAGCGAGGCCGAGCACCGGGCGATCATGAACGAGGTCGAGCTCACCCGCTGCGCCGACGCCAACAACTGGAAGTACTGCTGGGTCACCGAGCACCACACGCTCACCGAGTACAGCCACATCTCGGCCAACGAGACCTACCTCGGCTACCTGGCCTGCGCGACGGAGCGGATCCACGTGGGGTCCGGCATCTTCAACCTGAGCCCCCGGGTCAACCACCCGGTGCGGGTCGCGGAGCGGGTGGCGATGCTCGACCACCTCACGAGCCGGCGGTTCGAGTTCGGGACCGGTCGTGGCGCCGGGTCGCACGAGGTGGCGGCGTTCAACATCCACGACACCAGCTCGACCAAGCCGGAGTGGGAGGAGGTGGTGCGCGAGATCCCGCGCATGTGGGAGCAGCGCGACTACACGTTCCAAGGCGACCACTTCGCGGTCGACCTGCCCCACAACGTGCTCCCGAAGCCGTACGCGCCGGGGCACCCGGCGATGTGGGTCGCGTGCGGCAACCCGCCCACCTTCGGCAAGGCGGGCACCTACGGGCTCGGCGCGCTCGGCTTCAACTTCTCGCCCATCGTCGACATGAAGCCCCAGATCGACGCCTACAAGGAGGGGATCGCCAGCTGCACCGAGCCGATCGGGCAGTTCGTGAACGACAACGTGATGATCACCAACGGGGTGCGCTGCTTCGAGGACCGGGAGCGGGCGCGGGCGATCACGACCCGGGGGCCGGGGGCTTACCTGTACTCGCTGGTGTGCCTGTACCACGACACGTTCCCCAAGCCGGAGGGGGCGCCGACGTGGCCCGAGCCGCCGCTGCGCATGCTCCCGGAGTTCCTCGACGACGCGATCGCGATCGGCGCCGTGCTGTGCGGCACCCCGGAGGAGGTCTGCGAGCAGTTGGCCGTCTTCGAGCAGACCGGCGTCGACCAGCTGGTGTTCGGCTTCCCGAACGACCTCAGCGTCGAGGAATCGCTCGAGTGCCTTGAGACCTTCGGCCAGCGGGTCATCCCCGAGTTCGATAAGGACCCGGTGCACAGCACCGACCGGTACCGCGCCACGGCGCAGCCGAAGTTCGCCGCCTTCGCGGACGCCCCGCCGCCGATCGAGAGCGTGCTCTCGCAACCACCCGCGCCGTAGCCGACGTGGTGCCTGGCCCGGCCGCGCCGCGCCGAGCCCGTGCCGACCGGCCCCCGGTCAGCTCGTCGTGGTGGTGCTGGCCGGCGGCGTCGTCGTCGGTGGCGCCGGCTTCGTCGTCGGGGTGGTGGTCGGCGCGGGGCGGGTTGTCGGCGCCGTGAGCTGGGTCACGGTCTGGGTCTGGGTGGCCTGCCCGCCGGCGGTCCGCTTGGCGGTCAGTGTGTAGGTGTGGGGCGCGCCATTGCATGCGAACGGCACCGTGTCGGCACCGCTCGATCCTGAGTACGTCTTGTACGGCGCCGGGCCATCGATCGAGAGGACGACCTCGTTCGCGTTCGTCGTGGTCCACGAGACGCCGATCGTGGTCGGCCCGGAGCAGGTCACGGTGCTCGGGATGTTGAACGAGCTGATGCTCACCGCGTTGTTCGCGTTCCCGCCCGAGCTGGTGAGCAAGAGGATGAGCAGGACGATGATGATCACCGCCGCCACGACCCCGGCGACGATCGCCCAGGTCCGGCGCTGGCGCGCCCCGCCGTCGTCGTAGCCGCCGCGGCCGGGCGGCTGCCGCGATGGCGGGAGCGCCTGGGTGCGATCGCCCATGCCGCCGATCGGCTGCGTCGGCTCGCCGCCCCAGGGCTCGGTCACGCGACGAGGTTACGGGCGGGTTCGGCACTCGGCTGGGATCGACGCGGTCGGTGCGGGCTCATCCGATCGGCACCTCGACCGCCTCGAGGCCGGTGATCCACGGCCGGCCGGCGCGCTGCACGTCGGCCCACTTGTCGAGGCCGTTGCCGGTCTGTCCGAGCTCGGCCGGGGTCGGGCCGATGCGCGCCGCAACGGGGGCGAGCGCGGCGGCGTCGAAGCGGTAGACGTCGACCGCGTTGCCACCGAGGATGGCGGCCGTCTCGTCGACCGGGATGTCCCAGAACGCGGTGCGCAACCACTCCTTGGTGTGCGGCCACGTGCCCTCCGGGTGCGGGAAGTCGTTGCCCCACATCAGGTTGCCGACGCCGATCTCGTAGCGGCGGGCCAGCTCCCGGCGGCGGGTGTTCGACGCGCCGATGGCGCAGTTGCGGTCGAAGTAGGCGCTCGGCCGTCGCTGCAGGCGGGCGGTGAGCCCCTCGCCGAGCTTCTTGGCGCCGTGCTCCCGGTCGAACACAATGTCGGAGGTCCACAGCAGGTCGGGCGCCCAGAAGGCTCCGCACTCGGTCACCACGAACCGCAGGTCCGGGAACTGCTCGAACTTGCCGGCCCACAGCAGGAACCACAGCGGGCGGATCGACCACCACCGAACCTCGGTGACGTAGATGCCGACGTGCTCGCCGTAGGACTCGGCGTCGGCGGACCCCGAGTGCACGTGCACCGGCAGGCCGAGCTCCTGGCAGGTCGCCCACACCCGGTCGTAGCGGTCGTCGTGGTACGGGGGGTACGGCTGCCACCGGGACGGGATGAGGATCCCGCCCCGCAGCCCCGATTCGGCTGCCCGGACGATCTCGGCCACCGCGGCGTCGACGTCGTGGAGGATCGGCACGATCGCGACGCCGGCCCGCCGCTCCGGGCTCGCCGCGCAGAGCTCGGCCAGCCACCGGTTGTGGGCCCGCGCGCCCGCCATCAGCAGCTCGGGGTCGAGGTCGCCGCGGGCGCCGAGGCCGGCGCCGAACGGCGCCGAGGCGCCGGAGGTCACCGCGTCGGCGTCGGGGAAGATCACCTCGCCCGCGACGCCGTCGGCGTCGAGCTCCTTGTCGCGTCGCGCCGCGTCCCAGCCGCCGCGCAGGCCTTCCTCGTTCTCGCGCTCCCACGCCTCCGCGAACTCCTCGTTGCGCAGGCCCCGGTCGCGCGCCTCCTGGTCGGCGACGGCCCGGGCCGCCAGCTCCTCGTCGAGGGCCTGATGGTGCTTCGGGTCGAGCCAGTCGCGGTACTGCTCGTTCGGGAGCCCGGCGTGGCAGTCGGAGGAGATGACGAGGTAGCGGGACATGCGGGGACCTCCTTCCCGGTCAGCCGGCGACGGCCCGGACGTAGGTCGGGTTCTCGCGCTTCAGCATCGAGTCGGCCCGGGCCCGGATCTGCTCGTCGGTGCGCTCGCTCGGCGGCAGGATCCAGAAGTCGCCGGCCCGGACCGCGTCGACGACCCGGCCCGCGACCTCCTCGACCGGCGTGTACTGCACGTCGACGCCGGCCTGGCGCATCAGCTCCTCGTACTGCTCGAGGGTGACGGGCGGGTTGGCCCGCGGCTTCGCCTTCGCGAACTCGGTCGGCCGCTGCCGCCACGCCTCGAAGAGGCCGGTGCGCAGCATGTGCGGGCCGGGGAACAGCACCGAGGCTCCGATCACGGCGCCGACGTCGCGGAGCTGGGCGTCGAGCACCTCGGTGAGCGTGACGACCGCGGCCTTCGTCACCGAGTACTGCGGGGTGCCGAGGATCGGCGCCACGCCGCCGTTGCCGGACGACGTGTTCACGACGTGGCCGGGCTCGCCGTGCTCGAGCATGGTCGGGACGAAGGCGTTGATGCCGTGGATGACGCCGTACACGTTGACGGCCATCGCCCAGCGCCAGTCGTTGAGCTCGTGCTCCCACACCCGGCCCTCGGCACCGGCGCCGATCCCGGCGTTGTTGCAGACGAGGTGGACCCGCCCGTGCTGATCCACGACCCGGTCGCGCAGCGCGGCCACCGACTCCCACTGCGACACGTCGGTGACGACCCCGGTGACCTCGTGGCCGGCGTCGCGCAGCTCGGCGACCGTCGCGTCGAGCGCCGAGGGCTGGACGTCGGCGAGCACGACCCGCATGCCCTCGCGGGCGAAGCGCTCACCGAGCGCCCGGCCGAGGCCGCCTCCGCCGCCGGTGACGACCGCGACCTTCCCGCCGAGGGACTCGATCACTCCTCACCGACCGGGGACAGGTTGTCGTAGCGCTGATGCACGTACGGGCGGAGAAACTCGCCCGGCACCCGGGAGTGGATCTCACCCCGCTGCACGCTGTGCCGCTCGCAGAGCTCGATCTCGACGCCGCCGAGGACCGGTAGGTCGGCGACGGGGTCGAACGGCGAGTCGGTCAGCGTGACCTCGCCCTCGACCCGCTCGAGGGAGCGGGTCTGCTCCTCGCGGTGGCAGTAGACGAGCGACGGCTCGGCGTCGAAGCCCTTGCCGTCGGGGGCGGGCAGGAACTTGAAGTAGAAGTCGGTGCGCTTCCCGTCGGGCGGCGTGGGGAGCGTCTCGGCCACGAAGCCGGACACCGTGACGAACGTGATCCCGAGCCGGGTGAACCGGGCGACGACCCGGTCGCCCTCCCGCTCGAGCGTGACCTCGGCCAACTTCTTCGGCTCGCCGAACGTCTCCCGGCCGCCGACGACCGACTGCTCGGTGGTCATCGGCATGACGAGCGGGTAGTCGCCGGTCGTGCCCTCGTGGCGGCAGCGGACGGCGAACGTGCCGGCGCCGAAGGTCGGGAGCCCCTTCATGTCGACCCGGGCGATCGTGATCCGCACCCGGGGCTGGTCGGCCGGCTCGAGGGGCGGCGGGAGCACCGCCGCCACGACCTCGGGGTCGGTCTGGTAGTAGGCGGTGAGCACCGTGGCCCACGCGCCGGTCGCGGTCGCCTCGACCTCCCGGTTTCGGAGCTCCTCCTCGGTGCGGGCTCCGTAGCGGATGCGTCCCATCAGCTGCTCCTTTGGGTTGGGCTGGTCACGGCGCGCGCGGTGCCGCCGTCAGAGCTCGGCGAACGCCGGGCAGCGCCGCGCGTCGGGCGGGATCTCGCTGGCGTCGATCGGCCTCGCCACGTCGTCGACGGCGGGCCCGACCCGGGCCGCGACCGGCTCGAGCGCGTCGAGGTCGAAGCCGTAGAGGCGGGCCGCGTTGCGGCCGACCATGGCCCGCACCTCGGGCTCGGGGACGCCCGCGAACGCGACCCGCAGCGCCTCCTCCGAGTACGGGAAGCTCGCCTCCTTGTGCGGGTAGTCGCAGCCCCACATGATCCGGTCGATGCCGACCTCGTGGCGCAGCGGCACCTCGGTGGGCCGGATGAAGCTGGCGCCGACGTGGCACTGGCGCGCCCAGTACTCGCTCGGCTGCAGCGACAGGCCCGCCACGACGTCCCGGCCCCACTCGACCTCCTGGGAGCCGGTCGCGGAGCGCATCCGCTCCGCGAAGTAGTCGAGGCGCGCCAGCTCGTCGGGGATCCACCCCGTGCCCTGCTCGGTGAAGACCAGCTGCAGCGCCGGGTGCCGCTCGAGCACGCCGCCGAACACCAGGTGCGCGAAGGCGCGGTGGGCCCACCACGTGACCTCGAGGAGGAACACCACCTTGTCGATCGGCGTCTCGTCCATCGGCGGGACCGCGCTGCCCGAGTGGTGGTTCACCGGCATCCCGAGGTCCTCGCACACGGCCCAGATCGGCTCGTAGCCGCGGTCGTAGAGCGGGGCCAGCCCGGTGCCGGGCGGCGCGCCCGGGAGCAGGACCCCGCCCGTCAAGCCGGCGTCCTTCGCCCAGCGGATCTCGTCGACCGCGGCGTCGACGTCGGCGAGCAGGATCTGTGCGATGCCGGCCCGCCGGCCCGGCGTCGCGGCGCAGAAGTCGGCCAGCCAGCGGTTGTGGGCCCGCAGCCCCGCCCATCGCAGCTCGAGCTCGCCGCGATCGGCGGCGGGAGGCCGGGCGGTCAGCGACGAGCGCGGGTAGAAGGGCGGGACGGTGTTCGGGAACAGCACCTCGGCGACGATGCCGTCGCTCTCGGTGTCGGCGAGGCGGCGGTCGCTGTCCCAGTTGCGGCTCGCGTTCGGGCCCTCGAGGTCGGGGAACGGCACCACGTAGTCGGCGACCCAGCCGTCGAAGGCGTCGAGGTAGCGGCGCTCGAGGTAGTCGCGGTACTGGTGGATCTCGGCCCCGGCGTGCCCGTCCGCCGAGATCACGACGTAGCGGTCGGCGGTTGCGCCGGGGGACGGCGCCATGCAGCAGCTCCCTGCGCGAGCGGGCGCCCGAGCGTAGCCCGGGCCGGGCGCGCCCGGACCGGGACCGCGGTGGTCGGGAGGGGACGCGTCGCTGCGTAGGCTCGCCGCCGCGTCGCGCGGAGGAGCAGGGGATGCCGACCGGAGACTTTCGCGAGCGGTACGGGCCGTGGGCCGTCGTGCTCGGCGCCTCGGAGGGGCTCGGCGAGGCCTACGCGCGCGAGGCCGCCCGGCGCGGCCTCAACGTCGTCGTCGCGGCGCGCCGGTCGGGGCCGCTCACCGAGGTTGCCCGCTCGCTGCACACCGACTACGGCGTCGACGGCGTGCCGGTCGTCTGTGATCTCACGTCGCCCGCCTTCCTCGACGCGCTGCGGGCGGTCACCGAGCCGCTCGAGGTCGGCCTGCTCGTTCACAATGCGACCGGCACCTTCCTCGGCCCGTTCCTCGACGAGCCGCCCGAGCACGCCCTCGAGCAGGTCGCGATCAACGTCTCGTC